>JAZKDL010000510.1:0-33746 GCA_040387575.1 Pseudomonadota bacterium
CTTCGCGTGCAGAGATGACCGCTTGGGCCAACTCGCTGCGCCGCCTGACCGGAGCCAGCCATGGATAAGCACGACGAGTTGACGCGGCTGGCGGAGCGCGTTTCCACCATGGCGGCCGTTCCCGGTCACATTGCGGAACGCGACTACATCGCTGAAAGGCTTCACACCCTCGCGCAGGGCGCCAAGACGGGCGGGGTGGAGGGCGATTGGCGTGCTGCGTTCGTTCAAGAGCGAGCCCGCTACCATCGCAGCCAAGGCGCCAAGATCGAACAGGCGCATATCCTCGCCGAGACCGACGCACATATCGCCCTGACCGCCGCCCTCGCCCCGCAACCGAAGGACGCCAGATGAAGCCATCCACTACAGCATTGCTCGGCATCGCCATGGCACTAGGCGCATTCGACAACCTCCCGCGCCGGTCGCCGAAAGAGCGCGACAATCGCACCGAGGCCGACATCGCCGAGCGCATCGAAAAGCAGCGGGCGAAGCTGGCCCGCCGCGCCGCCAAGGGGAAGCACCAATGACCGAATTCGTCTCAATCACAATCCGCTGGTATCCGCCAGGCCAGTCCGGCCCCAATGAGTGCGACCTCATGCGCTCGATGATGGATGTTGTGACTTTCTACAAAGCGGATATCAGGCCTGCGAACGATCAGCCAGAAGTCGATGATGAGATCGCACGAGCCGTAGACTGGCTGCACGCGAAGTACGGGAGCAAGCCATGACCCGCGCGACAGACGCGAGCATCGCCCGGGCGTTCGATAGGGCGCTGCTGAACTTCGATGTCGCTACGCCGTGGTCCGTGGTGTATCGGCGAATGAAGGAATGGGCCGCCGAGTTCGACGCCGAGAGCCCCGCCGGCACTACCGACGAGATATGCGACTGCGGATACGTGCGCGGTTCGTTCGGGTGCGATAACGCGCACAAAAGAGCCATGAAAGAATGTGCGTCCGTCAAGCGCGTGCAAACCCCGACCGAACCAGATCGCGGCTACTGCCCGCTATGCCGGGGGAATGTCTGGGTTGGGCGTTCGTGCAATGGGCCTAACTGCCCGCTGAGGCCGGCATGAGATCCAAGAACTCCAAGGCCCACACCGCGGCCGAGTCTGCGCACATGGGCGCCGTCAAGGAACTGCCCTGCAGCGTGTGCGATCGCCCAGGGCCGTCCGCCGCGCATCACATCGTCCAAGGCCAGCACTTCACCACGGTCGCCGTGTGCGACGACTGTCACCAGGGAAGCGAGAACGGCTGGCACGGGCGCAAGGTCATGTGGCGGATCATGAAGATGGACGAGCTGGCGGCCCTGAACATCACGCTCCGCAGGCTGGACGAGCGCCGCTGAGCCGCCCGTCCGATCCACCTTGCCCGGCGACCACCTCCCGGGCATCCTTGGCCCTCCACAACCCGCCAAGGAACGCCATGAAGCCCGTCCTGACCATCTACGAAGCCGACAACGGCTGGATCATCGATATCGCCGCTCCGACTGCGACCGATCAGCCTCGGACCTACATCAACGACGACAAGAACTGGATCGCGAACGCGGCGCTGGTGGCGATGACGCAGGCCGAAGCTCCGGCCGTGCCGCCGGCTGGCGAAGAGCAGCAGGTGTAGGCCATGAAGACCGTCTACCTGTCCGCCGGCCATTCGACCACCGATCCCGGTGCCGTCGGCAACGGCTTGAAAGAGGCCGATGTCGCCGTCGAGGTCCGGAACGCTGTAGCCGGCCATCTGCGGGCCATGGGCGTGACGTGCGAGGTCGACGCCGAGGGAGCCGGCAACCTGCCACTGAAGGACGCCATGAAGGGCGCCAGGCGCCACAAGATCGCCGTCGAGTTCCATTGCAACGCCGCAGCCAACCCGGCCGCGACGGGCGTGGAGACGCTGCAGGCGCCCAAGGACAAGGGGCTGGGGACCGCGCTGTGCGCTGCCATCGCCTCCGCGCTGAAGATCAAGAACCGCGGCGCCAAGCCGGAGAACGCAGGCCAGCATCACCGGCTGGGCTTCGTGCAGGCCGGTGGGGTCATCGTTGAACTGTTCTTCATCAGCAACCCGGCCGACGTGAAGGCGTACAAGGATCGGAAACAGGCGCTGGGGCTGGCGATTGCCGAAGTGCTGGCGGACGCGGCCATCGTCTAATCTGCGAGCAGAGAAAAGCCCGGACAGTGCCGGGCTTTTGCTCAATGTAATGATCGGGTCAACGTTTCATAGCGGCATCCTCGGTTGGTTGATCGGATCCCGGCATCTGGCCGGTGTACTTGGAATATACGTCGGAAGCACGGGAAAGCGGACAGGTCAGCCGACGGGCGGCTCCTCGCGCTGCCCATAGCGGTATTCGTACTCATTGAACTCGTCCAGCCGATACCGGAGCTTGTCGTCGCCGATGATGTAGCGTTGGCCATGCTCGTTGACGTGAACCTCGCGCTTCTCACGGGCGTGTTTGACTGGGACGCCATTCCAGTACGTTGCGCATGTCACTGACTCTTTAGCCATCGTCGTTCTCCTTGGCGGGTGTGCGGGCGAGGGCGGTCAACTGGCCTAGCCAGAAGTGAGCAAGGCGGCCGAGACGGGACGAGTCAATTTCATCGTCATCGGCGTAGATCGCGATTTTGTCCGCCAGTTTCAACATGCCATCACGCAGCGCCTTGTTCTCGACGGCGAGGGCTTCAAGCCTCAGTGCCATCGCCTGCGCCGCCTTGATCGACTCGTAGTCGCCGTAGACGAACAACTGTCCGACGCCATCGCCGACGCCCATCTGTAAGGCGGTCTTCGCCTCAAGCTCCGCATTGCGGGAGAGTGCGGCGACAATAGCGCGAACGGCACGGTCCTCTGCCGTCGTTAGAATCGGGTCTGTGCGAATGGCGTTAGGCACAAACTCGATACCTTCGCGTTCGTATTCGGCCGCCAGAAGTTCGCGCGCCGTGCGATTCGCATCGCCGCTGGGGGTGGTCGACTGGCTCATGACACCCTCCACAACTCAATTGATTCTGCGTCGCCGGTCGTCATGTCGATCATTCCGTCCACGCTCAGGGCTTCGTCGATCGCCGCGTAGTCGCTAGCGATTTCGGCGGCGGTCCGCTCAAGCGCGTCCTGCAGTTCAGCGGCGGTGTTGCACTTCACGCATAGGTGGAATTCTTTCATGTTCGTCTGGCTCATGGGGTCTTGGCTCCGGTTTCGAGGTCGGCGGCTGCGTACAGCTTTCGGCAAGCCGGGGAATTGCATCGGCCACTTCGCGCAATGTCCCGTGCAAGGTATTCCTGACCTTCAATGAAAAGATAACTGCTGCAAGCGGCCGAACCGTCGGGCCGCAGCGCGTGGATTTTCAGGTTCGACAATCCGGCACTGAGCATTCCTGCACGGATCGGCGCGCCCTTGGCTTCCGTGGTCGTCTGGCCTTCGGTCGGGGTCATGGCTGGGCTCCGGTGGCGGAAGTTCCCAAGGCTCCGCGAGTCAACTCGAACAAGTGGGATTCCACATGAGTGCGGGCTTGATCTGCCGTATCGTGAACTGTTTCTATCGAGGTGAAACCACAACCCGGAGTCCAGACATGCGCAGTCGCGTATGATTCGTAATCGCAGACTGTCCCCCAAAAAGAGGTGAGAATTCTAAATCGAGAACCGGTTGTCCCGTAGTGCTGCACACCGTAATACGGTGACGTCCATGCGCCGGCTTCGGTCGGGGCGGTCATGCGGCACCAGCCGCAGCGGTGGACTGCTTGAAATCGTACTTATAGCCGTGATGGGTAAACCGGCGGTTTTTAGCCTCAAGCACTCCGAGATCAAGCATCGCCCGGCAGCACTGGTCCTCATAAGACCCCGGGGCCGGAGAAAACCAAGCCTCGCACTTGGCAAAAACAGCAACGCAATGCTGCGCGATGATTTGTGAAAGCGTGCCTTTTTCGATGGCTTCGTGAATCGTCTGCATCTCGTTTCTCCCCGCCGACACCATGCCGGCCATATCCAGTAGTACGCAGACCGCATCGGAAACCGGACACGGCCGGTATTTTCGTCGTAACACGTTGGTGATATTGTCCGGCCCGGACACCAACCAACGAGGTAACCGATGAAACGATTCACCCTGGGCCTGCTTGCGGCTCTGGCGCTATGCTGCAGCCAAGCCCCTGTCTACGCGGGCGACGCCCCTATCCCGCCGGTGCGCATCCGCATATTCTGCACCGCACCAAACCAGTTCGAGGCGCAGGCCTGCTGGGTCGAGTTCGGGAACCCCGGAGGCGGCAGAACGATCGAGGTCGCTAGCCAGTCCGAGGCCGAGGAGATGGTGGCGATCCTGCTGGAATACTCCAGCCGTCGTTACGCGTATGATCCCCTTGGAAGCCCACGGGAACCACCCACGTCGGAAACCGGCGAACCCCAGTAAGAGAGGCAAGCGATGACCAAGAAGCCCGCAAAGATCCAGCCATCGCGCAGGGTAAGGGCGCTTGGCATCGCTTCGCTGCTCAGGACAATGCCCAAGGATGGGACCGCCGGAGGCATCGGCAAGACACCCGCCACGTACTGGCGCAACGCCGGGAGCTATAAGTGATGGCCACTCCGCCGACTGAGCTGTGGATTGACATGGGCACTGCCGCGGCCGCCACAGGGCAGAGCGTACCGACCGCCCACGGACAGGACGTCTGTTACCTGTTCAAGAGCCCGCAACAGCGTGACGACTGGAAGCGCATCAACCACAGGCACCAAGGACGGGCCGCATCGATATGGGAAAGCTCCGGCGGGGAGCGGTTCCACGAGGTCCGAGTTATGTTCACCCCGGAAACAGACCAAGAGCGAACCGAGATGAATGAACGCTGGCGTACAAGGCTGCGGCCGGGTGGACTATGGATTCCGTACGCCGAACAGGAAGGCTGACCCATGAAGCAACACGACGCCATGACCCGGGCCGCAGCACAACTTCTCGTCGATGACATGGGCGTCCAGTTCAGGGCTGGACGCAGGAAACCCCATATCGTCATCCCGCGATACAAGGGGCTCAGCATCGATCAGATGATCGTTGGCGCCAGGTTCAACTTCTGGATCAGAAGGCGCGCGGCCAGCAAGTCCGGACACGAGGCACAAGCAACCACCCCGGACAGGACATAGACCCATGAGCAGGGCACCCGAGCAGCTGCGCATCGAGCGCGAAGGCGATTACTCCCGCGAGCATGCCGTCCAGCTCATAACGGAAGTCCAGCAGCAGCACAGGAAGGGCGCCAGCGCCGACGAGATGAAGGTGCTGTGGTTCGACGCCGGCAATCTGCCGTTTTCCATCATGCAGGGCGTGAAGTTCGTCCTGCGCAACATCAAGGCGGCAGCGGAGCAAGTCCCTGTAGCCACACAGGACGAATGACCCATGGCACGCCCCACCTCCTACACCAAGGCTCTCGGCACACAGTGCTGCGAACGCATCGCAGAGGGAGCCAACGCCGAGAAGATGGGGAAGTTCAAAGGACTGCCCTCCGGACGGACAGTCTTCCGCTGGCTTGCGCACGAGGGCCCTGAGTTCGACGAGTTCCGTCAGATGTACGCACGCGCCCGAGAGATGCGGGCCGATACGCGGTTCGAATCGATGCAGACATTGGCCGACGAGATCAAGGCCAAGACGGTCGCCCCTGACGTTGGCCGGGTGCTGATGGACATCAAGAAGTTCCAGATCGTCAAGGAGAACCGGAGCAAGTACGGGGACGCCGTTACGGTCCGCGGGGACAAGGACGCTCCGGTGGTGGTGGAGAGCCGGTTCGAGCTGAGCCGGGAGCAGTTGCTGGCGATTGCGTCCGGCGCTGTGGCGAAGCCGGGAACGCCCGGCAGTTGACGCCCCAGCCTCCGGGGGTAGGATAGGCGCCACTTCCTGCCTGCTGGAGCCAGCAATGTCAACTCAGATCCTCGCCGCCGGCACCACGGCCGACAACAGCACGAGCGTCACGGTCGTTGCGGGGGCTCCGGTCACGGTCGGGCTGTTCGCATCAGCGCCCGGGGTGGACTCCGAGGCAATCCCATACTGCAAGCCGTCGCTTCGGGTGCAGATCGAGAACCCGGACGAATCGTTCACCGACACCGGCGTGGAGTTGGACAGCTCGAACCAGTCCGCGCTGCTGATCGCGCCAGGCGTGTACAGGGTGGCCCGCAGTGCCGACACCTCCGCATCCGTCGGGGTCTTCTCCTCAGACGGTGGGCTGTGAGCAAGATCGTTCTACCGATAGCGTGCAGGGTTGATGGCACGTCGCTGTCGGATGGCCGTTCTCTACTGTCCGAACTGCAGGCTGTAAACCCCGTAGATGATGGCCTTGGCCCAGAGCTGACGACGAATGGCAGCTTCGACACCGATACGGTCTGGACGAAAGGCTTGGACTGGACAATCTCCGGCGGCGCGCTGCGGAAAGACCCCGGCATTGCAAACTCCGGGACATCCGAGCCGATCACGCTCGTGGGTGGGTTGACCTATCGAGTCGTTTTCAACGCGTCCGCACTGTCCGGCGGTCCAATCCGGGCGCAATTCACAGGCGGCATTCAGGCCAACGGAACCCTGCGCACCTTGCCGGGGCTTTACTCGGAGGACATCGTGGCGGGTGTCGGCAATCTGCTTTTGGAGTTCTTCGGCGCGTCCGGTGCCATGCCCGTGATCGAGTACGTAAGCGTCCGCGAGGTGCTTTGATTGGCCCGGCCGTCTCCAGCCGAGGCGGCGGCGGAAGTCCTTCGCCGGGACATGGCGCGGGAGTCGTTGCTGGCCTTCGCGCAGGCGGTGCCGATCCCGGGTGCACCGCTCGGCGATGAGGACGCGGCCGACGACTGGCTATTCCAGCCCGTAGAGACGGGGCTCGCGCCACACCATCGGCTGATTCTGGAGAAGGTGCAGTCCTGCCTTGAAGAGCGGCACGGCCGCCTGATGTTGTTCCTGCCCCCGGGCAGCGCGAAGTCCACCTACGCCGGCGTCGTCGCTCCCGCATGGGCACTGGGCCGCTGGCCGGGCTTCAAGTGGATCACCACCAGCTACGCGGACAAGCCGGCGCAGCGAAACTCCAAGCGTTGCCGCCAGCTCGTGCAGTCGAAGGAATACCGCGCGATCTACGACCACGAGGTGAGCCTCATCTCCTCAGCAGTCGACGAGTGGGATCTGTCGAACGACTCGTCTGCGCTATGGAAGGGCATCACCGGCGGCATCACCTCCGCCCGCGCCGATGCGATCCTGATCGATGACCCGGTAGCGAACTGGGAGGATGCCCAGAGCGGACCGATCTCCGAGGGCTGCTGGTACGAGTACAACGCCACGCTGAAGATGCGCCTGAAGCCTGGCGGGTCGATCATCCTGATCCAGACCCGCTGGGCGCCCGATGACCTCGCCGGCCGCATCTTGCCGGAGGACTGGAACGGTGAGTCCGGGCGCATCCTGTGCCGCGATGGCTTCGAATGGGAGGTGCTGTGCATCCAGGCGAAGTGCGAGCGCGCGGACGATCCGCTGGGTCGCGAGATTGGGGAATACCTGTGGCCGGAGTGGTTCGACAAGAAGCACTGGCAGAATCTTGAGCCGCAGCCCGGAAAGATGGACCCCGTGCTGTCCCGCATGTGGGCGGCGCTGTGCCAGCAAAGGCCGCGCGCCGAACAGGGAAACCAGTTCGAGGCGTCGTGGTTCCGATGGTACGACCCCAACAGCATCGAGTTCAGGCGGAAGCCCCTGCGCTACTACGGCGCTAGCGACTGGGCGGTCACCGAGAAGAGCGCCAGCAACGACCCCGACTGGAGCGAGCATGGCGTCTTCGGCATGGACCCAGAGGGTGACCTGTACGCGGTCGACTGGTGGTCCGGACAGGTCACCCTCGACAAGAGCGCAGATGCCGAGATCACCCTGGCGAAACGCTGGAAGGTCTCCGAATGGTGGGGCGCCCGTGGCAAGGACGAGAACGCCGTCGCGCCGATGCGCAAGCGCCTGCAACGGGAACGGGCCGCCAAGAAGGAGCGCGGCGTGTACTATCACCGCGAATTGCTCCCGGACGACAAGGACAAGATCGCGAAAGTCGCAACATTCCGAGGCTATGTGTCGGCTGGCTGCGTCTACCTGCCGCTGGATACGCCTTGGGCAGCGCGGCTTGCCGATCTCCTCTGCAAGTTCCGCGGCGCCGACACCGACAAGGACGATGCAGTCGACGTGTGCGGTCTGATCGGCCGAGGCCTTGACCAGATGCGCGACCCGAAGGCTGTACCAGAAGACGACGACGGCCCGAAGCCCGAGCCGATGACCATGCAAACGATCCAGCGCCAGACCGCATCCCGCGTAATCGACAAGAAGAGGCACTACCGATGATTCCGACAGAGCAAGTCCCGGACGTGCAGGTCGACGCAGTGATGGCGGTCATGAGCCCCGAGGAAGCCGAAGCCAAGCGCCTGGCCGATATGGCGCAGGAGAAGGCCGATGTCGATGCCTGGGTGAAGAAGGTCAAGGAAGGCCGCAAGTTCGACGCACCGGCGCGCAAGCAATACGCGGTGGACCGGACCTACGTCGGTGGCGAGGCTGGCCGCGGGAACTTCGATGTGTATGTGCCGATCGCCGGTGCGTACGTCGACCTGCTGACCTCATTCCTGTTCGCCCGCGACCCCACGATGGCATCCCAGCCGGCAGCCGCAGCAGGCCCGCAGCGCAAGGAAATGGCGCGCATGCTGGCGAAGACGCTGGACCTCGTGGCGATGGGCCTATGGCGCGAGGGAAAGCTCAAGGCCGCGTGTCGCCCGATGGTTCGATCGTCCCTGAGCGTGAGCGTCGGCTGGTTCAAGGCCGTTTACCTCAAGCGCACGGGCAGCGACCCGTTGGTGGTGCAGCAAGTGCCGGACCTGCAGGACAACATCAAGCGCCTGGCCGCGATGCAGTCACAGCTTGCCAGCGGCGAGACCGACAGCCCCGAAGTGCTGCAGGCCGCGATCAACGCCCAGCTCGAAGGCATGCAGGGTGGCGTCGAGCGCCAGACCGACACCGGCATGGTCTTCGACTACCGCCCGGCGGAGGACATTACCGTCGCGCCGGAGTGCCCGACCCTGGAGCGGTATCTCGATTCCCCGTGGCTCGATGACCGCATGTTCTTCCCGCGGTCGCAGGGTCTCCAGAAGTTCCCGGACCTGACCGAAGAAGACCTGAAGCAAGCGACGCTCTACACGCAGCGCAAGACGGATGGCAAGGCCTCCGGCGCGTATGTGCAGTACTCCGCCGAGGATGCGGACGCCTTCGAGAAGCGGGACGGCGGCGAAGACTGCGAGGCCTTCATCTGCGCACATGAGACGTGGGACCGCGAGGCGAACGTCATCCGCACATGGGTCGAGGGCATCAGCAAGTGGGCTCGCCCGGTCGCTGCGCCGGACGTAGGTTCCACCCGTTTCTACCCATATTTCCAGTGGGCGCCGATCCAAGTCGACGGCAAGCGTCACCCGGAATCCCTGCCGTCTCGATCCGTTGACCTGCTGGACGAATACAGCCGGGTGCGGTCGAACTACCGCGAGTTCCGTCGCCGGTCCATCCCGCGGACGTGGTTCGACAAAAGCATTGTTGACCCGGACCAAGCGGAGGCCATGGAAGCCGGCGGCATCGGTGAGATGGTTGGGGTGAATCTGATGGGCCAGACAGTGAACGCGTCCATGGGCGTCCTGCCGACCCCGGACTTCAACCCCGCTTTGTACGACACCGCTGTGATCCGGCAGGAGCTGGAATTGATCTGGGGCATTCAAGAAGCCCTGTCGTCCAGCATCCGCACGGCCAAGACTGCCACCGAGGCGGACATCCAGCAGACCGGCACCGAGTCGCGCCAGTCATTCTTCCGCGACAGCCTGGACGAGATGTTCCTCGAACTCGCGCACTACACGGCGCAGATATCGCTCCAGTGCATGCCGCTGGAGGAAGTGCAGCGATTTGCCGGTCCCGAGGCGTTCTGGCCGGAGGGCATGACCATCGAGCAGTTGGGCATGCTGGTACAGCTCGACATCCGCGCCGGCTCCAGCTCCAAGGCTGCGAACGGCCTACGGCAGGAACGCTGGGCGCAGCTCTCCCCAATCATCAGCGAGGCAATCGACAAAATCGGGGCGCTGCGCTTGTCCTCGCCACTGGACATTGCAAACGCGCACGAGCAGCACTTGATCGAAACGATGGAGCGCTTCGGCGAGAACATCGACCCCACTCGCTTCATTCCGCAGCCGGGCCAGCCGGTCCAGTTGATCGACCCGGCCACGATGCAGCCCGTCATGGCCTACCCCGCACCGCAGCAACCGGGCATGCAACCGCCCGGCCCTCCCGGTCTGCCGCTTCCGGGCGGCGTAGAACCCACCATCCAATGACGAGAGAACGCTCCCATGATCGATCCGACTGATACCCCCGACGTGCCGGCGACGGCCGACATTCCCGCCGATGCAGCCGCAGAGCCGGTAGCGACGACCGAACCCGCGACCACGGACACCCCGCCGCCTGTCGATCCGGTCGATGCGACGCTTGCCGCCATGACGGGCGAGCCGGCTCCTGCAGCCGATCCCGTCGCCGCATTGCCGGTCGCTGACGTCGCGCCTGCAGCCACGACCGTACCGGAGCCGGCGAAGGAACCGGCAAAGCCGACACCGGAAGAGGCGAAGGCCAGGGTCGACGCAGAGATCGCCGACTTGGGCATCAAGAACGAGCGCGCGGCCGCAAGGTTCCGCGACCTGAGCACTAGGGCGGCCGAGGTTGAGCCGCTGAAGGCGCAGGTGCAGCAGTTGGAAGTGTTCCGCCAGCGCGCCATCGAATGGGAGGACGCGGTGACTTCCACCGGCGCACCGCCCGAACAGTTCGCGATGACCATGAACTACCTGACGCTGATCAACAGCGGCAACCCGGAGAACTTGGAAGTCGCCTTCGCGCAGATCGAGGAAGAATATTTCTCCCTCGGGAAGCTGATGGGTAAGGCGGTCGGCAACAACGATCCGCTGCAGGACCACCCGGACCTGCAGGCCAAGGTCGCGGCGCTGGATATCGACAACGACACCGCGCTGGAGCTGGTTCGCCTGCGCACGAAGGCCAAGCTGGGCGAGGTGACGACGAATGTGCGCACTGAGCAGGACTCGGCGGTGAGGGCGCAGAACGATGGGCTGGCGGCTGTGGCGGCACTGGGAGATGAATTGCGCGCGTCCGATCCGCAGTTCGCTGCGAAGTTCGCGATGGTGAAACCGCTGGTCGAACAGATCCAGACCGCATATCCGCCGGCGCAATGGCCTGCCCTGATCCGTCAGTTGTGGGCGAACATCCCGGCTATGCCGACGGCCGTCACATCCCCAACCCCGAAGCCGACCGTCGCCCCGCTTCGACCGGCCGCGACCAGTGCCGGACAGATACGCAGCTTCACGGACCCGGTGGATGCCACCCTCGCGGCGATGGCCGGAGCCCGCCAGGTCTGATCCAACAGGCCCGGCCAACACGGCGGGCCTTGACTTTGCACCACGCAGGTGCAAACTGCCCGCCAGTGAGGTCCGACACACCTCACCCCGCGTCATCGTATAGCCGGAGTCGTGACCGGTAGCGCCAGAAAGAGGCCTCGCGCTCCTCGAACGCGGATGGATCAAACCCCATCCCTTTCGAAGAGCCCCGACCATGCCTCTGACCCCGCAAGAACTGCAGAACGCAGCGACCTACAACTTCCAGCAGTACGCCGACGGCGAGCCCGTCGATCAAATCACCCACAAGCTCAAGGTCTACGACTGGTTTCTGAGCCACAAGAAGCCGGCCAGTTTCACCGGCGGCGTATTCAACGAGAAGGTTCGCCTGTCGCTGGATTCCAACTTCCAGCGCATCCACGGCGCCGACCAGCTCGAATTCAACAGCCGCGACACCTATCGTCCGGCCCCGTACCAGCACTACGAAGCATTCGACGGTTTCTACCTGGTCGAGCGCGAGCTGGTGGATCGCGGCATCACGATCACCCGCAACTCCGACGGCAAGGTGTCGGGTGCGACGCGCGAGGAAGCGCAGATCATCGTCGACGTGATGAAGGAAAACTGGACCGTTCTCAAGGATGGCCTGCAGCAGAATCTCGCTTACGACATGCTCCGCGACGGCACCCACGACACGAAGGCGGTTCCGGGCTTGGATCTGCTGGTGTCGACGACCCCAGCGGTCGGTACGATCGGCGGGCTGGATGCCTCGGTCATTACCCCGTGGCAGAACTACGCGAACATGGGCATCAGCACCGCGACGCCAGGCAACCTCGTGGACGCGATGGAAATCGCCACCCGCGCGACGATCACCAAAGGCAAGCGTGGCGCCCCGGATGCCTACTTCTGCGGCTCCCTGTTCCTCGACGCACTTCGCCGCGATGCTCGTGCCACCCAGGACTTGCACGTCAGCGTGCCGGGCTCTGGTGGCGTGACGCTGGACCCGTCGACGAAGGCGATCCACTGGGGCGGCGTGCCGGTCATCTGGGATCCGACCTTCGACGCGCTGGACGACATCCTCGGCGCGATCACCTACCCGTGGAAGAAGCGCTGCTACGGCCTGAACAGCAAGGCGATCACCATGCGTCCGGTGCGCGGTCGCTGGATGCAGAAGGTCATCCCGGAGCCGGTCTACAATCGGTTCGTGCACTACTACGGGATGCACACCGACTACAGCATCACGACCGACCAGCGCTCCTCGCACTTCGTCATCTCCATCGCCTGATCGCCACTGGGCGCGGGGCTTCGGCCCCTCGCTCGACCCAGAATCCAGAGGAACGACAACATGGCTGCAATCCGCAATCTCTGCTCCGCGTTGAGCATCACGGCGACCGGCATCCAGCCGGGTATCCGGCTCAATCGGTCCCCCCAAGGTGGCGGCTCCGGCCGTGAAGGCATCATCCAGTTGGCCGCTGCGATCGGCGGTGCTGGCGTGGTGCTGATCCAAGGCCACCCATCCCCCAACCGCGAAGTGCCCGTCTCCGGCGATACTGGTTGGGCGACGCTCCTGACCCTGAATGCGGCGTCCAAGCTGCGTCAGGAGATGTCGGACCTGCCGTACCACATCCGCGTCAACGTCAGCGTCATCGGCACTGGCACCGTGACGATCGATCTGGAGGGCACGCCGTAATGGGCCACTACCGCACTGTCCAACTGCTGATCGACCGAGGCGGCGGCATCACTGCCGCCTCGAATGTGTTCGAGTTCGAAGCCCCGATCCTGGAGGCCATGCACGGCTCGATGGGTACGGGTCTGGTTCGTGAGATCGGCGAAGGAACGCTCGAAATCCCGAACGACGATCCAGCGGACGTTTTCGCCACCATGCAGACCAAGTACGGCGGCAAGGTCGGCGAGGCCGCAGTCACCGCGGCATACCCGAACGTGAAGGCCTTCGCCAAGGCGCTCGAAGAATCGCGCGTTAAACCGGCAAAGGCCGGCAAGGACAAGGCCGGCAAGGGCGCCGACGAAACTCCGAAGGACTGACCTGCTCCGCTGACCTGTACCACCCCCGAGGGGCCGGCAACCGTCGGCCCCTTTTCATACCGAGGACACGATGACCAACCTGCTCGCGATTCCAGAACGTTGGCAGTTCACCGTCGGAGGCGGCAATCCGCAGTGGAACGGCACCGACTTCGTGCTGACCAACACCCCGCCAGATGCGGTCGTTTTCGGCATTTTCCCGGTGCTCGGCGCTTCCGCACCTTCGCCCGGGGACACGTATACAGGGCAGGTTTCGACCTCGTTTGCCGGCGCCCCTGGTGAGTCCCTGTATCTGCTCCTGATTTCAGCGGCGAACGACGTCTTGCAGGCGCTGCAGATTTCAGAGGGCGGCGAGCTATCCATGGGGTCTTTGTTCTTCAGCTGGGACGCCTACGCTGCCGGCCCGGGTGCGAAAATCTTCATGGGGCCGGACCCGACGGACGCGACCCAGTTCCCGGCCTACGCCGGACAGAACCTCACGCTGACGCCCGACGAGGTGACGAGTTACAACTGCGCCTGCGATGACGAGGGGGTGATCGTCACCGACACTCTGCTCAACCTCCGCACGCGCCTGATGCGACGGCTGGGCTTCTCCGCGCAGGCTTCAAGCCCGCCGCCGGGCATGGCCGCGCTGCTGGACGACTTCCTACAGAGCGCGCAGGTCTTGCTCTACACCCGATATTCCGCGCTACGCCTTCGCCGGTGGTTCACATGGCCTTTGCTGCAGGGCGTGCGCTTCTACGACTTGGCAGCCAACCGCGGGCTTTGCACCCTGAAGCTGGACGGGCGCCGGATCGAGTGGGCCGGCGTGTCCTGCGGCGATGATGTGTGGACCCCCATCGAGTGCGGAGTCGAGCCAACGAGCTACGCCTCCAACATCTCCGGCATCGTCTGCGCCTATGAGGTGCGTCAGTGCATTGAAGTGTGGCCGGCGCCATCGGATAGCACTTGGCTGCTTCGGATCAAGGGCGACGTTGGCCTGCTGCCGTTCGTGGATAACGATGATCGATCCAGCATCGACGCCGAGCCGCTGTTCCTGATGGCTCTCGCGAACGCGAAGGCACATTACGGGCAACCGGATGCAGGCAACTATTCCAACCAAGTGCAGACCATGACGCGCGACCTGACCGCGGCGTCGCACGGCACGCGCAAGTACCTGCCCGGCGGCAACAACACGCCCCGCAATCTACCGATGCCGAAGATGGTATGAGGACCGAGACCCTATCCGCAGGCAAGGGCGGCATTTCGCGTCTGCGCTACAAGGGCGGCGCGTCGAAAGAGGTGCTTTACGACCTCGTGAACGCTTACCGCAACGCCAGCCAGTCCATCGTCCCGCGTCCCGGCAGCCGCATCAAATTCTTGGTCCCCGGCACCTTGGGCCTGTGCGTGTTCGAGGGTCAGATGGTGGTGTTCGCGGATGCGCCTACCGCATCGCCTGACCCGTCCGTGGTCGTGGAGGTGCTGACGCACCCGAAGCCGGTGCTGGGCGCTACGCTGCTGTCCGTGCCCTACGCCAAGCCGTTCCTCGGCTTCCTGTACGTCGTGGCCTCGTGGTCCGACCAGCCGACGGTCTTCTATCACTACTGGCTGCAGCGCTTCGAGATCGGCCGCAAGCCGTTCGGGTTCTTTCCGCCTGGCACGACGGTGCAGCCGACGAACTCCGCGGGATTCGGGTTCGTGGCCGATCGCTTCAGCAGCCCATACCCGGTGTGGAAGGCTGGGCAGGTCAAGGCTGTGGCCGACCGTATCGACCCGACGGTATTTGCCGGCTACGCGCTGGAAGTCGTTGACGTCTTCGGTACCAACCCGACCACCGGCACAGCGGAACCAACGTGGTCCGCGATCTACGAAAACGACTATGCCGTCATCATTGAAGAAACCGGCACAGCACCTGCGCCGGTCGTCGGCCCGGTGGTGACGCCACCGAATCCGAACATTGGCGGCGGCACCCGCTACGACAACATGGGCGGCAGTGATCCTCGCCGCCGCGACTCGGTGCTGCCCTGATGGCCGCGCAATGGGAGCCCGGCAAGGAATACGCGCCAGGCGCGATCGTGAAGCCGCGCGCGACGCCGCTGACACCGATCCTCATCACAGACCCAGGGCTGGAACTCGGCGGTGGCTCGTGGACGCTCGACGGTGGCGTGACCGTCTCCGCAGCGAGCCCGCACACAGGTGCGAACTCGCTGGCCTGCTCGACCATCGGCGGCCCGCTGTACGCGCGCGCGGCGACGGTCGACTGCGGGGCTTTCCACAAGGCCACGGTCTGGTGCATGGCGAAGACCGGAGGCGCCAGCACGGCGAACAGCGTCTCGGTCGTCGTGGAATGGCTGAATGCCGCGCTTGCTGTGGTGCGCACGGATGCCTTTGCGCCTGTATCCGGAACCCTTTACACCGAATCTCGATTCTCCATCGTCGGGCCGAAGGATGCCGCCAAGGTCCGCATCGGTGCCGTCTTCAATCGTTCTGTCGCGGGCACGTCCTACGCTGACGACTTCCGCTGGGCGCTGGAGGCGAGCGGCTTCCGCGATCTGCTGTTCAAGGCGACCCAGGCTACCGCGCAGACCAGTTCCAACGTCGAGCCGACGTGGCCGACGACTGTGGGCGCCACGGTAGCGGACGCATCGATCACATGGACGGCAGTCGTCACCAGCCGCATCGCGTGGAAGGCTGTCCCCGTCATGTCTGCTGGCGGGAGCATTGAGCCGACATGGCCCACGGTGGACGGCGGGACTGTGGTGGACGGCGACATCATCTGGCGAGCCTTCACTCGGCAGATAACCGACGTGAACTGCCCGCAAACCGACATCGTGACGATCACGGCATCGAAGGTGTTCGTGGGCGACAACGACATCGTGCGGTACTGCGCGACGAACGCCCCGCTGGACTGGACCGCGACGCTGGACGCAGGGTTCCTGCCGTTTGGCCTGCAGACCTACGGCTCCAACCCGGTCGCGGCTCTCGGCGTGTACCGCGGCAACCTCGTGCCGTTCAATTCCGAGGCCTTCCAGATGTGGCAGGCCGACGCCGACCCGGCCAACATGGGGAAAATCGACGAGTTGCCCATCGGATCGGTCTATCACCGTGCGCTGTCGCCGGTGTCGAATGACCTGTTTTTCCTGAGCGGCCAGGGCGTGCGCACGGTCGGAATCGCAGGCGGCTCGACGAACTTGGAAGCCGGCGACGTTGGCATGCCGATCGATCCGCTGATTGTCGCGGCTCTGGCCGAGGCCGAGGTTTGGGGCATCAAGCCGCTGGCGATCTATTACCCGAACACTGGGCAATACTGGCTTGCGATCCCCAGTAACGCCGGCAACACCCAGGTGTTCGTCTACACGATGAACAAGGTCGGTCAGGTCGGCGCATGGAGCCGCTACATCTTCCCTTTCTTCATCTCGGCGTTCGCGCAGTTCGACAACAAGATGCTGGTGCGCGCCGACGAGGCGATCATGGAGTTGGACGACCAGTTGCTGGTGGACTTTGAAGCAGAAGAGGAAGAAACGGACATCGTGGGGACGCTCTGGTGGCCGTGGCTGGACATGGGCAGTGCCGGCGTGACGAAGATGCTGGACAGCTTCGACATCGTTGGCAACGGCGCGCCGACGATTGAGATCGGCTGGGATCAGACAAATCTCGGCACCTTCACCGACCCTTACGAGCTTCCGGCGGATACCCTGCCAGGCCAGCGCATCCCGTTTCCGCTGTCCGCCCCGTCGTTTTCCATTCGCCTGACCTATACCGGCCAGTGGGAATTCAACGCGCTGAACATCTATCTGAATGACTTCGGGAGCGGATCGTGACGGCTCTGGTCAACCATGGCGTGCGCGTGCATCGCGCCATCGCCGCCGACATCGCCTACCTCGTGCGCAACCCGCGCGCCGACGAGATCGAGCAGATGTGCGCCCTGCATGGCTGGGAAACCTACGACCCGGAAGCCGTGGCGCGCGCGATCATCGGCAGCATGCCGGCGAACTGCTGGACCCTAACCGGCGCGGACGGCATGCCCTTCGCTGTCGGCGGTCTTGATGTTCTCCGCCCCGGCGTCGCCGAGGTGTGGGGTATCGGCACGATGGACGGCTGGGCGCGCTACTGGGTGCAGATCACGAAGCAGAGCCGCAAGGTCATCGACGACGCGTTGGCCGGCGGCTTTCACCGCATCGAGACCGTGGCGCTCGCATCGCGCACCGCCGCGCACGACTGGTATCGCCGCGGGCTTCGTCTGAACGACGAGGGTGTCCGCGTGGGACACTTCGCCAACGGTGCCGACGGCATCGGTTTCGCAATCACGAGGAAAGCCTGATGTCCGGCGGAAGCAGCAACAGCGCCCAGCGCGCAGCAGAAGCAGCCGAGGCCGAGCGCCAGGCGCGCATCACTTCGAGCGTGGGCCGGATCAATACGGCCTTCGACAACCCTGCACGAGCCGGCGAACTGGGCGAATACCTCGGCGCGACGCGGCAGTTCTACATGGACGACCTGAACCGCCAGAAGGGCGACACGGATCGGAATCTGAAGTTCGCGATGGCGCGGAACGGCCAGACCGGCGGATCGGTGTCCATCGACAACGCGCGCAGGGTCGGCGAGGACTACACCCGCGGCGTGGTGGAAGCGGATCGCCGGGCGCAGTCCGCGGTCGCGGATCTCCGCTCGCAGGACGAGCAGTCGCGCCTTGGCCTGATCTCCATGGCGCAGTCGGGCCTCGACTCCACGACGGCCAGCTCGCGAGCGCTGTCGGCGTTGCAGAACAACATCCAAGCCGGCAAGGCCACTTCGACCGCGCAGGGCATCGGCGACGCCTTCGGGAGCTTCGCCAACCTGTATCGCCGCAGCCAGGAAGACGCGGCCCGTCGGCGCGGCGAGAAGGACGTCTACGGCACGCTGTACCAGCCGGGCTTCGGGTTCGGAGGTCGGCCCTGATGGCGACGATCCGCCCCGCAACGATGGACGACATCCCACAGATCGTGGAGATGGCGAAGCGGTTCTATCCGGAGTCGCCCTACCCCGCGATCTACGGCGACATGCCGGAGGAGCAGGCGGCGGGGCTGGCGATTGTCGCCATGCAGGGTTTCGCCGAGTCCGGCATCGTCCCTGGCGTCATGTTGGTGGCCGAACAGGGCGATGCGCTCGTCGGAATGCTGTGCGTCCACATCGACCCGGCGACGTTCACCCCTGCGGTCATCGCTGCCGAGTTGGTCTGGTGGGTTGAGCCCGAACACCGCGGCGGTATGACGGCTGTGCGCCTACTCCGCGCTGGCGAGACTTGCGCGCGAACCCGCGGCGCCACGGTCTTCAACATGGCCGCGCTCGCGACAAGCCCGGATGAGGCGCGCATGATCCTCGAACGCATGGGCTACGCCCCGACCCACACCGTCTACACAAAGAGGCTCTGACCATGGCCGTCGCAACTTCCACCGCTATCGCACTCGCACTCGCCGCTGCTGGTGCTGGTGCGAGCTACTACAACACGCAGAGCACCGCGAAGAAGCAGGACCGCGAGGCCGCCGCCGGGATCCGCAAGCAGTCGGCACGCCAGCGCGAAGCCGATGGGGCTGTGGACAAGGCCATCGACGCGCAGGCTATGTCGTCCGGCGCCGATGAAAAGGCCAGCGTGCTCGACCAGTACATGCAGCAGGTCAATGCAGCGAAGGCCGGCAGCTTGGGCGGGTTGAATCAGGGCGGCAACCTGTCGGACGCGGCGCGCACGGCTGAGCAGGACGCATCGCTGGGCGTTGGCAACTTCGGGACCAAGATCGCCGGCCTGATGGCTGCGATGGACGCCCCGCAACTGCAGCGCCAGAACGAGGCGCTGGACCGCGCGAACACTGCGGTAAGCCTCGACGGCATCGGCCGGAATTCCGAGGGCGACGCCTTCCTCAACCAGTTGCGGCTCCAGGGCATCCGGCGGAATCCGTACCTTGACGCGTTCTCGTCCTTCGCTGGCGGCGCTTCCAGTTCTGTCGGCTCCGGCACAGGTGGCGGCAAGTACACGAAGGGCTCCGGCGGCACGCCGAAGACCAAGACCGGCGCCAACCGCCGTGGGGGTTACTGACATGTCCGAAGGCTACGGCGGTTTCCGCGATCTCGGCGCGGCCCTTTTCGGCAACGGCGGTCGCACGCAGGCGGCGTATCAGGACGGTGCGCGCGGTGCTGCGCAGACCGACCTGCTGCTGTCTCAGGCGAAGATCAAACGCGACGAGGCGATGCAACGGTCCCAGGTTTTCGATGCTCTGGTGGCGAACAAGGTGCCGCCTGAGCAGGCGAGGGTTATTTCCACTTCAATGGGCGCCGGTTACGACCCCCGGCAGATCAGCGGATACCAAGGCGATGTGCAGAAACAGGGCATTGTCGACGAATCACTCGGCGCGGCACGCAGTGGCAACCTCGACCTGCTGAACAACCTCGCGACCGTGTTGGAAGGCAAGCCCCGCCAGCGCACGCAGATCACGCAGGGCATGGCGTTCGACCCCTATTCGAATCCGAACCAGCAGATGCAAACCACGCCGGTCGCGGCGGCTGATATCGCTTCGACGTTCGCCCTCGGGCGCGAGCGTGACGCTGGCGCCGTGGAGAACTACGCCGACGCCTCCGCAGCCAACGCGCTCGCCGGGCTTCGCGTCCGAACCGACCCCAACGGCGGCGGGGCTACTGGCTTGGCAGCGGCAAACACACTGGCGGGCGATGTCACGGAAATGTTCAAGATGGCCCCGCCGAATGCCGAGCCCGGCGCTGCCCGCGTGTTCAACCAGAAGCTCTACGAGCAGTTCCTCGCCGATCGCGCATCGCACGGCGGCACCGGGAACCTGAGCGAAGACGCGCGGCAGTGGATCGTCGCTCAGCAGCCTCAGCGCCCGATCTTCATCGACCCGACCAGGCCGGATAGCATGACCCGCAGCCCGTCGGCTCCGATGGCAGCGCCCCCGCCGGCCGCCGTGCAACACCTGCGCGCGAACCCGGGCCTGGCCGCGCAGTTCGACGCGAAGTTTGGCCCAGGCGCCGCGGCTCGCGCACTCGGCGGTCGCTGATGTCGAACCCCTTCGATAAGTTCGTCGCCCCGGAGACCGGCGGCAGCTCGTTCTACGAGGGCGTGCGCGCGCTGCTCACCCCCCTGAAGGGTCGGATCACGTCCACCAACGGCGGCAAGCACAACACCGGCAGCCTGCACTACAGCGGCCGCGCGCTGGACGTGGGCATGGCGCGCGAGTCGCCAGAGCAGCAGGAGGCGATCAAGGCGCAGTTGGAAGCCGCCGGCTACCGTGTCCGCGACGAGCGCAAGCGCCCGGCTGGCCAAGCCGTATGGAGTGGCCCGCATCTCCACGTATCGAGGTCGGACGGCGAGCCCGCGCCGCGCCTGCAGTTGGCCGATGCCCTCGGCGGCGGTTCCGGTGGTGGTGGTGGAACTGGCGCGATGCCTGTGATTGCGGCCGCGCCTTCCAGCAACGCCTTCGACCAGTTCGACAGTGCGCCTGCACCATCCGCAGCAGCGGCCCTGGGCGGCGCCAACCCTTTCGACGCATTCGACGCGCCGGACTTCTCCGACGTCCAGACGGCATCGGGTAGCACCGAGCCGGTCGGCGGCCTGCCCGTTCTCCCGTCCTCGGCGGTGATGTCCGGCAACGGCGATATTCCGCTGCGCGCGGAGGACCGCGAAGTCGGCGCCATCTACACCGACAAGCGCGGAGAGCCGCGGCGATGGCTGGGTGACGGCTGGGGCGCTGGTGACTCGGCCCGAGAGACAACGCTGGGCGAGTTCGCTGGAGGCGCTGGCATCGATCTCGTGCAAGGCCTCACGCGCGCGCCGGAAGCGCTTGCCGACCTCGCTGGCTGGCTTGGCGGTGGCGAGTCGCTGCTGACCCCAACCGGCAAACAGGGGTTCGAGGACGCACGCCAATCGCTGGAGCAGTTCAAGCCCGAGGCGTACCGCGCCGAGCAGGCCGTCCCGATCGTGCAGCGCGATGCGCAGGGCGGCGTCGACGGTATCGGTATCCCCAGCGGTGAGTCCGTGCTGGGCATGATCGCGCAGTCCTTGCCGCAGATCCCGCAGATGATCGCCACCGGCGGCGGGCTGAAGACGGCTGCGCAGGGCATCCTCCCGAACGCTCCGAAGCTGGCATCCGTGCTGGGCTACGGCACGTCGAACGCAGGCATGGTCGCCCCGGGCATCGCCGAGCAGGCGCGCACGGAAGCATTGGCCGCCGGCGCGACGCCGGAAGATGCTCAGGACGCGGCGAACAAGGCGATGGCGATGGCCGTTCCGCTGACCATGGCGACTGGCGGCGTCGGCGAAGGACTGGCCGGCGCACAAGGCGCGGGCGCGAAGAGCCTAATCTCGGCCTTGCTGCGCGGCGCGGCGACGGAAGCCCCCGCAGAATCCATCGAAGAGGCCGGCACCTCGGCCATCGGCGACATCGCGCAGGGCCGGGATGTCAACGCAGCGAACGCGCTGGAGTCCGGCATCATGGCCGCGTTTGGCGGTGGCATCCCGGGTGCTGCGGTCGCCGGCACCGAATACACGACCAACCGCGGCCAACCCGCTGCATTCCCCGCCGACGGCATCAACATCGCCGATCTCGTCGCTGCGATGACGCAGCCCACTCTTCCGGCGGTCGCGGCCGAAGGTACCGCCTCCCCTCGTCAGGGTGACGCCCCGGCCGCGCCGCCGACCTCTCCTGCGGTCGAAAAACCGGAAGTCGCGACGGATTCCGGTGCTATTGCAACGCCGTCGGCAGCTATTGCAGCGGCAGCGCCGGCCGCCGCCCGCCCGGATATGGCCGCGGCGACGCGCTCCATCGACGACCGACTGGCCGCACTGGACGACACCGCCGCCGGCCAGATCGACGAGGCCGAGGTGTCCGCGCTGAACACCGAACGGCAGGAACTGGACGACCTGCTGCGCGAGCAGGACCGCGCCAAGCGTGAGGGTCTGATCCAGTCCCCGGAGTCGCGCCTGTCGCCTGAGGAGCGCGCCACGGCCGATGCACGCCGTACCGAGATCGCCGCCACCCTGGAGCGCCACCGCGCCGCGCGCACGGCTGCCGATCAGGCACAGCGCCTGCGGACCCGGCTGGAGAACACCGACTCGGATGCCGGCCTGTTCGATGTCGCCCGCGAGATCAATCCGACGTTGGGCACGCCGCAGGCCGACGCCTTCCGTGGGCCTACATCTACGGTCGAGAAAATTGACACCGCCCCGGATCCGGTGCGCAGCGCCGATCTCGGCAACACCCCGAATGTCACGAACGTCGCCGATCTTGCGACACAGGCAGAGCCGAACGTCGGCGATCTCCCGCGCGCATCGGCGGCTTCGGCAACACCCGCCAGCGCGCAATCCAACACCCCGGTTTCGCGTAACGGGAATTCGACCCCGGAAAGTTTCGCGCCGGCATCACCCGATATCGGAATTCCGAGGGCGGCCTCCTCCACGGCCGAAACGGGAATCCCCGTATCGCCCCGCGCCGAGTCCCAGCGCGAGCCGGCGCAATCCGGGCAGCAAAATATTCCCGAAAATATTCCGGAGCGGCAGACCAGCCTGAAGAACGCCGTCACCGACGCCGAGCGCGTCGCCGAGGGCCGCGACCCGATCATCCGTGAAGCCCGCAAAGGCAACCGGGAGACCGTGGACGAAGCGGTGCGCGCGATCCGCAAGACGCCGAGCATCGGCCGCGAGACCGCTGCGCGCCTGGCCGAAGGTGGCCCGGTGGAGCTGAAGGACGAGGCGGTGCTGCTGGTCCACAAGGTCGACCTGCGCAAGCGCCGTGACGCGGCCGCCGAGCGCGCGCAGTCGCCGAACGTTTCAGAGGAAGCCCGCGCGATCGCACGCCGCGAATACGACGACGCGGTGCAGCAGATCGACGAGGTGGATCAGGCCGCAAGCCGCATCGGCACCGAGTCCGGCCGGCTGCTGCAGCTGCGCAAGCGGATGATCGCCGAGGACTACAGCATGCCGGCGCTGGAGCGGAAGCTGCGCATGGTCGTGAACCGCGACCTGAAGCCTGCTGAGAAAGCCGAGATCAAGGAACTGTCCGACAAGGTCGCCACGCTGCAGCGCAAGCTCGACGCCGTGGAGAGCCAGCAGGCGAGCGCGCAGGTCGCCGAGATGCTGGCCCGCCTCATGAAGCAGGCTCCGGGCAAGAACGCCACGCTGGCGGAGCGCCGTGCGGCTGCGATGGAATCGAAGGCTGCCCTGTCGGCGATGTCGTCGACGCGTGCGCCGCAGCGCAGCATCCCCGAAGATCGGCCGGCAACGGCTCGAAGCGGCGCCGAAGCATTCCGCGGGATGACGCGGGAACAGTTTCTTGGAAAGCCGAGGATCACCAGAAACACTAACGCTGCCGACCTGCGTCCAAGCACCTCGAATTCACTCGAAGATGCTGTCGCAGAGCCGTTCCTTGATGGGCGGTACACGGCAAAAATTGACGACATCGCGGCCGCTGTTTTCGACGGCGAGAAGGTCATCGCGTCGTATGACAAATGGGCGACGCTGGTCGTCGATAAAAAGTACAGGAACCAAGGGATCGGAGCCGAACTGGTCTACCAGTTCCGCACCAGAAATCCCGGGATGAAGCCCGCAACAGACCGAACGAAAGCGGCTCAGGCGTTGCAGGAAAAAGTGTGGTCACGGATCCAGCGTGAATTGTCGGCGGCCGACAGCGAAAGATGGTCCCGCCCCGAGAACGCCGGCAAGCCCGGTCAGGCGCGCGCTGCACTGACCGACCGACTGGGCCGCGGTGTCGTGGCGCGGCTGGAGCGTGCCGGTGTGCTGGAGTTCGACGAGCGCAGCGGCGGGACGTGGGACGGTACCCGGATCGGCATCGGCAACATCTCCCCAGAGAACGCGCTGGGCGTGCTGCTGCACGAGGTCACGCACGCGAACATGCTGGACGTGCTGGGCGAGCAGGGCTACGAGCGCGCGCTGCGCGATCTGGACGCGCTGGAGGCCGCCGGCGACCCGCTGGCGCTGAAGGCGAAGCGCAGGGCTGCCAAGTCCGGCGAGACCGGCCAGCGCCTCGACGACGAGCGCATCGCGTACATGGTGGAGGAGGCGACCAACGCGGCCGCACCGGCGCCGAAGGTGACCGAGTTCCTCCGCAGCGTCTTCTCCGCGTTCCGGCGCTGGGCCGCGACTTCGGCGGTGTTCCGCGCGCTGGAGAAGATCGGCGTCGATCGCCCCACGCTGAAGCCGGCCGACTTCGCCGCGTTCGCGCGCAAGGGTCTGGACCGGATGGTGGCGGACGCTAAGAACCCGGAATCCGCCGGGCTGCGCGGCAAGGTCCGCGAGCTGGAAAACCAGCTTCGCACCGACACGATGACCGGCATGAAGAACCGCCGCGCGTTCGACGAGGACGAGGCGCTGGGCTGGCCGACCGTGGCCGCGATCGACATGGACGGGCTCGGCAAGTTGAACGAGGGTGTTGGGCACGAGGCGGCGGACAAGGTGCTGAAGGCCCTGGCCGACACGTTCATGGCGGCCGAGAACGACAGCATCCGCGTCTACCGCCACACCGGCGGCGATGAATTGGCGGTAAGGTTCAAGAACGCGGCCGATGCTGATCGCGTCATGGCCGACCTGCAGCGCCAGCTCGACGGGATGAATGTCGAGATGGACGTGGCCGGCGCCGATGGCGTCACCCGTTCCTTCACCTATGAAGGGATCGGAATCACTTACGGAACCGGAGCCACCTATGAGCAAGCCGACGCAGTTGCAGTCCGCCGAAAAA
This sequence comes from Pseudomonadota bacterium, assembly GCA_040387575.1. Lineage (GTDB taxonomy): Bacteria > Pseudomonadota > Gammaproteobacteria > Burkholderiales > Burkholderiaceae_C > Variovorax. The sequence continues at coordinate 25,107 of JAZKDL010000510.1, forward strand.
TTGAGCGAGAAGAAGCCGGTCTCCGCCAGTCCAAGCAAGATCCTCGGCCGTCTCGACGGCTCCGCGAAGATTCCCCCCGGCCGGGTGGTCGCCGTGAAGGTGACCCGCCCGCAGTAGGGGCGCAGCGCAGCGTTCCCGACCAGACGCAGACGCCCGCGTTCCGTCGCTGGTTCGGCGACTCGAAAGTGGTCGACGCCAACGGCGATCCGCTTGTGGTCTACCGGGGCGGCGCGACCGCAAATTGGCGCGATGGCTCCGATATCACCGAGTTTCAAAGCACCAATGGCCCGTGGGCCGGATTCTTTACCAGCAGTCCGGAGACGGCCAGTCGATTCGCCTCAGCGCAATATGCGATGTCAGTGCGTGGCGGGGCGCCGGCCGGTGTTTTCCCCGTGTACCTCAACATCAGGAAACCTCTAGAAGTCGACGCGAAGGGCCGCCCGGCTCGCGATTTCCAGATCGACGCCAGCACGGTGGAGCAGCCGGATAGCCCGCTGCGTGAGAAGTTGCTGGGCGGCGACTATGACGGACTGATTTTGCGCAATACGAGCGATGAGGGTGACGTTTTCGTCGCGATGCGCCCGGAGCAGATCAAGTCCGCGACTGCGAACCGCGGCACGTTCGACCCTGCCGACCCGAACATCATGCGGTCGATCCCAGAAGGCGAGGACGCCGCACCCGCTGGCGCCGATCCGGTCGCGTTCTTCCACCTCGCTCGCATGGGCGCGTTTCACTACGCCGACGGCGCGCGCACTGAGGCCGAGTGGACGAAGCGCATGGAAGCCGACCTCGGCACGGCTGCCGACCGCTACCGCAGCATGCTCCCGGACGCATTCAAGGCATCCAAGGCGCAGGCGGATCGCGTGGCGAAGGGGCCGGAGACCGTGGCGGAAGCCGTGGAGGCCATCGGCGAGCAGCGCCGCCCGCGCGACGTGAAACGCGTTGTGCGCGCCGTGGTGGCCGAGGGCATGCGCGGCGAGGACGCCATCATCTCCGCGACCGCGCAGGCGCTGGACATGGACGACGCCGACGTGCGGACCCTGTTCGTGCAGTCGGAGAGCAAAGCGCAGACGTTGACCGAGGCGCAGGCCGAATTGAAGGAATTGCGCCTGGCGCTTAAACGAGAGAACGCGCGACCCGCCAAGGAAGCGAAGCAGGCTCTGCGCAGGGACCAGAAGGAAATGCGCGAAGCCCAGCGCGAGGCATTGCGGCCGGACGAGGAAACCCAGTACCAGGCCCAGCGCGCCCGCGACTTCCAGCGCCGCATCGCTGAGCTGGAAGAGCGCATCGCCTCCGGCGACTTCACCAAGCCCGAGAAGACCGAACACGATCTCGTCGAGCGGAACAAGCGTCTGCAGTTCGAGTTGGAGAAGACCAAAGAGCGGTTCCACAAGTACGCGCTGGAGGCCGAGTTCCAGAGCCGGACGCCCATCGGCAAAATCTTCGGCGAGACGGTCGCCGGCATCAACTTCGCCCGCGCGATCATGACCTCGCTCGATCTGTCGGCGATTCTCCGGCAGGGCGGCAAGATCAGCTTCGGGCACCCGCTGCGCGCGCTGAAGGCCGTGCCGGGCTCGCTGAAGGCGTTCGTGTCCGAGGATGCCGACTTCCGCGCCCGCCAAGATATCGAGAACCGGCGCAACGCGCCGCTGTACAAGAAGTTCGGTCTGGAGCTGACCAGCATCGGCGGAGACGCGCTGTCGCGCACGGAGGAGGCCTATGCCTCGCGCTGGGTGGACAAGCTGCCGACGGCGGCCGGTGGTGGCCTGATCCGCGGTTCTGGGCGCTCCTACACCGCATTCCTCAACCGCCTGCGCGCCGACAGCTTCGACGCCATGCTGGCCGCACTCGCCCGCGACGGTTCGAACCCGACGAAGGAAGAGGGCAAGGCCATCGCCAACTACATCAACGTGGCGACCGGCCGCGGCAAGGTCGGCAAGAACGAGAAGTCCGGCGAGGTGCTGAATACGGTCTTTTTCGCCCCGCGTCTCGTGGCGAGCCGGTTCCAGTTGCTCGCCGGCCAACCGCTCTACGGCGGCAGCAACCGCACGCGCAAGATGATTGCCATGGAATACGCCCGGTTCCTGATCGGCGTGTCCGTGGCGACCGGCCTGGCGATGCTGATGCGCGACGAGGACGACGAGACGAAGCCCATCGAGATCGATCCCCGCTCCGCGAACTTCGGCAAGGTCCGGTTCGGCGACACGTTCCTCGACCCGCTGGCCGGTCTGGCGCAGGTGACCGTGTTCCTCGCGCGCGTGCTGTCCGGCGAGACTCGGACGACCACCAGCGACAAGCTGAAGCCCCTGCGCGATGAGTACCGCCTGACCGATGTTGCGCCTGGGCTGGGCGACGGCTACGAGTTGGGCAAGACTGGCTATGGCGGCCGGGACGTGCCCGATGTCATCGCCTCGTTCCTGCGGTCCAAGCTGGCGCCGGTGCCGGGAGCGATCCTCAACGTCGCGACCGGCGAGAACATGATCGGCGAGAAGGTGACGCCCGGCAGCGCCGCTGGCGAACTGGTCACCCCGATGTCGGTCGGAAACCTCGTGGACGTGCTGGAATCGCAAGGCATGGCCCGCGGCACCGCGATCAACCTGCTGGGCATCCTCGGCATGTCGGTGCAGTATCGGAAATCGGACGCAGAGAAGGCGGCAGAGGATGAGAACGGCATCCCCGGCGCGCTCGGATTCGGCACCGCAGATATGTCATCGGACAACTGAACTTGTGTCATCAATCACGCCAGCTAGCAGATATGGAACGTCAATGCCAGCGGTGCTACCCTCGCGCGAAATACAACAGGCGGATCGTTTATGGAAGCCACGCTGACCACTTTCGTTACCGGCCTGATGGCTGCGGCGATCATCGGCATCGTCAAGATGGTGCTGAACCTGAAGGACGATTTGAAGGACTTCAAGCGCGAGGTAGAGCGCGACTTCGCCCGGAACTACGATATGGAACGAGCGATCACCAGCGCCCTACAGCCTTTCGCACGGGAGATGGCAGGCATGGCCCAGCAACTTTCCGCAGTACAGAAGAACATCAACACGCTGCTTGATCGTTGGGATATTCCTCCGGCGCAGCGCGCATGAGCGCCGCGGACGTGCAGTCCCTCGCCGAGTCTGCCGCCAAGATCCATGATTCGGCGGTCCTGATTACCGACACGATGCGCGGCCTGCCCAAGGCCATTGCGGCCGAGGTCGCCAAATCCCCGAGGGCGGCAACTTCTGCAACAGCGACAAACACCTCCAGTCCCGCCAGCGGCCTGATGCTGATGGGCGCGGTGCTGGCTGGAATGAACATCATGCTGGTGGTGGTTATTTGCCTGATGGGCATAAAAATCATCGGCATGGACGATAAGCTGACAGCGATCTACATGCTTGCCCCCCACCTCCAACCGGAAGCGCCGAAATGAGCCTCATCATCCTGACCGTCCCGCCAAACCGACTCCCGCCGCGCGCCGAGGCCAGAAGCCTTGGCGAAGAAACGACCTATGATCTGGCCCGCCGGCTGATCGATGATGCGGAAGAGGACAACTTTCCGTTGGCAATCACGAACCCGGCCGAAGATCCTCAAGACGAGCCCGAGTCATGAACCTCCAGTGGACCGAAGGCGCCAAGCACTGGGCGAGGAAGTGGTCAACGTGGCTGGCTGGCGCTGCGGCTGTCGTCGGGGCTTATTGCGGGGCTAGCCTGCTGGCGTACGCGATTGCCCCTGACGCAGCCCGTGCGGCGATCTCCGGGACTGAGCTGGCATGGTACGCCCGGGGGACGATGATCTCGGCCGGCATCACGGCTCTGATCCCGATAGTCACCGGTCTCAAGCAAAAGAACATCCCTAAGCCGTGAACACCCACGCCATCAGCCCGTTGCAGAAGTGGATCGCCACGGTCGCTGGTGGCGTGGCGGTTCTGGCTGTGGTCGGGTTGTGGACGCAGGCGGGGCGTATCGCGAAGCTGGAGGAGGCTGTAGAGGCCTGCATCCTAGCCAGCGAGCAGAACGACCGCATGTCGGCCCAGCGAAGCGCGATGCTCCGAGAGGAGTTCCTGCGGGACAGCTCCCACTTGGCCAGAGAGATTGATGCAATGCGGCAAGACTTCCGCGACTTCAAGGCGAAACGATGAACCCTTATTTCATTCTTGCCGGCGTCCTCGCCATCGGCTGCGCTGGCGGTGGCGGATTCCTGTACGGCCGATCCGTCGAATCCGACAAATGCGAGGCCGACAAGGGCCGGTCCGTCGTCAAGACGGAAGCCGCCGAGGACACCCGCGACGAGAACATCGAAGCCATCGCCGCCGCGGTAGCCACCGCCACAGCGGAAGCCATGAATCAGAACCGAGGCGCCACCAATGAAAGCTCCGAACGCATCCGCACCGTTGTGGTGCCTGGCGCTTGCCGCGCTGTTGACCCTGCCATCCTGCGCGAGCTTCATGCGGCCCGCGACGACGCTAACGCCGCGCTCGGAGTCGGTGTGCGACCAGCCGCAGCCGGAGCCGATCCCGCCGATCCCTGACGAGCATCCTGGGCTGGAGGCCGCGTTCCGCGCGGTCATCGGCCTGTACCGGAACGAGATCGTCAAGGACAGCTCGGAGCGAACCTGTCGCGCCGCGGTGCGCAAGGAAAACGCCGACGCTGCACGAGCAACTGGCAAGTGACTCGCTACCGAATTCCGCGCGAGACCGGCATCGGCTTTGACGTGATCGATACCGGGCCGACGGATGAAGCCATCCGGTTGCTGCAGGAGCAGGTCGCCGCATTGACCGCGCGGGTGGCCGAGTTGGAGAAGCAACTGGCCGAGGCGTAGCTGGTGGCCGCGCAAAGAGAAGCCCCGGTTTTTGGCCGGGGCTTTTTTGTAGGTGGACGCGGGCCGGTGCTGCTATCGACTTCTATCCGGCTTGTTGGGTGGCACTGATCCAACGCTTAGCGGAGTGGGCCGAAGCGCCCCGCATTACCATCTATGGCAGCCGCGCACTTGTTCTGCGGCATTCCATCTCGCTGCGCATCAGCCTGCGCATTCCGCGTCCGTAGAACTCAGTTCTTTTGCCAGCGCCGTCGGATGCCGGGCCGGGTCGTGAGGGTGATCGACTCGCCGGGCTTGACCGGGTAGGCGTGCAGCGGCGTGTCTTCCTTCGATCCGGGGCGACGGGTCTCGACCAGTTCCATCGTCACGGGCTTGCGGTTGGTGTAGGTGCGCTTCGCCATGGCGGTCACTGCAGCGTCTGCTGCTGCTCGCTGGCAGCCTTGGGCCGTTCCAGCGTCAGCACCAGCGTCTTCTTCTGCCAGCCGAACAGCACGCCGGCCTGGTGCTCGTCGGGGTAGACCGCGGCGGAGAACGTCACTTCCACCGCGCCGCCATCGATCGCCCTGAACCGGAAGGCCTTCAGCTTGGCGCCCTTGAACGTCAGGGACTCGCCGGCATCCAGCCCGGGCGACAGGATCACGGCGTATCCCGGGAACTCGTCGTCCAGCGTCACCGGTTTGACCTTCGGATAGCGAACCTTCGTGCGCTTGTCGCCTCCGAGGTCCATCGCGGTCTGCTTGTCCTCGCCGACGCCGGGTTCTCGGAACAGGAACTCGCGCAGGCCTTCGCCGAAGCATTCGATCAGCGAGTGTGCGCCGGTCACGACCAGCTTCAGGTCCGCAGCCGGCGCGTTCTCTTCGCCGTGGCGCTCGGTGCGGGTGTTGAGGTGCGCCAGCTCGCACTCGTGGCTGGTGACGGTGAACATCTGCGCGTCGAGCAGCTGGCGCACGGTGGACTTGCGGGCGGGCTTGCCGCGGGTGCCGTCGAGCGGCTTTTCTTCGGGGTTGGTCTTTTCCATGCGTTGCTCCAGTGGTGCGGCTGTGCCGCGGGTGGTCAGGGGACGGTGCGCCGGGTCTGCCGGCTTTCGAGGCACGTCCCCTCAATCAAAAGGGATATTTTCGTCGCTGAAGTCGTCCATCGGCGGCGGCGCCATCGGCGAACGGCTGCTGCCGGCGTTGGAGCTGCGCCCCTCGCTGCGGGCGGGCTTGTCGCCTCCCTCGCGCTTCCCGCCGATTAGGGTCACGTCCTGCACGTCGATCTTGAGGTAGGTCTTACCGTCATGCTCGCGTGTGGACAGGGAGCCGGTGACGCCGATCTGGTCGCCCTTGGCGATGTGTGCGCCGACCTTCTCGCCGCGCTCGCCCCACATGGTGCAGTCGAACCAGAGCGTTTCCTTGTTGTCGCCCCAGCCGACGTTCACGGCCACAGACCACGAGGTGGCGAGCCGGTTATTGCCGACGGTCTTGGTAGCGGCGTCCTTGCCGACGCGGCCGATGATGTTGAGCGAGTTCATGCCGCCACCGCCTGCGCCGACAGCTCGCGCTTGCGCGCCAGCAGGGCGTCCTCGATGACGTTGATCGGGCAGCCCGCCGTGAACACCCCGGCCAGCTCCTCGACCGGGCGCGGGTTGTGCTGGGAGTGCTTCAGCGCGCAGACGTTCGTCGTGCCGCACTGGGCGACGTACACGCCGAACTTGCCGCCCTCGCCGCGCATGGCGCGCTGCACGAAGTCGGCGACATCGTTGTAGGTGTTGGTGCGGAGGTTGATCCGCTGGGGACGGTGACTCATTGGCATGGCTCCAGTTGTGCGCCTGGGTGCTGCAGACCGAACGTCTCCAGCGCGGCGGTGTAGTGGGTGTGGAAGGTGTCGAGGTGTTCCTGCAGGCGCTCGGTAAAGCCGTTGGGGGTGACGCGGACGACGAGGGGATCGTAGCCAGGGCAGTACGCGAGGAAGTCGCACCACGCGCGCCCGGTGACGATCAGCGAGCCGTGGACCTGCGGCTTGTGCTCCAGCGGTACGTCACCGGTGCGGCGATGCTCGCGGAACCAGCGGACGAAGGTCGGGCCGTCGGGCGATTTGACCTCCAGCATGCCGTCGGCGCCGATCAGCGAGTCCGGGGAGCACCCGAACCGCCGGCAGTCGGACAGGACGAGCCCCGCGGCCGTCAGGCGCACGTCGCGATCGAATGCGTACGTGCCGGCCGCTTCGGGCTCCAGCGCCTCGCCGCGACGTGTGTGGCGGTTGCCGGTCCACGATTCCTCTCCGGCCGCCTCGGGCCTCATCAGAGCGTCGATCAGGCTGTCGATGTAGGTCTCGGCCGCCGCCGCGTATTCCATCTTCTTCGGGGTGATGATGCTCCCGAACTCGCTGGCGGTCGGCAGGCCGCGCCGGGCGGAATACCACTCAGGGCTCCGTTGATCGCGGGTGACGATGATCATGTGCGGTCACCAGCGAAGGCCGCGTCATAGTCGGCCTGCGTCAACTCCGGCCGCGTGTCTTTGTGCCGATGGATTCGGCACGTTTGCTGCGGCAACAGAATCGACGGGTGGGCCTTTGGCAGCTTGCGGACGCACTCAGGGCACGGAACGCCGTACTTGGCGCGCAGCAGCTTCCGCGTGTCGCGCATGGCGCCGCACATATCGGTGAACTCTTCGCTCATGTCTCGTCCTTCGGCATGACCTCGTTCTTCGCCTCGCTGAAGGCGCGCTTCACCGCTGCCGGAATTCGCCGCAGCGTAGCCGGGGCGCTGTCCAGCGCGTCGTAGAACGCCATCATGTTCTCGCGCTCGGCCAGATATTCCTCGGGCGTGGCGACCTTGTTGGCGCGGGTCACCCATTTCTCGGCGTCGATCTCGTCTTCGCTCGGCGGCTTGCCGGCCGCGTTGCCGTCGTCGTCGTCCTCGCCGACCGCGACATTGAAGATCATCTTCAGCAGATAGCGCATGCCGTAGCTGGCACCGGACCCGACGGCGTGCGTCTTGGTCATCACGTCGTTGCCCTTGGCGCCCTTGCCGTCCACCGGAATGTCGATGCGGTACGTGCGCGTGTGGCCTGCCGCGTGCGAGCAGTAGCACAGGAACCGGGCGTGGTCTTCCTTCGGCGAGTCGGTGCTGTCGAAGCTGAGCGAGAAGCCGTGCTGCGAGTAGATCGGCCGCAGGGCCTTGTCCAGCTTCCCGTAGGTCGCGTACTTGCTGCGCGTCTGCGGGTTGGTGGCATCGGCGCTGATCCGGCCCATCTTGCCCTGAGCGGCGGACATGGCATCGTTGAAAGCGACCTCCGCCTGCTGGGCCTGCTGGCGCTCCATCAGCGCATACAGCCGTTCCATCTTGTCGGCGTCGACGAGCGGATCGGACGCCGCGCGCGCGACGATGCCCAGGGGTGAAACGTCTTGCGGCGGTGCCGGCTGCGCTGCGGCCAGGCCGGTCTCATTGCTGGTGGTCATCTGTTTTCCTCAGTTTCCGGGGAACAGCAGGAATTGCTGTTTGCGCCGCTTGTTGTCGTCGCTCATGGTCGGGTGCTCGCGCATGATGTAACCGCCCTGCTCGACAGCGCCGACGACCTCGATCTGATCAGCTTCCAGCTTCTCGTAGTCGCTGTACATCTTGATCATGATCGGCATGTCGTCCGGGAGGTTTTCAAGGAATTTCTTCAGGTCGCCGACGTTCATTGAATTGAGCCTCGCCCCGCTGCGGTCGGGGCGTGATGGTTGCTGGGGATGGCTGCCGCCGCAGTCGGCCGGGGCACCTTTGCACGGGTGGTATTTCGTTCGCTACTTGATAGAACGCGGGCCGCTCTCGGAACCGGCCACGGATTTCTCGCCGTTCGTCGGGACAGCCGGCGG
>JAZKDL010000511.1:0-6096 GCA_040387575.1 Pseudomonadota bacterium
GGGACTTCGGATCATGCGACGCCCACCAGGTCTCGTCGTAAGCGCGGGCGTCGGCCCAGAGCGCATCGGTCACATCGGACTCGATCGGCAGCAGCGCGTCGGCCGGCCGGTCGTAGCGCGGCGTGGCGGCGAACAGCGCGCGGGTGTAGGCGGTGCGCGGCGTCTCGATGATCTGGCGCACGTCACCGTGCTCCACGATGCGCCCCGAATGGATCACGCTGACCCGGTCGGCCAGCTTGGCGACGATGCCCAGGTTGTGCGTGATGAAGAGCACTGCGGCGCCCTCGTTGCGCTGCAGGTCGCGCAGCAGGCGAAGCACTTCGCGCTGCACCGTCACGTCGAGCGCGGTCGTTGGTTCGTCCGCGATGATCAGCTTGGGCTTGCAGGCGAAGGCCATCGCGATCAGCACGCGCTGGCGCATGCCGCCTGACAGTTCGTGCGGGTACTGGCGGATCACGGTGGCCGGCGAGCGGATCTGCACCGCCTCCAGCAGTTCGAGCGTGCGCGCGCGCGCCTGTTCGGCACTGTGGCCCAGATGCAGCCGCAGCACATCGGCGACCTGTGCGCCGATGGTGTGCACCGGGTTCAGCGCGGTCAGCGGATCCTGCGGGATCAACGCGATGTCGCGGCCCAGGTGCGCACGCCGGTCGGCCGCGCTCAGCGCCAGCCAGTCGGCGCCCTGGAAGGCGACCGAGCCTGCGGCGATCTCGATGCCCGGCGCGGTGATGCCCAGCACGGTCCGCGCGACCATGCTCTTGCCGGCGCCGGATTCACCGACGAGCGCATGCACTTCGCCGGCATCGACGCGCAGGTCGATGCCGCGCAGGATCAGCTTCGCGGGACGCCGATGGCCGGCCCGCAAGGCGACGTGGAGATGGTCGATGTCGAGACAGGTGGCCATCGTCATTTCACCAGCAGCGGATCGAGCGATTCGCGCAGCCCGTCGCCCAGCGCATTGCAGGCCAGCACGGTCACGGCGATGGCCGCCACCGGCAGGCCCAGCAGCCACGGCGTCTGGTTGACGTAGAGCCTGCCTTCCTGGACGAGTCCGCCCCAGGTCGGCATGTCGCTCGACACCGAAAGCCCGACGAAGGACAGGATGGCTTCGACCACCACCGCGATGCCCATCTCCAGCGTGAAGAGCGTCAGCAACAGCGGCAGCACGTTGGGCAGCACCTCGCGCCACAGCGTCGAGCTGCGCGACTGGCCGATGGTGCGCGCCGAGGTCACGTAGTCGAGCCGCGCCTGCGCCTGCGTCTCGGCGCGGACCACGCGGCAGAAGCGCGTCCAGTCGATGATCGCGATCGCCAGCACGACGGACGTGAGGCCGGTGCCGATCACCGCCACCAGCACGATCGACAGCAGGACCGCCGGAAACGACATCCAGATGTCGACCAGCCGCGACACGCAGGTGTCGACGATGCCGCCATGGAAGCCAGCCCACAGGCCCAGCGCGGTGCCGATGAGCGCCGCCAGCGTGGCGCCGGCCAGCGCGACGATCATCGCGGGCCGTGCGCCGTAGATGAGGCGCGACAGGATGTCGCGGCCGAGCGTGTCGGTGCCGAAGAGATGCGCGGCCTCGCCGTCGGCACTCCAGGCCGGCGGCAGGCTGGCCGCCATCAGGTCCTGCTCGAGCGGATCGTGCGGCGCGATCCAGCGCGCGAACACGGCGCACGCCAGCACCAGGCCCAGCACCGCCAGACCGAACCACACGCGTTTCTGAAGATGCGGAATCATGTGCGCAGTCGGGGGTTCAGGCGGGCGTTCAGCAGGTCGACCGCGAGGTTGACCGCGATGAACAGCACGGCAAAGGTCAGGACGATGCCCTGGATCAACGGCAGGTCGCGGTTGATCACGGCATCGATGGCGGTCGCGCCGAGGCCCGGCAGGCCGAACAGGCGCTCGATCAGCACGGTGCCGCCGATCAGGAAGGTGAACTGCACGCCGGTCAGCGTGAGCGCGGGGCCGGTCGCGTTGCGCAGCGCCTCGCGCCACAGCACCTGCCAGGGGCTGAAGCCCTTGACCTGCGCGATCAGGATGTAGTCCTGCGACAGCACCTCGAGCAGCGACGCCTTGAGCACGCGCGCGATCATCGCGGCCAGCGGCAAGGCGAGCGACAGCGCCGGCCACGCCAGGTGGTACAGCGCCGAGGCGAACACGTCGAAGCGGCCGCGCAGCAGACTCTCGAACAGCACGAAGCCAGAGACCGAATCGAAGCGCAACTGCGAATCGAGCAGCCCGAACACCGGCACGATCGGCAGCAGCACGCCGAGGAACAGGATGCCGGCGAGCCCCCAGAGAAAGTCCGGGATCGCGGTGACGAAACCGGCCACAAGATCGATGCCGCGCTCCGCCGGACCGCCGCGCCACGACACCGCCGCCAGCGCCGCGCCGCCACCCAGCAGCACCGCGATCACCAGCGCCATCAGCGACAGCTCGATGGTCAGCGGCAGGTGCTCGCGCACGATGTCCAGCACGTCGCGCTTGAGCGTGATCGAGTTGCCGAAATGGCCGCTCGCCGCCTGCCCGAGGTACAGCAGGAACTGCTCCGGCAGGCTGCGGTCGAAACCGTAGAGCGTGCGCAGCGCACGGATGTCCTCCGGCGTCGCGCCCGGCCCGATCATCATCGCGATCGGGTCGCCCGGCGTCACGCGCAGCAGGATGAACACCACCACCAGCACGCCGAACAAGGTGGGCACCGCCCACAGCAGACGCCTCAACGCCATGGGCTCAGTCCACGCGTGCCATTCAAGCTGCAGTCGCAGCCCGCCTCCCTCGCCACGCCGTTCAGGCCTTGCCGGCCTTGCCGACCGACTGCGCGAGCAGGTAGCCCGCCAGATGCGGCTTCACGGCGACCGTCTTCTTGAACAGGATGGTCTGCACCTGCTGATAGAGCGGCAGCACCAGCGCGTTGTCGGCGATGTACTTGTCGACCTTCTTCCAGCCGGCGATGCGCTTCGCCTCGTCCTTCTCGGCCCACAGCGGTCCGATCATGGCGTCGAGTTCCTTCGACTTCCAGCCCGAATGCGGGCTCGGGCCGAACATCGCGAAACCGGTCGAATCGTTCGGGTCGCCGATCGCGTCGCCCCAGTTGTAGAAAGCCATCGGCGCGAGCTTGTGGCCCAGGCGCAGCTCGAAATGCTTGGCGATCTCGTAGACCTCGATCTCGGCCTCGATGCCGACCTTGCGCCACATGCCGACGATGGCCTGCACCGTCTCGTAGTCCTTGGGCAGGTAGCCGCGCGTGGTCTGGATCTTGAACTTGACCGGCTTCTCGACGCTGTAGCCTGACTTGGCCAGCAGCGACTTGGCGAGTTCGGGGTCGTACTTGACCTTGGTGCTCGGGTCGTAGGCCGCGTACTGCGGCGCCTGCATGGTGTCGATCGCCACGCCGTAGCCGCGCAGCAGTCGCTTGACGATGGCCTGCTTGTCGATCGCATGCACCGCGGCCTTGCGGACGTTGTCGTCCAGCATCGGCGCCACGTCGGTGATGAACATCATCGCGATGTCGGTGATCGGCGAGCTCACGCCGCTCAGGCCCGGCAGCGCCTTCAGGCGGTCGAACTCCTCGAAAGGCACGCCGAGCGTGACGTCCGACTTGCCGCTCTCGATCTCGGCCACGCGCGCGCTCGGGTCGGTCACGAACTTGATCGTCACGTTCTTGAAGGCCGGCTTCGGGCCCCAGTACTTGTCGAAGGCCTTCAGCTTGACGAAGGAGCCCTGCACGAACTCTTCGATCATGTAAGGGCCCGAGCCGATCGGCTGCTTCTCGAAGCCGGCCGCACCGACCTTTTCGTAGTGCTTCTGCGGGATCATGAAACCGGTGAGGAAGGCCATCCACTTGAAGTAGTCGGCCACGTACGACTTGACGTCGCCGGTGATCTTGTTGCCCGACACCTGGAAATTGCCCACGCTCGCCCAGATGATGCCGGCCACCGGATTGCCCGACTTCGGGTCGCCGGCGCGCTGCAGGTTCCAGACCACGTCGGCCGGCGTGATCGGCGTGCCGTCGTGCCAGAACGCGTCCGGGCGCAGTTCGATCTCGATCTTGGTCTTGTCGGCGTTCCAGCCCCACTTGCTGATCAGGCCCGGCTTGAAGCTCAGGTCGGGCGCCTGTTCGATGTACTGGTCGAACACCGACTTCCAGATGCCCTGGATCGACGGATTGACCGCCGACGGGCCGGTGGTCGGGTCCCAGCTGGGCAGGCCGACGTTGTAGGCGATGGTCAGCGTGTCGCTCTGCTGCGCGTGCGCCGAGGACATCAGCAGCGACGTGAGCGGCGCGGCGGCCAGCGCGGCACTGCTGCCGGCCTTCAGGAAATGGCGGCGGTCGAAATCGGACATGGAAACTCCTGGATGGGTGGGGTTGGCCGGAAAAATGGAAAGAAGGCAGAGAGCGGGCGCGTCGCCCTCAAAGGCTCGGCGCCTTGGGCGACCAGAGCACGGTGGCGGCATCGGCCTCGTAAGCCATGCCGCGGGGGTAGCTGATCAGTTCGAGCTGCAGGCCCCAGGGCGCAAGGAAGTAGTTGATGACCTGCCCGGCGGCTGGCCCTTCGGTGACGGGCAACGGGCCGGCGAGCACGGTGACGCCGTGCGCCTTCAGGTGCGCGACCGCCGCGTCGATGTCGTCGACGTAGAAGGCCAGGTGGTGGCCGCCGATGTCGCTGTTCTTCGGGATGGCGTTCTGCTGGTCCGGCGCGCTGTACTGGAAGAGTTCGATGTTCGAACCCATGCGGCAGCGCAGCAAGGCGATCTGCTCGACCACCGCGCGCGGATGCACGTTCAGCGTGTCGGCCATGAAGCTGCCGCTGTCGTCGCGGAAGGGGCCGAAGGTGGTGGCGAGTTCGCAGCCGATGACGTCGACGAAGAAGCGGATGGCGGCCTGCAGGTCGGGCACCGTGATGCCGACGTGGTCCTGGCCGCGCAGTCCGGGAATGCCGCGGGGCGCCGGCGACTTGCCGGGACTGGTGCCGGTGCCGGACGTGTCGGCGATGTCGGCCTGGGGCGCCTGTGTGCGGTGTGCTGGTCGTTTCATCTCTGTGCGTGCATCCCGTTTGTTCGGTAAGACAATGCCAAGCATCTTTCGCGCCAGCGCGACTGAAAACTACTTTACGCCTAAACAATCAGGGCGTAAAGTTTCGAAGGCGACGCGTGCACTCGGCGCTGTCCCGCCCCACACCCACGGCAAGCATGGAAAGTACGGAGAAAACGGATGGCAGCTCACTACATCGACATCAAGTCCGCTGACGGCAGCGGCAGTTTCCGCGGTTACCTCGCGCTGCCGGCCGCAGGCACCGGCCCGGGACTGGTGCTCGCGCAGGAGATCTTCGGCGTCAACAAGACGATGCGCGACGTGGCCGACTATTACGCCGAAGAAGGCTACGTGGTGCTGGTGCCCGACATCTTCTGGCGCCAGAAGCCCGACGTCGACCTGGGCTACACCGAAGCCGACTGGCAGGCCGCCTTCGGCTACTTCCAGGGCTTCGACGAAGCCAAGGGCATGGAAGACATCCAGACCGCCATCAGCACGCTGCGCGCACGGCCGGAAGTCAACGGCAAGGTCGGCGTGCTCGGCTTCTGCCTCGGCGGCAAGCTGGCCTACCTGGCGGCCTGCCGCACCGACGCCGACGTGTCCATCGGCTACTACGGCGTGGGCATCGACGCCGCGCTGGAAGAAGCCGACAAGATCAAGTCGCCGCTGGTGCTGCACATCGCCGAGCTGGACAAGTTCTGCCCGCCCGAGGCGCGCGACAAGATCCTGCAGGCGCTGAAGGGCCGCCCGAACATCACGACCTATGTCTACGGCGGCCAGGACCACGCCTTCGCGCGCCTGGGCGGCGAGCATTACCACCGCCCGTCTGCGCTGATGGCGCACGAGCGGACCATCGCCGCGCTGAAGGGCGCGATCGGCCCGCACTACGACCTGTCGGCGCTGTGGGACAAACATTGCGAGTACGAGTTCGGCACGCGCAACGTCGACGACACCATGTCGACGATGGTCGCCGAGCCCTACGTGAACCACATCCCGACCATGACCGGCGGCGTGGGCTACAAGAACCTGCACGCGTTCTATACGAACCACTTCGTCAACAGCAA
>JAZKDL010000512.1:0-2167 GCA_040387575.1 Pseudomonadota bacterium
TCGTCGAAGAACTTGCAGCTCGCTTTGCGCAGCTGACCCACCGCGATGCCGAATATGCCGTCAAGACCATTCTTGACGCGATGAGCGACGCGATGGTGCGCGGCCACCGAATCGAGATCCGCGGCTTCGGCAGTTTTTCGGTGAACCGTCGGCCACCGCGCATCGGGCGCAATCCGCGCTCGGGTGCCAGCGTGCAGATCCCCGAGAAACGGGTACCGCATTTCAAGCCGGGCAAGGCCCTGCGCGAGGCCGTCGACGCTCGCACTGCGGAACTGGATTCACTCAAAGACGCGAAGAACTGAAGCACGCGCCTCGGCCTAGAATCCCTGGGCCAACGGGGACGCGCATGAAATACCTCCTCTGGCTGCTCAAGGCAGCCATTTTTTTTACCCTCTTCGCCTTCGCGCTGAACAATCAGCAGGACGCTACCGTTTACTTTTTCTTCGGAACCTACTGGCGTGCACCGCTCGTGCTGGTGGTTTTGGCCGGTTTCACTGGCGGCGTGGTTGTCGGCGCACTCGGCATGCTTCCGGGCTGGTGGAAGCACCGCAGTGCCGCCGCCCAAAAGCCAGCCGCTGCGGCGGCAGCTGTAACGGCAGTCACTGCTCCCGCCCCGCTGACGCCTGCGCCCATCACCGCCAACGATCTGCCCGCCGTACGACAGCATGGACTTTGATTTCACTTGGCTGCTTCTCGGCCTTCCAGTTGCCTTCGTACTCGGATGGCTGGCCTCGCGCTTAGACATCCGCCAACTGAGACTCGAGAACCGCCAAGCGCCCAAGGCCTACTTTCGAGGTCTGAACTTCCTGCTCAACGAACAGCAAGATCAGGCGATCGATGCCTTCATCGAAGCGGTGCAGAACGACCCTGACACGCAGGAACTGCACTTTGCGCTCGGTAATTTGTTCAGGCGACGCGGTGAGTACCAACGCGCCGTTCGCGTGCATGAGCATCTGCTGGGACGCGGAGACCTCACACGCAACGACCGTGACCGCGCACAGCACGCATTGGCCAAGGATTTTCTGAGTGCCGGATTGCTGGACCGTGCGGAAACCGCGCTCCAGAAACTCGAAGGCACCCGCTTCGAGAACGAGGCCCGGCTGTCCCTCCTCGCGATCTATGAGCGGTCGCGCGAATGGGTACAAGCTGCAGAAGTGGCACAGAAACTCGATGATGCCGAGCAGGCCAGCTTCGAGGCACGCCGCGCGCACCACCTGTGCGAGCAGGCATCCGAGCAACTTGCCGCGGGCGACCTTTCAGGCGCGTCCCAATTGCTGCGACGCGCCGTCGAAGCAGCGCCCGACGCACCACGCCCAGCCATCGACACGGCAGCGCTCCAGTTGCGCAATGGCGAAGCAGCGGCAGCGTTCAACACGCTCGTGGGCCTGAGCGAACGGGCACCCCTGGCACTGCCGCTCTATGCAGCCATGCTGCAACAGGCTGCAGTTGCGGCACAGCGCAGCAAGGAAGGGCTGGCTTTGCTGCAGCGGCGCTATTCGGAGGCGCCGTCGATCGACGTGCTCGAAGCCATCATCGCGCTGGGAGGCACGCCGGTCAGCGCAGTGGATGCGTCGACAGGTGCGGCAGCGACACCACGCGACGGCTACATAGCGCACCTGGCACACCAGCCCTCGCTGGTCGCCGCATCGCGCTGGCTGGCCGGCGAACGCTTCGAGCACGAACAGTTCCATCCTCAGGTGCAGCGCGCGATCGACCAGGCGACGCGTCCCCTGATGCGCTACCGCTGCGCGGCCTGCGGCTTCGAGGCGCATCAGCACTTCTGGCATTGCCCTGGTTGCCAGGCCTGGGACAGCTACCCACCACGCCGTGTCGAGGAACTCTGAACTCCTCTGACGGAGCGACGTGAAAGCAAGGCGAAGCCGATAGGCTCGCTCCGCGCACCGGTTTGGCCGGGGCGCTCTTTTCTTTCCGTTCAATCCAATACCCAGGGGGAGTTTTTCATGTTCAAGAAGTTTCTGGCCATAGCGGCCATGCTGGTCGCCGCTGCATCATTCGCGGCTGTCGATGCCAACAAGGGCAGCGTGGCCGAGCTCGACGGCCTCAAAGGCGTCGGGCCCGCGATGTCCAAACGCATCGTCGACGCACGGCAGCAGTCTGCTTTCAAGGACTGGCCCGATCTGATGACCCGAGTGAAGGGCGTCAAGGA
>JAZKDL010000513.1:0-9545 GCA_040387575.1 Pseudomonadota bacterium
CCCGCGCGCAGGCCACGCCAAGTTAGCGCGCCAATGACGGCGATGCTTGCAGCGGCCGGCCCACCGTCAGCCGACGATCGCAGGCACTTGACGCCCGCTGGGCGTGACGCTGCGAAGTCGATCGAAGCGGGGCATCGAGTTCACCGAGGACGGCGCACCGCGCGTCGAACTGCCACGGCTTCCGGTGGCACCGGATCGCGGGCGAAGATGGCGCGGTACCAGGTGGTGGACAGATTGCGAGCCAGGGCGTCATCGTCCAGGCCGGGATCGAGCTTTCGCCAGCAAACGTCGTGCAGCAGTTTGTCGACCATCGCAATGCACGACAAGATGGTTGCCAGCGTGTCCTTCTCCGACGGCGACGCCGCGGCCCCTTCTCGCTGGGCGGCTTTCAAGGACCGCCGGGCAAGCGCCAGGTTGGCCTCGATCGCCACCCGGCCGAACGTCGGGTCCTGGTCGGCCAGTTGCCACTGGCACTGCATCAGGCCCGCATTCTGGCGATACATCGAGATGTAGAAGCGATGCTGATCGACCAGCCGATCGAAGAAAGTGATCCCTGGCACGGGCGGCGGCCGATGCTTTCTGATGGCCTCCATCAAGGCCCTGATGACGTCCAGCGCCACGGCGGTTCGATCGGCCCAATGCAGATAGAACGTGCCGTGCGCAAACCCCGCCGCCTTGGCCACCCGCGCCACCGTCAGCTCCGCATAGCCCTGGTTCTGGATGATGTCCGTCGCAGCGACGATCAGCTTCAGACGGGTCGTCTGGGTGCGCGAAAGATCCTCCGCCGTCGCCAGTTCCGAGCGAAACAAATCGCCCAGAAAAAGGGACGGCGCGCTGTGCGGTGGAAGGTTGGGCGTTGTTTTCATGACTGGCTTGACACGGCAAAGATTCTCTCATCAAAATGATACTGACATCACTATCAGTTTTGATTTGCCGCTTATGAACGTGCCCCGTGATACCGCCACCCAACGCCTGACCGGCGCGTCGATCGCGTTCCAGGGCGTCAGCCAGGCATTCGGCAAAGTGCAGGCGCTCGACAACTTTTCATTGGACGTTCGGGCAGGCGAGTTCGTGACGTTCCTGGGCCCATCCGGCTCCGGCAAGACGACCGCGTTGAACCTCCTGGCTGGGTTTCTGGAGCCCAGCAGCGGCGACATCCTCATTGACGGCCGCTCGATCGCGCATCTGCCAACGGAGCAACGGAACGTCGGCATGGTGTTCCAGAGCTATTCGCTCTTTCCGCACATGAGCGTGCTCGAAAACGTCGCGTTCCCTCTGCGGATGCGTGGCGTCTCGCTTCGCGAGCGCAGCACGCGGGCCGAAGCCGTCCTCGAACTGGTTCAACTCAAGGGCTACGGCAGCCGCCGCCCCCATGAGCTCTCGGGTGGGCAACGGCAGCGCGTTGCCTTCGCCCGCGCCGTGATCTTCGAACCCAAAGTCCTGCTCATGGACGAGCCGCTGGGCGCGCTCGACCTCAAATTGCGCGAGGCGATGCAGCATGAGATCCGCCAGCTGCAGCGGCGCATCGGATGCACCGTGATCTACGTGACCCATGACCAGAGCGAAGCGCTGAGCATGTCCGACCGCATCGTGGTCATGAACAACGGCGGTATCCAGCAGATCGGCACGCCGCGCGAAATCTACGACCAGCCAGCGAACCCTTTCGTCGCGAACTTCGTGGGCGAGATCAATCTCGTCGCAGGGCGGTTCGAAGGCGGTGAGGTTTCGTTGGCCGGCCATGGCGGCGCCGTGCCGAGCTCGACGTCGCTTCAGGACGGCTGGCGTGGCACAGCGGCAATCCGGCCCGAACTGTTCGAACGCAACCTGCGCGGCCCGCATGTCGTCAGTGTCGATTGCCAGATCGTCGATGCGGCCTTCCAGGGCAGCGGGATGCGATACACCGCCGACGCGGCCGGACTCGGGCCCATCGTCATTCATGAACTGCGCCGCGCTGGCGCCGCTCCGCTGGAACCCGGAGACCGCGCCGTCTTCGGCTTCGAGCTCGAGCGCGTCGTATTCCTCAACCACTGACCTCCCCTCCCTGGAGAATCCAATGAAGCTATCTCGACGCGAATTCAGCTTTTGGGGCGCTGCCTCAGCAGGATCTCTGCTGCTGGCGCGCAACGCGCAAGCCGCGACCACCATCACGGTCAACGGCTCCGGTGGCAGCCTGGCCAAGGCCATCGAGGACTTGTACAACCAGCCATTCACCGCCCGCACGGGCATCGAAGTGCGGTCCACTGCACCGACGTCACTGCCCAAGTTGAAGGCAATGATCGAGACAGGCAACATGGAGTGGGACCTGACCGAGATGACGGGCGACGACCTGATCCAGGCGGCGCGCAACGGCTGGCTGTCCGAGATCGACTGGTCTGTCGTCGATCCGAAATCCCAACTCCCTGCCGTCGCAAAACAGAAGTTCGCGATGGTGACGGCGACGTTCTCCACGGTGATGGCTTATCGCACCGACAAATTCGGCGGACGCGCGCCCCAGTCCTGGGCCGACTTCTGGGATGTGAAGAAGTTTCCGGGGGGTCGCGCCCTGCAGGACTCGCCGGTGCACAACCTGGAATTCGCACTGCTCGCAGATGGCGTGAGCAAAGACAAGCTCTATCCGATCGATGTGGACCGCGCGTTCCGCAAGCTCGACCAGATCAAACCCCACGTCGTCACCTGGTGGGCGACGGGTGCGCAGCAGGTGCAGTTGCTGCTCGATGGCGAGGTCACCATGGGAACGGTATGGAACGGACGCGTCGCGCCCCTCAAACGTGAGAACAAGCCGGTCGAGATCTCATGGGAAGGCGGCGCATTGCAACCTTCCTTCTGGGCGATACCGAAAGGCGCCAAGCACCCACGGGAGGCCATGATGTACATGAACGGCCGGCTGGACGTGGACAAGGCCGTCGAGTTTCTGAAGCTCTCGCCCTATCCCGGATTCACGCCCGGCCTGATGGAGAAAGTCCCCGTCGATGTCGCGCGCACGCTGCCGACCTATCCAGAGAATCTGGCCAAGCAGTACAACTACAGCCCCGAGTTCTGGGCAGACAACCGCGCCGCGCTGACGCAACGTTGGAACGCATGGCTGCTCAAGTGAATCGGGGCGGCAGACGCAGTCCGCACTGGCTGCGCGTGGGCCAGGCGGCGCCCATGCTGCTGCTGTTCGGACTGTTCTTCTTGCTGCCCTGCCTCGAAATCGCTCGGGTCTCGTTCTCGAGTTCGAACGGCGTCCTGGCGAACTTCGCGAAGCTGTGGGACTCGCCCATCGTCGCCATCGTGTTTGCACGCACGGTGCAGTTGGCGTTGTCCGTCACCGTGCTGTGCCTGGTCATCGGCTATCCCGCGGCCTGCTTCATCGCCCTGCAGCCCGCTCGGCGCCGTGCATGGCTGCAGGCGTTGATCCTGCTGCCTTTCTGGACCAGCGTGCTGGTGCGCACCTACACCTGGTCCGTTCTGCTGGGACGGGAAGGCGTGCTGAATGCGACGCTCATGTCCCTGGGCCTGACGGACGCGCCGCAGCGCTTCATGTTCACCCCGCTCGCGGTGCATCTCGGCATGGTGCAGATCCTGTTGCCGATCAGCATCCTCACGCTGGTCGGCGCCATGACCGAAATCGACAGCACCCTGGTGCGCGCGGCCCGCGTTCTTGGCGCCTCACCGCTGCGCGCATTCATCCACGTGTACCTGCCCATGACCCGTCCGGGCCTGGCGGCCGCGGCCATGTTGACCTTCATTCTGTCGCTCGGTTTCTACATCACGCCCGCGCTCCTGGGCGGACCGCGGCAACGCACGATTGCCAACCTGATCGAGGTCGAGGTGCATCAGATGAACGACTGGGCCGGCGCTTCGGCGATGGCCCTGGTGCTGCTGTTGATCACCGTGGCAGCGGTCGCGCTGCTGCGCTGGCTGGCGCCTCAGCGAAACCTTTACGGAGGCAGGTGATGGGAAAGTCCGGCAGAGCTTTTCTGGCACTGTGGTTTGTCGCGATTGCGGCTTTCCTGTTGTTTCCCCTCGGATTTCTGGTCCCGATTTCCCTGAACGCCTCGGAGATTCTGGGCTTCCCGCCCACGAGCTGGTCGACCCGCTGGTACGGCGCGCTCCTCTTCGAGCCTTCATGGCGCAACGCGCTCGTGCTCAGCCTGCAGCTGGCGGTGGTGGTGACGGTGATCGCGGTCCTCGTGGGGGTGTCTGCGGCCGTTGCCATCGTCCGGCTGCAAGGCATGCGAGGACGCCTTCTCTACGGGTTGGCCGTCGGGCCGTTGATCGTCCCGGGCATCGTTCTGGCGCTGGGGGTGTTCATGGTGTTCGCGCGGGTCGGGTTCCTGCAGAACTTCGTCGCGCTGGCACTGGCACATGCGGTCGTTGCCACGCCCTTCGTGATCATCGTGGTCGTCGCCGCGTTGCGCAACGTGGACGAAACCATCACGCGGGCGGCGCGTGTGTCCGGTGCGGGGCCGTTGCGGTCCTTCGTGCTGGTGACCGTGCCCGCGCTGCGGCCAGCACTTCTCTCGGGCGCGATGTTCGCGTTCTTCGCCTCCTTCGACGACCTGCTCATCACCATGTTCGTGGGCGGCACGATGGAAACGCTGCCGATGCGAATCTGGAACGACCTCAACCTGCGCCTGGACCCGACGGTGGCCGCGGCCGCTTGCATGATGGTTGCGATGTCCGTCGTCGGCCTGGCCGTGGCGGAACTCGCGCGCCGCGCCGGAGAGCGATTGGTACGACTCGGAGATCGACATGAATGACATTGAATTGAAAGAAGCGCAGGACGCGCGAATCGCCTGCGAAGCACTGCCCTTCGCGCGCAATCTCGGCGCCTTTCTGGACCAGGCGGCGCAGGAGATGGGCGACAAGACGGCGTTGCACCTGATCGCCACCGACCGGGAGTTGTCGGCGCTCGACATTCAGACGATGACCCGTTCGGTCGCGGCCGGGCTGAAAGCCAAGGGCGTGACCTTTGGTGACCGCGTGGGCGTGATGCTCGGCAACGTGCTCGAATTTCCGCTCACCTGGCTGGCGATCGCCCGGCTCGGTGCGGTCATGGTTCCGATCAACAACCGCTACACGCCGCGGGAAGTGGCCTATGTGCTGGGCGACAGCGGTGCCAAGCTCCTGGTGACAGACGCTGCGACGGATGCGAACTTGCGCGATGCGCCGGAGCTCGCGGGCAGCCCGGCGATGGGCTGTCGGGTCGTGGTCGGCGCAGAAGGTGCGGACAGTTGGGACGCGCTCGCCGCACACGACGCCGCCACCTTCCTTCCGGACCGGGAGCCCGAGCTCGATGACCTGCTGAACATCCAGTACACCTCGGGCACGACCGGGCTGCCCAAGGGCTGCATGCTGACGCACCGGTACTGGCTCGTGCTCTCTCGCGTCGCAGCCTTCCGCATCAAGGGCGACATTCGCAATGTGCTGTCTGCCCAGCCCTTCTATTACATGGACCCGCAGTGGCAGCTGCTGATGGCGCTGTATCTGCGCGGCACGGTGTTCCTGGCAGAGCGGCCATCGAGTTCCAGCTTTCTGGGTTGGGTTCATCGCTACAGGATCGGCTATTGCATCTTTCCGCAGATCGTCCTGAAACAACCCGCCGAGCCCCGGGACGCCGAACTGCCACTTGCACTCGCTTCGATCTTCGGATGGCGCCGCGATGCGCACCTGGAGATCGAACGCCGCTTCAACGTCACCGCCCGCGAGAGTTTCGGGATGACGGAAGTCGGCTCGGCGCTGTCTGTCCCGTACTGGGCGAACGACATGGTCGGCAGCGGTTCGTGCGGCATTCCATCGCCCTTTCGCGAGGTGTCGATCCGCAATGCCGAAGGTGAGCCGGTGCCGGACGGCGAGATCGGCGAACTCTGGGTCAGAGGGCCCGGCATCATGCTCGGCTACTGGAACAAGCCAGAGGCCAACGCCGACAGCCTGCGCCCCGGCGGATGGTTCCGCACCGGCGACCTGTTCCGTCGCGATGCGAAAGGCTTCTTCTACATCGTCGGCCGCGTCAAGGACATGATCCGGCGATCGGGCGAGAACATCGCGGCCAACGAGGTCGAGGCGGTGCTCACCGGCTGGCCCGATGTTCTGGAGGCGGCCGTCATCGGCGTCCCCGATGCCGACCGCGGCGAAGAGGTCAAGGCGTGCCTGGTGCTTCGGCCGCCGGCCACGCGTGAGACTTTCGATCTTCCCGCCCTGGCCGCGCACTGCGCGCAACACCTGGCGGCCTTCAAGGTTCCGCGCTACTTCGACATCAGGGACAGCCTGCCCAAAACGCCATCGGAGAAGGTCGCCAAGCACCTGCTCCGGTCGGAAAAACCCGATCTGCGCGCAGGCGCGTTCGATCAAGTGACCCAACAATGGAACTGAGGTAAAGATGCCAATCCGATATGAACGCAAGGGCTCGATCGCGACTTTCACGATCGACAACGGGAAGGTGAATCCGATGACGCCTTTGATGCACAAGGAGTTGTTCCTGGCATTGAAGGAGTTCCTGGCCGACGACAGTGTCCATTGCGGCATCCTCACCGGGGCAGGTGAACGCGCCTTCTGCGCAGGCGACGACATCAAGACGCCCTACAGCTCCGAGAGTTCGCCCAAGGACGCGTTGTACGACCATCTCTGGCCGCATCGCGGCGAAGGCGAGACACCGGACAACTTCGCATGGTCACGCGACGTGCTGATGCTCGAGCGCTTCAAGCCCATCGTGGCAGCCGTCAACGGCTGGTGCCTGGGCCAGGGAATGATCTATCTGCTCAACCTGACCGACATCCGCGTTGCGTCCACCACCGCTTCGTTCGGGTTTCCGGAAATTGCGTACGGCATGGGTGGCGCCGGCGGCACCACCCGGCTCGCCTACCAATTGCCGCACGCCGTGGCCATGGAGATGCTGTTGACCGGCGACGCCATGCCCGCAGCGGAGGCGCTTCGCCTGAACCTGGTCAACCGGGTCGTCGAGCCCGAAGCAGTGATGGCCGAGGCCCTGCGCATCGCGGAGCGGATCGCGTCGCACCCGCCTGCCGCCGTGCGCATCGAGATGGAGGCGTATGCACGCGGACGCGATCTTTCACGCGTCGAAGCCATGTCGTTCTCCGGACACCTCTACCGCTTGCAACGGTTGGGACTGAAGCAGGACGGCGCCCTGCCCAAGGAATTTCTCTACGAACGCAAGGATTGAGGTCGGACCGTCAGGCGAGCAGCGATGCCGTTCCGCAGTGACGCTTTCGGCTGCGGCAATACCGGCGCGGACGACGGCGTCAGTTCAAGCTTCCTTTAGCGGCTGACGCGAAGAGCCGGTCGATGACGTATCGCACGCGGGGGCTCAGATGGGCCTGCCGATATGCACGCGCGCGCTCAGCTCGATACGACCGCGCCACGGTATTGCGATGAAGCATTGCTCCGGCTGTCAACCATTCAACTGATGGGCTAAACCGTCGTTTAGCTCCCATTTTTCTCCTGTTTCGTGAAGTAACGGGGCGCTACCATTTGTCCCGTAGGAGCCGGCCTACGGCTTTGGGACGACTTCTGCCGCTGCTGCGCTGACGAATCCCACTGGCAGGTTTCAGGCTCGCTGCACGCCAACGAGGAAGGCGCGTTTTCCCAAACAACAAAGAGGAGTAATCGTTTTGAAGAAGTCATTGGCCATCGCTTGTCTAGCGACGCTGGTTTCCGCCTGCGGCGGTGGAGGCGGAGGTGCTCCAACGCCCGCCCCGGCGCCTGCACCGGCACCGGCACCCGCGCCCTCTCCGGCTCCCGCAGCCGACACGACACCGCCAAGCGTCGTGGCTTTCATACCCACGGCGAGCGACGACGTCCCTCGCAACACCGAGATTTCAGCCACCTTGAGCGAAGCGCTGCTGGCGTCGACAGTCACAGAGAGCAATGTCAGCATCACGCGCGCGGGTGCCCGGGTTCAGGGTGCGTTGAGCTACGTCGCGGCGAGCGACAAGATTTCCTTCGTGCCGACGCAGACGCTGGACATGCTGGCTCGCTATACCGTGACGGCAGGCACCGGGCTGACGGACCTGGCCGGCAACGGCTTGGTCGCAGAGAAGTCGTGGTCGTTCCGAACGGCCGACGGTCATTGGAACGCACCACACCAATTCGACTCGACGACGGCCACCTCCATCGACCCCGTCACAGCCCAGGACGGACAGGGGAACATGGTGGTCGCCTGGTCGACCGCAGGCGCCAGCGGTGCTTACGAGATCCGCACGGCCGTGCAAGGCACGGGCGCCAGTTGGGGCAGTGTCAGCACGTTGAGTACGCCCGGAACCTACGACGCTTTTTCCCCTGAGATCCGCTTCGACAGACAAGGCAACGGCTTGGCCATCTGGATGCAGTCATCCGGATATGGCGCAAGCAATGAAGTGTGGTCGTCGCGCTTCGTGAAGGGCGCGGGCTGGCAAACGCCGGTACGTGTAGACAGCGGCACGGAGCCTGCCTATCGCGCTTCTCTCGCGGTCGATGCCGATGGCAATGCCTTCGCCGTCTGGCCCAAGTCTGTATCCGGGGCCTACGGCAATCGAGACATCTGGGCTGCCCGCTTCACCCCGAGCGGCGGCTGGCAAGCGCAGGTTCGACTGGGCAGTTCGGCCAACATCGGGACCTACGACCAGGCCGACCAGCCGCAAGTGGCTGCAGATGCTGCAGGCAATGCCTACGTTCTGTGGGTTCAGACCAACGGCAGCGCGCCGGTCTGGATCGCGCGCTATCAAGTCGGCAGCGGCTGGCAGCCCGCGGTTTCGCTGGGCGCGACTCCGATGGGCGATCCGTACGCACCGAGACTCGCTATTTCCGGCTCAGGCCAGGTCATGGCGCTCTGGAACTCCTACGTTTACGCGGGCGGGCCATATCGCTTCGACTTGTGGTGGAGCGTGCTCGCAGCACCGGGGGGCAGCTGGACGGTGCCGGCGCTGCTCGAAAACGACGATGTGGGCCACGCCATGGGCCAGAGGCTGGTAGCCGACAGCCTGGGCAATTTCCATGCAGTCTGGCAGCAGCAGGTTTCCGACTACGGCAGCAATCTCCTTCATCGCCGGTATACCCCCGGCGCAGGTTGGAACGCAGTCACCACCGTCAGCACGACGAATGGCACTCACTACCAGAATCGCGCCCCCAGCCTGGTGGCCGATCGCAACGGAAACCTGATGGCGCTGTGGGGCGTTTACCAGTCAGGCCTGGGCGGAGAGCATGAGGGTACGTTCGCAAGACGATACGCGGCCGATGAAGGCTGGCGCACCACGCTTCGCGTAGGCGTCGCAGGTGCTGCACCGGCGCTGTCCACCTCGCTCGACGTGCAAGCGGACGGCACCATTGCGGCAACCTGGATGGAACCTTCACCGTTCCGAAGCGATGGGCCTGTTTCTGCCGCCAGGTTCGAGTAACACGCGCTGTTCAGCGATTTTGGAAACGTATTGGCGGTCTTAGATTCGTCAAGGCGGTCCAAGTGAACGACTCAGGCACGCGTTCTCGCACCACGCCTCAGCTCAACAAGCCAAGCGCTCGGCGGCATGGCCGGCATGGCGTGGGCTGCTGGCCGGCGCCGCCGCCGTATG
>JAZKDL010000514.1:0-12946 GCA_040387575.1 Pseudomonadota bacterium
CCAGCACGGCGACGCCATGGTGACGCGCAAAGGTCGGGACCAGGCCACGCACCATCGCCGTTGCAGCGCGTTCATTGGGCTCGAGCACCTGAAGCACCTGGAAACGCCGAGTCAGGGCCGGGTCTTTCTCGATGTGGCGCTTATATTCCCTCCACGTCGTTGCACCGATCGTCCGCAAGGTCCCACGCGCCAGCGCGGGCTTGAGCAGATTCGCGGCATCACCGGTGCCGGCCTGTCCGCCAGCCCCCATCAGCGTGTGCACCTCGTCAACGAACAGCACGACAGGTTGCGTCGATGTGAGCGCCTCTTCCAGCACACGCTTGAGGCGCGCCTCGAATTCGCCCCGCATGCTCGCACCAGCGACAAGCGCCCCGACGTCGAGACTCAACAGGCGCACCTGACGCAATGCGGGAGGCACGTCACCGCTGACGATGGCGCACGCCAGTCCCTCCACTACCGCGGTCTTGCCCACACCGGCATCGCCAGTCAACAAAGGATTGTTCTGTCGACGCCGCAGGAGGATGTCGACGATCGCGCGAATTTCCGAGTCACGTCCGACGACGGGGTCTATCTTCCCAGCCAAGGCCTGTGCAGTGAGATCCGAGCAATAGCTTTCCAACGCCGACTTGCCATCTTGGGGCGCTGCAAATGCGTGACTCGTATCGCCGGGTACCGCAGAAGAGAGGCCGGATCCGTCATGCGGCTCTTCGCCATCTTCCAGCGACCCCGCAACGATCGCCGGAAGCCCATCTGCAAGCACATCGACCGGAATTCGTCCGAAAGCCGAAGATATGCCGAGCAGAACCCGTCGCAGTTCGGCGTTCCTCAACAAGGCCAACAGTAGCCAAGCGCCGCGAATGCTGGCTGCGCCAAATTCGAGGCTTGCTGCAATCCAGGCGCACTCGATCGCAGCAATCACATGCGGTGAAAAATCCTGAAGCGAACTGGCGCCGCCGGGCAACTTCGAAAGTGCCGCGATGAGATCTTGATCCACCTCCTCGCGCTCGATCCGGTAATGCCGGCATATGCGATGGATGTCACCGTCGTCCAGTTGCCAGAGCTGATGAAACCAGTGCGTCAGTTCGACATGGGGATTACCACGCAGTTTGGCAAAGGCGGTCGCGGATTCGGCCGCACGAAAAAGCGTCAGATTTAGCTTTCCGAAGAGCATCCGGCGCGGGATGATCATCGTCCTGCCTCTGTATCCGAAGTCCATGAAGCTGCACGTCGAATCGCGCCATCACGTGCGCAGACATACGCCCTCTGTGTGTTCCCCATTCCCCACCCCTTCGTATCTTTTTGTACGAGCGGATTCTGAGGTTAGAAACATCAGCTGAAATTCGATTACATAATATTTATTGATCTTTTCATTATTTTCGTGAAATAAGTGGCAGAAATCCATAAGAATCGACCGGCATAGCTATAAATCGATGCTTGAAAACTAAACCTATTTGACAAAAATTTAATGTTTTGTCATTTTATCTTGAAGAACAATTTTTTTGACAATCATGCAATTGCAATGGCTTGAGCCTGGTGAGTTGCTTCCCGACCCCAAGACGGCGTGGGCTGATGGCGACCCTATTCCAGGATTGCTCGCCGCGGGCGCGGACCTGACCGTCACAACCTTGCTCGATGCCTACGGACATGGCATCTTCCCCTGGTTCAGTGATGGACAGCCGATCCTCTGGTGGAGTCCCGATCCGCGAATGACATTGAGCCCCCGCGAGTTTCGGCTGCACAAGTCATTGCGAAAAACACTCCAACACTTTCGTTCCTCAAATCGTTGTGAAATTCGATTTGATCATGACTTTGAAACGGTGATTCGTGCCTGCTCACAAGCAGCGCGCACAGGTCAGGCAGGTACATGGATCGTTCCCGCGATGATCGAGGCCTATTTCGAATTTCATCGAGCCGGTCACGCACACAGCATCGAAACATGGATCGATGGTGAATTAGCAGGCGGCCTGTATTGCGTTTCGCTAGGAAATGCAGTTTTTGGCGAATCGATGTTTGCGCGCCGTACGGACGCGTCCAAGATCGCATTGGCTGCACTCGTCTGCTTCTGCCGACACCACGGCATCGAGTTGATCGACTGCCAGCAGAACACAGTGCATCTCGCCAGCTTGGGCGCACGAGAAATCGCACGTGCGGACTTTGTCGCGCGCGTTGCCAGGGAACGCGCAAAGGCGCCGCCCAGCTGGCGTTTCGACCCCGTATACTGGTCTGAACTCCTGCCTGCGAACCCCTCCGTACCGACGTGACGCACCTCAAGGAACTTCCGCTTCATACGTTGCAGTTCTACGCGACGGCGCCTTATCCCTGCAGCTATCTGCCGGATCGAATGGCCCGCTCGCAAGTCGCCACGCCCAGTCACCTGATCCACAACGACGCGTATTCCGACCTGGTGCGCAATGGCTTCCGACGCAGCGGGATGTTCACTTACCGGCCGTATTGCGATGGCTGCACCGCCTGCGTACCGTTGCGCGTGCGCGTCAACGATTTTCAAGCCAACCGCAGCCAGCGTCGCGCGATGTCACGCCACGCGAATCTCCAGGTGCGGGTACTCAAGCTGTGTTTCGTGCCGGAGCATTACCAACTCTATCTGCGCTATCAGAACGGACGGCACTCCGGCGGCGGCATGGACCACGACAGCATCGACCAGTACACGCAGTTCTTGCTGCAAAGCCGCGTCAATTCGCGTCTGGTGGAGTTTCGCGAACCGCTACCTGACGGCAGCCCCGGTGCGCTCAAGATGGTGTCGATCCTCGATGTGCTGAACGACGGGATATCGGCGGTCTACACGTTCTATGAGCCTGATCCGGGCGCCGGCTACGGCAACTACGGCGTCCTGTGGCAAATCGATCAGGCACGCAAGCTGTCTCTTCCCTATGTCTACCTGGGCTACTGGATCGCAGGCAGCCCCAAGATGAACTACAAGGCGCGCTACACGCCCCATGAAGTTCTGACGGACGGCAGCTGGAAGACACAAACCGATTTCACAAGGTAAAATTGCAGCCCGGTCATTCCGCGTGCAGCACATGAGAAAACCACCAACCGACGTCCCGGCTACACCGGTCATCCAGGTCATTGAACGGATATTCGCGCTGATCGACGTGCTGGCGTCGCGTGAAGAAGCGATCTCACTGAAAGAGATCAGCGAGAAGACGGGTCTCCATCCGTCGACCACCCACCGCATATTGAACGACCTCGCTGTTGGACGCTTCGTTGATCGACCTGAAGCGGGTAACTATCGGCTCGGCATGCGATTGCTCGAGTTGGGTAACCTGGTCAAGGGTCGACTGAACGTGCGCGATGCGGCACTGGCGCCGATGCGCGAGTTGCACAAGCTGACGCAACAACCAGTCAATCTCAGCATGCGCCAAGGCGATGAGATCGTGTACATCGAACGCTCCTACAGTGAGCGCTCCGGTATGCAAGTGGTTAGGGCAATCGGCGGCCGTGCACCGTTGCACCTGACCTCGACCGGCAAACTGTTCCTGGCCGCTGACGATCCTCAACGCGTGCGCAGTTACGCCACGCGCACGGGACTTGCCGGCCACACACGCAACAGCATCACGCAGCTGCCTTTACTGGAACGCGAGCTCGCGAAAGCCCGCCAGTACGGCATCGCCAGAGACAACGAGGAACTCGAACTCGGCGTGCGTTGCATGGCAGCGGGCATCTACGACGATCAGAACAAGCTGGTTGCCGGACTGTCGATCTCCGCACCTGCTGATCGCCTGGATGAAGGCTGGCTTCCGAAGCTCCAGGCGACGGCCAGCGAGATCTCGAATGCCTTGGGCTACAGCATCGACTCGCTAGCAGCGCGCTGATGTGCGTGGCATTGCGCGACGTCTATCTCAGAAGAAACAAAACCACGGGCAGCGGGCAGCTGGACCGTGGTTCTGCGCATGCGGATAGAAATTTCAAAGGCGTGATCGACGCGTGCATGCGCGGCGCAATCAATTGCTCGGTCAGTCTCCAGCGATGTGCTGCGAAGCGACGTTCTGAATGCTCGGCGCCATGAACTGAGTCGCTTCCACCCAACGACGAACACGTTCTGCATCTGCGATACGGCTGAACTTGCCTGCCGAATCTAGGAATACCATGATCAGCTTACGGCCGGCGATCTTCACCTGCATGACAAGACATTGGCCAGCTTCGGAGATATATCCCGTCTTCTGTACACCGATCTCCCAATCGGGGCTCTTCACCAGACGGTTGGTGGTGTTGTACTGCAGCACGCGGTTGCCAACCTCAACTTGGTAATTTGGCGATGTGGTCAGCTCGCGCACGGTGGCATCGGTCGATGCGACGTTAACCAGCAATGCCAGATCCTGCGCACTGGACTGGTTATGAAACGACAGCCCAGTCGGCTCGACGTAATGCGTGTCGTGCATGCCAATGGCGCGAGCCTTGGCGTTCATCATGCTTACGAATGTGGCAAGACCACCTGGATAGGTACGACCCAGCGCGTGCGCGGCGCGGTTCTCACTCGACATCAGCGCCAAGTGGAGAAGCTCGCCGCGCGACAAAGTAGTGCCGACGCGCAGGCGCGAGCTACTTCCTTTTTCGGTGTCGACATCATCTTGCGTGATGGTGATCATTTCATCCATCGGCAGCTTGGCCTCGCTGACCAAGACGCCGGTCATGAGCTTGGTCAGGGATGCAATGGGCAATACTGCGTGGTCGTTCTTGCTGAACAGAACCTCGCGGGTGTCCTGATCGATTACCAGTGCCGCGCTCGACTTCAAGTCGAGAACGTCATCTGTGCGATGCAAGCCGGCCATCTGGCCATAGGAAAGACGCGCGGGCTCCGCCACACGCACAACAGAACGCCGCTGTACCGCCACAACTGTCTTGCCGTTCTTCTTGCGGATGGTGGCCACCACGTTGCGGCCGCCACGCACGCTTTTTTCTTCTACCGAAGCAGAACGCGCAGGCTTCGAGGCGGACGTAGCGATCTTGCGCTTGCTGTCACTGCTCGCTACAGCCTTCTTGGCTGCCGGGGTTTCACGCTTGGCGGCTTGAGCCGCAGGCAACAAAAACGCCGCAGCGCACAGAGCGACGGCGGCGAGACGGAATACGGGGGATACAGGGCTGGAAACTCGGTGAAGACGGGCTTCGGGCATCAAAACTCTCCAGCGGACGAAAGGGGGAGCCCGCAGTGTATAGAAATCAAAAAAATCGCGCAATAACAGATACTTGCGGCCCTTTCTGAATTCGAAATGAAGGATCGACCCGTATCTCAACCTTGCGCAGCAACTCTCTCAGCTTGGCTCTGTAACTTGTTGAGCGCACTCAGATAAGCCTTGGCCGAAGCAACGACGATGTCCGGATCTGCACCGACGCCGTTCACAACGCGGCCGGCTCTCTGCAGTCGAACCGTCACTTCGCCCTGGCTTTCCGTCGATCCACTGATCGCGTTCACCGAGTAAAGCACCATCTCGGCGCCACTTCGCACAAGAGACTCGATCGCTTTCAATGAAGCATCAACCGGGCCATTCCCATCCGATTGACCGGTAACTTCCTTGCCCTCCACGGTGAAAACGACTCGGGCCTGCGGTCGTTCGCCGGTTTCGCTGTGCTGGGCCAACGAGACAAAGCCAAACTGCTCACCAACGTTCGACACCTCGCCGTCGCTGACCAGTGCGAGGATGTCTTCGTCGAAAATTTCGCTCTTGCGGTCGGCCAGCTCCTTGAACCGCGCGAACGCCGCATTGATCGCAGCCTCACTTTCCATCGTCACACCGAGTTCCTGAAGCCGCTGCTTGAACGCATTGCGGCCACTGAGCTTGCCCAGCACGATCTTGTTGTTGCTCCAGCCCACGTCCTCGGCCCGCATGATTTCATAAGTGTCACGCGCTTTGAGCACCCCATCCTGGTGGATGCCCGACGCGTGTGCGAAAGCATTGGCGCCGACCACCGCCTTGTTGGGCTGCACCACGAAACCAGTAGTCTGGCTCACCATCCGGCTGGCTGCCAGGATGTGTTGGGTGTCTATGCCAAGCGTCAGCCCGAAGTAGTCGCGACGAGTCTTCACTGCCATGACGACCTCCTCAAGCGAGCAGTTGCCAGCGCGCTCGCCGAGCCCGTTGATGGTGCACTCGACTTGTCGCGCGCCGCCGATCTTGACGCCAGCGAGCGAATTCGCTACTGCCATGCCCAGATCGTTGTGGCAATGCACCGACCAGACCGCCTTGTCACTGTTCGGCACGCGCTCGCGCAGTGTCTTGATGAAGGTTCCGTACAGCTCGGGAATGGCGTAGCCAACCGTGTCGGGCACGTTGATGGTGGTCGCGCCTTCTGAAATTACCGCCTCGATCACACGGCACAGAAAATCCATGTCACTGCGATAACCGTCCTCGGGGCTGAATTCGACGTCGCCCACTTGGTTGCGGGCGAAGCGCACAGCCAGCTTCGCCTGCTCGAACACCTCGTCGGGCGACATCCGCAGCTTCTTCTCCATGTGCAACGGCGACGTGGCGATGAATGTGTGGATACGGCCATTGGCGGCGCCTTTGAGCGCCTCCGCGGCGCGGGCGATATCGCGATCGTTGGCGCGCGACAGGCCACAGACCGTCGAGTCCTTGATGGCATTCGCGATCAGGCGAACCGCCTCAAAATCACCATTCGAACTGGCCGGAAAACCCGCCTCGATAACGTCGACCCGCAGACGCTCGAGTTGCCGCGCGATGCGCAGTTTCTCGTCCTTGGTCATCGAGGCACCAGGCGATTGCTCGCCGTCGCGCAGAGTGGTGTCGAAAATTATGAGTTTGTCGGTCATCGTGGAATCTCCTTTTTTCGGCACCCCGCGCGTCATGCTCAGGCTGCAGCAGCCTCCGATTGTGTGCTGTGTGCGTCATGTCCCCGCGACCGCTCAAGCCCCGAGACGATTGCCTTCAGCGATGCGGAGATGATATTTGCGTCGACACCCACGCCAAAAAGTGTGCGTGTCTCGTCGATACGCAGTTCAAGATAGGCCACAGCCTGCGCATCCGCACCGGCACCAATCGCGTGCTGGTGATAGTCGATCACACGGATCGCGTGGCCGGTCGATGCGGCAAGCGCCTGAATGAATGCGTCGATCGGTCCGTTGCCACGGCCTTCGATCTTTCGGACTTCGCCATCCCAGGGAAGATCGGCGCGCAACACGACCGACGCCGTCGCACCCTCGCCCTGCTCCTCAAGCACGCGATGCTGTGGTCCCGCAGCGGACTTGAGGCGATATTCGCCCTCGAAGAGCTGCCAGAGATCAGCTGCCGTCAGTTCCTTGCCCGCAACATCCATCACGCGCTGAACGACCTGCATGAACTCCATCTGCAGGCGGCGCGGCATCTCGAGGCCGTACTCGCTTTCGAGCAAGTAGGCCATGCCGCCCTTGCCCGACTGGCTGTTCACACGGATCACGGCTTCGTAGCTCCGGCCGACGTCCTTCGGATCGATTGGCAGGTAGGGCATGTCCCAGATGTCGCCATCCTTGCGCGCCGCAAACGCCTTCTTGATGGCGTCCTGGTGCGAGCCGGAGAACGAGGTGTAGACCAGGTCGCCGACGTACGGGTGGCGGGGATGCACAGGGATCTGGTTGCAATGCTCAACCGTTGCGCGGATCTCGTCGATGTTCGAGAAGTCGAGTTCCGGCGAAACGCCCTGCGTGTAGAGATTGAGTGCGACATTCACGAGGTCGAGATTGCCGGTGCGCTCGCCGTTGCCGAACAGGCAGCCTTCGATTCGATCTGCGCCCGCCATCAGCGCGAACTCGCCTGCGGCTGTGCCCGTTCCACGGTCGTTGTGCGGATGCACCGACAACACGATCGAATCACGCCGAGCGAGGTGACGATGCATCCACTCGATCATGTCGGCGAAGATATTCGGCGTGGAATGCTCGACAGTCGACGGCAAATTGACGATGGCCTTGTGCTGCGGCGTCGGTGCCCAGACGTCCATCACGGCATCGACGACTCGCTTGGAAAATGCGAGGTCGGTGCCCGAGAACATCTCAGGTGAATACTGGAAGGTCCACTGCGTCGCCGGCTGCTTGGCGGCGCAATCGTTGAACATGCACGCATGCGTCACCGCAAGCTCCACGATCTGGTCCTCGTCCATGCCCAGCACGACGCGGCGCATGATCGGCGCCACCGCGTTGTAGAGATGGACGATAGCGCGTGGAGCCCCATGGAGCGCTTCGAAGGTGCGCGTAATGAGATGGTCGCGTGCCTGCGTAAGCACCTGGATCGTCACGTCGTCGGGGATGCGGTTTTCTTCTATGAGACGGCGCACGAAGTCGAATTCCACCTGCGATGCCGAAGGAAAGCCGACCTCGATTTCCTTGAACCCGATGGCCACGAGGGTTTCGAACATGCGCATCTTGCGATCGATGTCCATCGGCTCGACCAAGGCTTGATTGCCATCGCGCAGATCAGTCGACAGCCAGATCGGCGCCTTGGTCAGGACGGCATCTGGCCAGGTGCGGTCCTTGAGGCCGATCGGGGCAAATGCGCGGTACTTGGCTTGAGGTTGCTTCAACATGTCGATTTCTCTGTGGTGATGTGGATTCACCAGCAACCCCAAACAAAACGGCCCGTTGCTGGTGCGAACGGGCCGTGTAAGGGATTAGCGCGTGCGCTACCTTTTCCGCCCGAAGGGGATCAGTAGTAGGGCCAGCGAAATCTGCTTCATTAGGATCTCGAATCTAGCACAAAGCCGCCTTGCGGCAATCTTCGGGCTTTTACCTAGTCGGTTACTTGTGCAGCCCACGCTCGTCGGGCTCTTCGGTCGACATGCTGATCACACTGACCTGCTGCCCCTTCGCCTTCCGCCATCCATAGACAAAAAATCCACTGAGGCCATAGGCTACAAACACGCCGAACAATACCGTCGGAGGATGAATATTGATGATGGCGATCGCCAGTGCAATCAGCACGATCACGGCAAAAGGGACACTCTTCTTCACTTGGATGTCCTTGAAGCTGTAGAACGGCGCATTCGTGACCATTGACAACCCGGCATACAAAGTGAAAGCGAAAGTGATCCACGTGATCTGGGACCAGGACAGATACAACACTTCGCCGCCGCGCTTTCCCCATTCGGTCATCAGCCAGATGAAGCCCGCAACCAAAGCGGCAGCAGCTGGTGAAGGCAGGCCCTGGAACCAGCGCTTGTCCACGGTACCTGTGTTGACGTTGAATCTGGCAAGCCGCAATGCGGCACACGCGCAATAGACGAACGCAGCAATCCAGCCCCAGCGGCCCAGCCCTTTGAGCGACCATTCGTAAGCAATCAAGGCTGGCGCCGCACCAAAGGAAACCATGTCGGAAAGCGAGTCCATTTGCTCTCCGAAGGCACTCTGCGTGTTGGTCATGCGTGCCACGCGACCATCGAGGCTATCGAGAATCATCGCGGCAAAGACACCGAGCGCTGCCAGATCAAAGCGGCCGTTCATGGCCATGACGATCGAATAAAAACCGCCGAAGAGTGCCGCCAACGTGAACAGATTCGGGAGGATGTAGATGCCCTTGCGGCGCTTGCGCGGTGGCACGTCTTCGATCACCGTATCGTCATGCATGGAAGCGGTCTCCGGCGCAGGACAACGCTGGGGAAAATGCTGACGGACTCATCGCAGAACGAAAGGGAAAGTACATCGGACGAGTGTAGTTCAGCCGCTGCGGCCGGCAGAACGAAAAAGGCCACCCGCAAGGGTGGCCTCTGTGTCCAGGCAGAGCCTGATCAGTTGCGGGTCTGATCGACCAGCTTGTTCTTCTTGATCCACGGCATCATCGCGCGCAGCTGCTCGCCGACGATTTCGATCTGATGCTCTGCATTGATGCGGCGGCGGCTGATCAGTGCAGGCTGGCCGGCAGCGGCTTCCAGCACGAAGCTCTTGGCATATTCGCCAGTCTGGATGTCCTTCAGCACTTGCTTCATGACCTTCTTGGTCTCGTCCGTCACGATGCGCGGACCGGTGACGTACTCGCCGTACTCGGCGTTGTTCGAGATCGAGTAGTTCATGTTGGCGATGCCGCCTTCATAGATCAGGTCGACGATCAGCTTGAGTTCGTGCAGGCATTCGAAGTACGCCATTTCGGGCGCATAGCCAGCTTCCACCAGCGTTTCGAAACCGGCCTTGATCAGCTCGACCGTACCGCCACACAGAACCGCTTGTTCGCCGAACAGGTCGGTTTCGGTTTCTTCACGGAAGTTCGTTTCGATGATGCCGGCCTTGCCGCCGCCATTCGCGGTCGCGTAGCTCAGCGCCAGGTCGCGCGCCTTGCCGGTCTTGTCCTGATGCACGGCCACGAGGTGGGGAACGCCGCCGCCTTGCGTGTACGTGCTGCGCACGGTGTGGCCGGGTGCCTTCGGGGCGACCATCCAGACGTCGAGGTCGGCGCGCGGCTGGACGAAGCCGTAATGGACGTTGAAACCGTGCGCGAACACGAGCGACGCGCCTTCTTTGATGTGGGGAGCGACGTCGTTCTTGTAGACGTTGGCGATTTGCTCGTCAGGCAACAGGATCATGACGACGTCGGCCGATTTGACGGCTTCAGCGACTTCAGCCACCTTCAGGCCTGCCTTGCCGACCTTGTCCCACGATGCACCGCCCTTGCGCAGACCGACCACGACCTTCACGCCGCTGTCGTTCAAATTCTGTGCATGTGCATGGCCTTGCGAGCCATAACCGATGATCGCGACGGTCTTGCCCTTGATGAGGCTGAGGTCGGCGTCCTTGTCGTAATAAACCTTCATGATGTTCTCCAGATAGATGCTTTGATGCAGTGGTGGTTGCCGTTCGTCCTGAGCCTGTCGAAGGGCTCAATGCAGTCCTTGCGCGAGCAAGGGCTTCGACAGGCTCAGCCCGAACGAGCGGCGACTGAGCCCCGATACATCGTGATCAGACCCGCAGGATGCGCTCGCCGCGGCCAATGCCGCTGGCACCGGTACGCACGGTTTCGAGGATCGCCCCGCGATCGATCGCTTCGAGAAACGCGTCGTTCTTTCCATGGTCAC
Source organism: Pseudomonadota bacterium (assembly GCA_040387575.1). GTDB lineage: Bacteria > Pseudomonadota > Gammaproteobacteria > Burkholderiales > Burkholderiaceae_C > Variovorax. Next base: position 11,005 of record JAZKDL010000514.1, read on the forward strand.
CAGTCAACTCGATGGTGTAGCTCTTGTCGGTCACGTCGATGATGCGGCCGCGGAAGATCTCGGCCATGCGCATCATTTCCTCACGCTCCTTGCCGACCGCGCGCACCTTGACCATCATGAGCTCGCGCTCGGTGTAGGCGCCTTCGGTGAGGTCGACGACTTTCACGACTTCGATCAGGCGGTTCAGATGCTTGGTGATCTGCTCGATCACGTCATCGGATCCGGCAGTGACGATCGTCATGCGCGAGAGGCTCGGGTCCTCGGTCGGCGCTACGGTGAGTGATTCGATGTTGTAGCCGCGGGCCGAGAACAGGCCCACGACGCGAGAGAGAGCACCGGGCTCGTTCTCCAAAAGGACGGCAATGATGTGTTTCATGTGTGCGAACTCCTCTTTTCGCCGCCCTCCCCCGCGCACGGTAATGTGCGGGCTCGGCGGGCAATAGATTCGTCGAAAGGTGTGATGAAGCCGGGCTCTGGCCGAGCCCGGAACTCGATGTCAGAGGTCTTCCGACCCCAGCAGCATCTCGGTGATGCCCATTCCCGCCTTGACCATCGGGAACACGTTCTCGGTCGGGTCGGTGCGGAAATCCATGAAGACCGTGCGGTCCTTGAGCTTGCGCGCCTCGCGCAGCGCAGGCTCGACGTCCTGCGGCCGTTCGATCAGCATGCCAACGTGGCCATAGGCCTCCGCAAGCTTCACGAAGTTGGGCAGCGCATCCATGTAGCTGTGGCTGTAGCGGCCGGAGTATTCGATCTCCTGCCACTGGCGCACCATGCCCAGATAGCGATTGTTCAGCGCGCAGATCTTGATCGGCGTGTTGTACTGCAGGCAGGTCGACAGTTCCTGGATGCACATCTGCACCGAGCCTTCTCCGGTGATGGTGAACACCTCGGACTCCGGCTTTGCGAGCTTGATGCCCATTGCATAAGGAATACCCACGCCCATCGTGCCGAGACCGCCTGAATTGATCCAGCGGCGCGGCTCGTCGAAACGGTAGTACTGCGCAGCCCACATCTGATGCTGGCCGACGTCCGACGTGATGTACGCATCAGCATCCTTCGTCATGTTCCAGAGCGTCTCGACCACGTATTGCGGCTTGATGACGTCCTTGTTGCCACGGTCGTATTTCAGGCAGTCCGTGCTGCGCCAGGCTTCGATGGTCTTCCACCAGTCTGCCAGCGCACCGGCATCGGGTTTTTGAGACGCCTCACGGACCATCGAGATGAGTTCGGTCAGCACATCCTTCACGTCGCCGACGATGGGGATGTCGACTTTCACGCGCTTGGAGATGCTCGATGGATCGATGTCGATGTGGATGATCTTGCGTTCGTTCTGCGCGAAGTGCTTCGGATTGCCGATGACGCGGTCATCGAAGCGCGCGCCGACGGCCAGCAGCACATCGCAGTTCTGCATGGCGTTGTTGGCCTCAACGGTGCCATGCATGCCCAGCATGCCGAGGAACTTGCGATCGCTCGCAGGATAGGCGCCCAGGCCCATCAGCGTGTTCGTGACCGGATAGCCGAGCATGTCGACCAGCGTGCGCAGTTCGTTGGTGGCATTGCCCAGAAGAACGCCACCGCCGGTGTAGATATATGGCCTCTTGGCCGCCAGCAGCAACTGGAGTGCCTTGCGGATCTGGCCGCCATGGCCCTTGCGTACCGGGTTGTACGAACGCATCTCGACCTTCTCGGGATAGCCGGTGTAGGTCACCTTCTTGAAGGACACGTCTTTCGGTACGTCGACCACGACAGGACCCGGACGGCCGGTGCGTGCGATGTGGAAAGCCTTCTTCATCGTCATCGCCAGATCCTTCGGATCCTTGACGAGGAAGTTGTGCTTCACGATCGGACGGGTGATGCCAACGGTATCGCACTCCTGGAAGGCATCCTGACCGATTGCCGCAGTCGGAACCTGGCCGGCGATGATCACCATCGGGATCGA
>JAZKDL010000515.1:0-735 GCA_040387575.1 Pseudomonadota bacterium
CGCGCCTGCACGACCATGTGTACTGGCATGCGAGCCCATCGGGCGCTGCACCGTCACCCGCCATGCATGTGCGACCTCTGGACGAGACGATGCGCAAGCGCAGCGGACCGGTCATTCCGCCGAACACGGCATCGCCCGGCCGCAGCGCTGCAACACGCGCTGCCGGCAACCGATGCGTGCCGAGGACGACACAGGTCCGCAACGGCCAGTGCATCAAGCGCGACGATGTGGTGCCCGGGCGCGCGGCAAGAGCCCTTTCCAGTGCATGTGCAAGCGATGCCGATGCGCGCGTCGGGAGAAGATCGAAGGCGAACTCACCGATGCGCATCGCGACTCGCGGGCGAATGCAGGGCAGCATCGTCGGTGTGACAGTCGGGACGTCCAGCGGCCCCTGGATGCGGTCTGGCATCCATCCCGTTTCCTTCAACGTGTCGAGCACGCCTGCGAGCGTCAGGCTCGCGATGGCATCGCGCCGACCCACGTCGGAGAGAGATTTCAATGGCGCAAGCGATGGCCATTCGGTCATATCGAGTGCGACATCCAACTCGCCCTGCTGACCATGTGCAGTGAAGTTCAATGGCTGCGAAATCAGTGCATCGTTCCGCAGACACAACCCGCCATTCCTGCTCGCCGTTGTTATCCGTGGACCTCGCCTCGCCTGAATATTTCGGCAGCGCTCTCCAGCCAAACTTGGGCAGCGTGGTGCTGCAGAAGTGCTCAAACTGCGTCTGCGTG
>JAZKDL010000515.1:745-16292 GCA_040387575.1 Pseudomonadota bacterium
CAGCTTGTGGCGGAGCTGGTCGCCATAGGCGCGCTCGACGCCGGTGCGCACCATGCGCGCGCTATCTGCAGCCAGCGCAATTGGACGGAGTCCAACTGCGCCAGAAACGGCGAGAGCGCTAAGGTTGGGTGCATGGCGAGGTCCATGCGCCCACTCTAGGCAGCTGTCGGACGTATCACGGCAGTCAGGCGAACTCGCGTTCTCTTCGCCGAAGCGATCGATGCCCTCCAATGCCAGTCAACGACGCTGTTCTTCTATCAGTTGGTGGTGCCTTTCAACTTCGCCACCGTAGGCATTGTTTCGCATTGCAGGCCGCGACAGAACGCATGGTTTCTTAGGATCAAGGCATCGTGGTAGGAGAGCCTTGATTGTTCTGCGAAAGCAGGCGTTCGTCGTCAAGGCTCTTGAAAAGCCGAAGTGAATGGATGGAAGACGCCGGTTCGATTCCGGCCAGCTCCACCAACAGGGCCTTGCGCAATCAGGGTCCTGCTGGTGGGGCTGAAAAGGTTATCGATTCCGTCAGCTGGCCGAGGTTACTGCGCGTCAAATGCCAACATGACGTCAAACATGAGGCAAACAAAGTAATCGGCAACGACGCTTACTTCAGGAAGACCGCCTAACAGCTTCTTCCGGGGCATCACCTCCTCACCCGCGGCCGCAAGGCGCCTGGCAACAGAAGCGGGAGAGGTCTAATTTCACTGATGACCTCGACAAAAAAAGCCGCCTGGCGCATCGTGCCAGGCGGCTTTGTCGTATGAAGCAGCCAGCCCGTAGGCCAGCTCGAGTGTCATGAAACGCTGACGCGCCTTCTCTTCGCGGACTGCTCTCGATCCTCCAACGCCGTCCGGGTTGGTTCCTCGTTGTCGGGAGCGGGCCTCTTCAGACTGCTGGTACCCGCCGACGTGGCAGTAGCAGCCGCCGTCGTCGCTATTGCGGTCGTCGCCCCACCGATTCCGCTGTATGCATTGCCGGGAAGTGCAGGCCAGTTGTTGGGCAGCCGCCGTTTCGGGTCGCTTGCTATACGCGCCTGACACTCGGCCAGGTCCTTGTCCAGAACATGGCGTTCGTAGTAATCGCCATCCGCCTTCGCCTTCTTCATGAGCGCTTCGAAGTTCTTGAACTCGATCTTGTCGAGAACATCATGTGAAAGACGGTCGAAGAGCCCTGCCCGCTTACCGCTTCCTCCACCTTCCGCTGCGGTCTTGGAGACTGGCTCGCGGCCCCAGTTTCTGTACGTCGCATACGTGTCGATGATCGACGCCGAGGAGCCGGAAACCAAGGTGTCGCTTCCCATGAAGAATCTGTCAGGATAATCGCTGATGAGATCTGCCAACTCATCGATCTGCTTGTCGCGCTTGGCGATGTCCTGATGCATATCGTATGAGTCGGCGCCAGGTTCACCTGCTTTCGGGATCTTGGGGTTCGCTGAAAACTGATCTGCGACAACGTTCCATGACATGTCGATATTGACGTTCTTGTTCCTCTCGAGCACCCCTCGAATCTTCTTCACGTGATCATCTCCGTGCATGGTGAACTTTCCCAGTCCTCCAAGATGCGGCCACATGAAAGTCGTATCGGGACATAGTTTGAATATCGTCTCGATCGCGCTGAAATACTCGCCACCGCCCAGGGAGTTGTTGGCAAGGCTTTTTCTGGTATCGCTCGAATCGCAGTGGAATACATTGGGGGCACCGGCTCTTCCCAGATACCGGAAGATCTTGACGATCGCGGAGTCCTCGAACTCTTTCAATCGAGCGGCCAGTTCGTCCCCGGCCAGTGAATCAATCTGGGGGCCCCTGAAGAGCTTGTTGAGCATCTCCTGCATCAACTTGTTCTGCAGATCGACGACCTCCTTCATTCCCGTGTTCTCGCCAGTGAGATAGAAGACCCCGGGAAAGGTCTTCTTCAGACTCATGAAGTTGTAGATCGAATTTTCATCGCACAGAACCAGGCCGGTGATGGCGGGCCAGAGTCTTGCCGCAAGGTCCGGATGGGACTTCTTCAGCTCGAGCATGGCATGGCCCAGCTCCCAATCCACGCCAGTGTCCGGATATTGCGTGGTCTTTCCCAGCTCATCGTAGTCCGCCAGTGTCATGGGCCGAAGACCATCTCTGAGGTCGTCTGGCGCGTAATAGGTCTTGCCAAGCGGCAAACCCGAGCTGCTGACTGTATTGCCACAACACAGATGATCGTCAGGGTCACTGGCACTTCCCACGACCTTGGTCGGGATGCACATGACGACGGTTTCACCGATGCCCGCGCCGTCCAGAATTGGCTCCTGGGCGGCAATGTTTCCGGCCAGCGTCAGCCTCGGATCGTACACATGGTGTTTGGCGTAGCCATCCCCAGCGAAGTGGCTGTGCATGTCGGTCAATCCGAGGCTCTGAACACCGATGTCCCTCGTTTCGACGACACGCTTGACGTCCGCCTTCTTCTCGCCTTGCTGAATCTCGCCCGGCACTTCCTCGACCGTCGGATTCGAACCCGTCTGCGTGATCTTTCCGACCGGCGCGCTGAACATCGCATTGGCCGCCGACCCGAGATCTGTTGGCCCGCGCAGACTTCCTGCGGACGACTCGCCGCCGGCCTGGGTCAACTGCTGGAAATGCGCATTCCCGCCAAGGCTTCTTTCCTCACCCGCTTTGGCTTTCTTACCCTGATTAGGCAGATTGGCTTCGAGCAATGAGACATCGGACTTCGTCTTGGGAATCGAACTGATGGACATGGTGACCTTCCTGGTTAGAAATAGGTGTGGACGAGATTTCTGGCGGGTGCCTCTTGGGCAATCAGCGCCGCCCGCTGCCTCGATGCCTCGACGCGCTCGGTATGCTGAACGGCAAGTACCAGCCTCGGGCCCTTGGTCCGGGACTCCAGATTGAGGTCCAATGCCCACAGCGAGCGCGGGTCCCAATTGGCGGGGTTGCCAAGCACCCGGGTGACTTCGCCGTCGAGCCGCCGGATCTGCGCCGCTTCTCTGTCAGTGGGTGGACGGTCCGGCGGGGTGAAGGTCACGGCCAGCGCGCGGTAATAGTCGACCGACCTTGCAGCCTCGGTCGTCAACCTCCGGCGCTCGCCATAGGTGACGTTGCCACGCTTGTCGTCGCGCAGCAGCTGGGTCAGAAACTCGTCCAGGCGACGTTGCGCTTCGGGCCCGCCGCCCAGCGCGGCCACCCATTCGGCTCTCCCCGCATCGATGTGCTGCGCGAAGTGCTTTGCCTTGGCGAATTCCGTGTCCTTGACCGAGTAGTCGGCGTCGACGCGTCCACCGTCGCTGACCATCCGGAACGTCACGCCTGCGCCACCGCGCATGACCGACACGTTGACCGTACCCAGATTGGCCGATGGCAGGCCGATGCCCTGCGCCTTTCCGAAGTCGCCAGCGTTATGGCCCAGCTGTCCCGGCTTGATGCCGGGCGCAGCGCCAGTGAAGCCGGCGGAGGCCGAGAAATTGTGGCCGGCGCTGTTCGCGTTCAGCTGCACCTGCCGCGCACCGGACTCGTCATGCCGGCGCGTCTTGCTCTGGATGTTCTTGCCGAAGCCGACCGAAGCGCCCGGCCCCGCCGTGGGACCGGTGCCATCGCCCAAGCGGGCGGAGACGCCGAGTTGACCGGAAACACCCAGCCCCTGCTGATCGAAATCATGTGCGCCGACACTGACGTTCGGATCCTTGTGGAACCTGCCGGCCATGGCATTCCACATCGACCTGGCGTCCTGCGGTGCGTTTCCGTCCGCACCCAGCGTCATGACGTCGTAGACATCCAGCAGCTTGTCGCGCCATGCATTCGGGTCGGTCGATCCGATGGTGTCCATGCGCGTTCGCACCACCGCGGCGTCCCAATGCGCAGTGTCAGCCTGGACGCCCAGTCCCGCGGACGGACCGACGTTCAGGTAATCGGCCAACTTGTAGCCCAGGGAGGCGCTCAGCGCCGCGCCGGCGCTGGCGCCCGGACCGGCACCGACGAAGATCTCGCCGCCATGCACGTTCGAGCCGCCGCCGATCTGCACGCTCTTGGTGCCGGCCAGGCTGACCGAGGGGCCGACTCCCAATCCCGGCAAGCCGACAAGGTTCGTTGCCCCCAGCGCGAGGCTCACCGGTGAAAAGTCGACCCCGGTGTTGGAGGCAACCGTGAAGCGGACGTTGTAGGTCATCCGCGTGTCGTTGATGGCCTGCCGGAAGGTGGCGCGAACCTGCTCGCGTGTCGGGTGCCGAATCGTCGTGTCACCGCGATTCCGCAGTCCGCGGAAGTCGGTCATTGCCGTTGCCAGCGTCTTCCCGCTCTGGTTTGCCGCCGCGTTCGTGTCGATGCCTTCTCGACGGACGATGCGGTCGAGAACATCCACGTCCAGTTCGTGCAGGCGCTTGAGCTCCGGTCGTTCCATCACGACCAGTGCGGGCACGCCCAGTTGAACGGATACGTCATGGGCAACGCGCCTTCGAAATTCGCCGTGGACGCGCAGCGGCCCCTTCCAGCCGTCGCGGACGACCGCCATCTTCCAGTTCCTGATGATGGCCACGGTGATCGATTTGTGAAGGGTCGCATCGTCGGGCCGCCGATGGAGCGGAAGCGCTGCCAGTTGGGCATTCAACTGCTCGACGACCCCGTCCATCGCCAGCGTCCTCAATGCGAGGTCGTCTTCGGGATGGCGCGTCTTGGAGCCGGCGGTTCCGAGTTTCATCAACGGATTGAACGGTGACTTGTCCGTTCCGAATCCCCGCTTGATGCTGCCCACGAAGCGGTCTTTTCCATGCTGCCCCGCACGCTCCATGTAGGTGTTGAGCTTGTACAGCCGCTCCGTGGTCTTCTGGAGTTGATGCTCGGTGACGATGCCGTTGCGAAAGGCGAAGTACGCCTGTTGCTGCGCGGGCGGTAGCGCCGCGCCCGCGTCGTTCCACAAGGCGTCTGCGGCAAGCAGCGCGTCGGGCACGATGGGCTCGTCCATCAGGATGGATGCCTGGATGGACATTCCGAGCCGATTCTCCGGCGGGGAACGCCTGGCCGCTGCCACCTCCCGGGCGACCGTCATGCAGTCGGCCATCGTGCCAGGCCGCAGCCGCGGCGGCAATGCGTTGCAAAGCACATCCGCTGCGAGCACACGTTGACGAAAGGCGGTCTTGCGTATGGCTTCCAGTGTGGGGTCCGGGTACGCACCGTCACGCAGATGCGGCGGTTGCAACTGCCACAGGCAGGCGATGCCGGGGCCGAGGCTTCTGGCCAGCGTCCGCTCCACTTCGAATGACGCATCGGACGCGTGTCCGCCTTGCAGATCCGCGAGCAGCCGCGCGGCCTCCAGCGGATTGCGGCGGCTGAAGCGGGACAGGACTTCCGCCATCAGCATCGGGCGCTCGAAAGGCAGCGAATCATTCGTGCCGAAGACGTCGACGAGCAGATACCAGAGGTCTCGTCCAGCCTTTTCGTGCGCCGCCGTGCGGCCGCCAGGGAACAGGGCATCGAACCTTTCCCGCGCCACTGCAGCGGACTGCCCGGTCTGATCGACTTCCGCGGACAAGGGCCTTGCGCCGCCCGTGGCGGCAGCGGCACGCGCCTCCCGCCTGAGCATGCGTCGACTGACCTTCGCTTCCTCATTGGGAAGCCGCAGTCGGTCGGGGTCGATGGCCGGCTTTCCCTTGGCAACCTCCGACCGGTGCGCGGCACCGCCGAATGTGAAGGTGGTGGCGGACGTCAAGGTAGGCCGCAGCCGTCGCTTGGCCCATCCGAGAATCCCGTCGGACGCCTCCGGGCGAACATTGGACACCGCAGGTTGCGGCGGTATTCGCGGGCCGGGGTCTGCCGGACGGCTCGGCTGCTGAGGATCTGTTGCCGATGCGCCGCTCGCTTGCAATTGCCGACCGGCACTCCCGTTGACCATCACCATGCATACCTTTCGCGATCTCCCGGCATGGAGAACATTGGCGCGAAGGTTAGGAGTCGCCTTGGACCTGCAAAACGACGCACGCGAACGGATGTCGCGTCTTCCGAATCGGTGCGGAACTCAGGAGAAGGGCAGCACCTTCACATCGAACACCCGCTCACCCAGCCAGATCGCGGCGACGAGCACGGCCAGACCGGAGCCGCCGCGCAGCACCAGCGGCGGGTAGCGCCGCCAATGGCGCAGCGCCAGCAATGTGACCAGCACCACGGCCACCACCATCAACTGGCCCGCCTCCACGCCGAGATTGAACTCGAGCAATGCCAGTATGAAGTCGCGCAGCGGCAGGTCGAGTTCGGCCAGCGCGCCTGCAAAGCCGAAACCGTGGATCAGTCCGAACAGGAAGCTGAACAGCTTGCGCCGCCCGCGCAGGATCGGACGGATGTTGTCGAACGCAGCCAGCATGATCGTGATGGCGATCCCCGGCTCGATGATGCGCGGCGACAGCGCGACGATCTTCAGTCCGGCGAGCGCCAGCGTGATCGAGTGCGCAATGGTGAACATGGTGACGATGCCCAGCATCGGCCAGATCGCGTCGCGCCAGCGTCCGACCGGAGTCCAGCCACCATCACGGCGCCGCAGCACCGCCGGCAGCAGCAGGCAGACAAGGAACAGGATGTGGTCGTAGCCGATGAGGATGTGGTGGATGCCATCGTGGAAGAAGCTGCCGTCCGGCGGCCCCCCTTTCGCATCCGCAGTCACGGCGACGGAGGCACCCGGCCACGGCACCGACACCGGACCGCCCGATGGGCCGAGCGAACGCACGGTCGGCGCGGCGCCGCCATCGGCCTGAACACGCAGCAGACCGCGATGGGTCGGATCGACCTCGCGGAACAGCCGGTAGTCGACGTCGATCGCGTTGCCTGTCTTGCAAGGCGTCTGCAGATGCAGCACCAGGTACGCGCCGTCGATGCGATCGTCCACCGCCGGTGGTTCCGCCTCGGTCAGCACGCACTGTCCGCCCTGCAGGCTCAGGTGCGCGAGCGCATAGGCACGAATCTCGGCCAGGCGAGCGCGAATTTCGCCCCAGCTGAGCCGGCGGTCGGCATTGGCATCCAGGTCGAGTGTCGCGTCGAGGTCGCGCAACGCGATATCCCAACGCAGGTCGACCGTGTCGCCGCTGCGCTGCAACTGCAGGTAGGCGTCGCTTGCCTTGTGGGCGTGGGCCGGCCCGGCGCCGAAGGCCAGCAGGACGGACAGGCACGCTGCCAGAGCGAAGCGTTCAAGGAATGGCATCGACACGCGCGTCCTTCAGTCCGATCTGTTGCATCAACGCCTTTGCCTCGTCGCGCGCGGCGCTGTCCTTGGCAGCCGAGGCAGCGCGTGCGAGCACCAGCAGGTCGACCGGCTCCCGCTGCAGCCGGACATTGAGCCGGGCCAGTTCGAGCGCGCGCACGGCATCGTTCTGAACATCGAGCGCGAACATCGCCTCTTCACGCGCGTGCAGCGCCACGCTGCCGGGCCGCAGCGCCGCGGCCTCGAAGCGCTCGCGAAGTTCGACCGCGTCGCGTTGCGTGGGACTGCGCGCGGCAACGGCCAGGCGCAGCAGCACCGCGTCGCTGCGGGCCTCGCCGGCAAGCAGCGCGGGAATTTCGGCCTGCCGGCCCATCCGCTGCAGAAAATCGCTATAGACCAGCAGCAGGTAGCCCGACCGTTCGGCCGCGACCGCCTTGCGATACGCCGCATCGGCCTCGGCTGGCCGGCCGGCGAGCTCTTCCACCTCGGCCAGGCTCGTGAGAAGCCACTGTCGCGTGCCGGCCTGGCCGGGGTCGCGCAGTGCGGGGGTGGCGAGCAGGCCCTGCAGCGCCTCACGCGCATTCGCATGCTGGCCGCGCAGGCCGGCGTTCTCGGCCAGGCAGGCGATGGCATAGAGCGCCGGACCGACGCGGCCGAGCGCGCGGCAGGCGGCGTCGGACGCGTCGTAGCGGCCTCGCACGCGGTGCAGCGTCGCCAGCGTGATCCACGCCTGGGCATCGGCCGGCTGCCGCGCCAGGGCGGCTTTCAGCATCGTTTCGGCACCGTCGAAATCGTGAAGGAACTGTGCGACGGTCGCCCGCATGACCAGGACGGCGGGCGGCGTCTGATCGACGGGCACCGCATCCCAGGCTTGCAGTGCGCCCATCGCATAACCGGCGTAGCGGGCGTCGCCCTGCTCGCGGGCCAGTGTCAGGTAGCGGCCGGCGGCATCGATGGCGGTGGCGGCGTCACCCGGACGTTGGGCGAGCGCGCGGCGCAGCTGGCGCTGTTCGCTCGACCAACCCGCCACGACGGGCAATGTTTCCACGACCTCGTCGTCGTTGGCAGGCACGCGCGGCGCGGCCTCGGCGCCGGCGGCAGCCAGCAGGACGGTGGCCACCAGGGCCGCTGTGCCGAGCCGGCGCAGCACCGTGCGGATGACACGTGCACGGTGGTGGCCCATCGCCAGGTCGCTCAGCGCGTCGCGACCGGATCGGCCGTTTCGGAAGTCGGCGCCGGATCGAAGCCCGCCACGTTGGCGGGCTCGTCCGTGTCGAGCATCGTCTCGACCATCGCCTGCAGGTAGGCAACGAACTTGTCGTAGGCGGAGACCTGCGGCGGGTTCTGAGGATCCTGCGGGTTTTGCGGGTTCTGCGGCTGTGTCGGCGGGTTCTGGGCGACCGGCGGCACGGTGCCGCCACCGCCGTCGCCGTGGGAACCGCCGCCGCAGCCGGTCAGAACAGCCGCGGCAAGCAGCAGACCGGCGATGCCATGGAGGGTGCGTTTCATGCGGTGCTCCTTATCGGGCCGCCACAGCGCCCGGCAGCGGCGTGTTCAGGTAGGGGAACGCGTCGGGGAACTGCGTCGGGCTCTGCGACGCGCCGTCTGTCAATGCGGCGCCGCCGGCCGGGGCGTCCGCCGGCTTGCAGCCGACGTGCAGCGCATCGCTGGCACCGGTCGCCACGCACAACACGCCCATCGCAACGCGCAACTCGGCGTCCACGATGTCGTCGCCCGGCCGGCGTCCGTTCGGGAAGCCGGCGTTGTCGCCGGCCAGCACGCCGAGTGCGTTCTGGCTGGCCTTGGGCGTCGGCGCGATGCTGGTGTTCAGGCGCAGCATTTCCGATGCCTTCACGTTGGCCGGCTTGTTGACTCCGTCGACGCCGGTCAGGAACGCGGCGACCAGGTCGGTGCGCGGGAAGTTGGTCGGTGCGACGGCCGACGGGAACAGCACCTGGATCAGCGCCGGCAAGGTCGGGTTGGTCACGTAGTCCGCGAACTGGCCGTCGTCCGACGGCTTGGAGCTGTTGAACTTGTCCTTGTCCTTCAGGCCGATCACCACTTCATTGACGAGGGGCATGCCCAGGCGCGAAACCTGTGCCCAAGCGCCGCCATTGATGGCGGTGGTGCCATGGCCGCTCTTCGGCGGGCTCGCGATCAGCCGGCCCTGGCGCACGCTCGCCGTGGTCCAGCCGCCGATGATCGGGCTGCCCGCGGTGGTCACGCAGGCGATCGGCACTTCGAGCGCCATCGTGGTCACGTTCTTGCCGGCCAGCGCATCGGCATTGGCGGAGGTCGAGCCCAGCGGGTTGAGATTGATCAGGTCGAACACCTGGCCGAGCGCGACCGTGAACGGGTCCTTGCGCTGGCCGACGAACACGCGGCCCGGCGTCGCGCAGCCGGGAATGTTGATGGCGTAGAGGTGCTGTGCCGCATAGGCGTCGTAGCCCGAGCTGAAGGTCTTCTCGCCGATGTTGTCGGTCGGCTTGTCGAACTCTGTGGCACCGCCGGCCATGGTGATGGGCTGGACCGTGCCCTTGCGGCGATCGCCGCGCACGATGTTCATCGTGTAGGTTTCACGCACGTTGCTGGTGGCCTGGTTCGGTCCGGTGATGGCACCGGCCTGCACCAGCGGGATCGACACCTGCTTGCCGGAGATCGGCAGCTGGATGTCGCGCAGCGTATTCTTGAACTTGAACTGGAAGGTGATGTTCTCGACCGCGTCGCCGTCGGTGTCGAGATGGATCTCGTACAGGCCGTTCGGGTCCATCGTGAAGTAGTTCGGGCCGCCATACGGGCTCTGGTCGGGCTGGTAGTTGGCGATCAGCGTCACGTAGTCCTGCCGGCTCGCCTCGTAGCTGCGGAACATGTAGAAGTCCGTCGCATCCAGCTTGGGCATGCCCGCGATGGAGGGTGCCTCGCGGTGGCTGGATGCCAGTGCGCCGAAGGCCGCGATGGCACCGACGGTGAGGAGGAAGGCCTTGGCAGGCGTTTTGAGCAATCTCATCGATGTCACCTCGAGAAGCGGGAGTGAAGGGTGGAATAAGCAGAAGCAGTCGCGCAGCGCCATGCCGCGCCTTGTGACTACGCGCCGGGCTGACCGCTGGATGTGCAATGGTGTGTTGCACTTTTTGCGGCTTGCCCTTCTTCTGGAAGGTGTCCAGACGCGAAGCGAGGGCTAACATGCCGCCATGCCGACCACCCACCGCAGCGACAGTCCGTTCGGCCAGCGCCTCGCCATGCAGTACGGGGTCGACGCCGTGCCGTCGCTCGTGACAACCTCTCGCTGGGGCTCGGCGCTCGGCATCGCACGGATGCACTACGCGCTGCCGCACCTCTTCGTGCTCGACCCCCTGCCGACCGAAGATGCCTTCGTGCTCAGCGTCGAGATCGCCTCGGGCGGCAGCCGGCGCGTGTCCCGGGGCGGCGCCTTGCTCCAGCAAGGACTGCGGCGCGAGGGCGCCGTCGCGATCGACGACCTGTCCGAGAGCGCCTCAGCCTATGTCTGCAGCCCGTTCCATTCGGTGCTGTTCCATCTTCCGCGCGAGACCATCGACTCCTTCGCCGACGAGATGGCCTTGCCACGCGCCGGTCGCCTGGCGTGCGAAGCCGGCACGGTCGACGCCGTGCTCGCCAACCTGGGCCGGGCGATCCTGCCCGCGTTGCTGGCGCCGCAGCAGACCAGCACGCTGTTCGTCGACCACCTGACGCTGGCGCTCAAGGCGCACGTGCTGCACGCCTATGGCGGGGTGCAACCCGAGGTCACCGCCGGAGCTGCCGGGGCCAACGGCCTCGCGGCCTGGCAGGAACGACGCGCCAAGTCCTTCCTCATCGACCATCTGGCCGGCGACGTGTCGCTGGCCGATGTCGCGCGCGAATGCAATCTGTCGCGCAGCCATTTCAGCCGCGCCTTCAAGAAGAGCACCGGCCAGACACCGCACGCCTGGCTCGTCGGCCAGCGCATCGACGCGGCGAAGCGGCTGTTGCGCGCGCATGCGCTGCCGATCGCGGAGATCGCGGCGGCCTGCGGGTTCTCCGATCAGAGCCACCTGACGCGTGTGTTCTCGGCGCGCACGGGCACATCGCCCGCCCGCTGGCAACGCGGGCTCGGCGACTGACGGCTGCGCGCCTGCGGCCGCCCGTTCAAGGCATCCAGATCGACCGCGGCAGCAGCGCCGGAATCAGCGGCCGGCTGAGCCGCTGGCGCCACCACTTGAGCGCCTGACCGGCCGAGCCGGTCTTCCACGCCAGCCAGAAAGGCTCCGGCGCACGCGGCTCCTCGGTGGCCAACTCGACCAGGGTGCCGCGCGCGAGTTCGAGCTCGACGCAGGCGCGCGGCAGGTAACCGTGGCCCAGCCCGCCGACCTGGCAGGCGATCTTCGCGGCCATCGACGGCACCGTGATGCGCTGCTGCCCCGCGAGCAGGCCGACCGTGCGGTCCGACAGCGTGCGGGCGCTGTCACCCACCACGATCGCGTTATGGCCGAGCAGGTCGCCGCGCTGCAGTGGCCGCTTCAGTTGCGCGAGCGGATGCAGCGGCGCCACGCAGAAGGCGAAGTCGAGGTTGCCGACCGTCACCGCCTGGTAGCCACCGCCGGCCGGGCCCTCGCCCGCCGCGATGACGATGTCGGCGCGGCCCTCGCGCAACGCCTCCCAACTGCCGGTCAGTGCCTCGCAGCCGACCCGAAGGCGCGTGCCGCAGTGCAGGTCCTCGAAGGCGCGGATGTCGTCGATCAGCGCCTGCGTCGGGATCAGCGAGTCGTGCACCAGCCGCAATTCGGACTCGAAGCCGGTCGCGATCTGGCGCATGCGCGATTCGAGGTCGCCCGCCGCGCCGAGCAGCCAGCGGCCCTCGCGCAGCATCTCCTCGCCTGCGGCGGTCAGGCTGACGCGGGGCCCGTTGCGCTCGAACAGCAGCATGCCGAGCTGTTCCTCCAGCTTGCCGACTGCATAGGAAATGGTGGACGGCACCTTGTTCAACCGCGACGCGGCGGCGGCGAAGGAGCCGTGGCGGGCGATGGCGTCGACGACCTCGATGGCCTCCAGGCTGAGCTTGAGCATGTCGAAAAGGCCCGTGAATGAATGATCGAAAACTTCGATCATAGACCCGAAAATGTTTCGTCAAAGAGCACCTCATGGCCGCAGATGATTCATACATGCATTGGAGATTTCCTCCGATGCCAATCATGAATTCAATCGAACCTCAGAAAGGGGCCATCATGTTGGAACTTCGCAGCGCAAGCGCCCGTGGACGTGCAGACTTCGGCTGGCTCAGGTCGGCCCACACCTTCTCCTTCGGCCATTACCACGACGTCAAGCAACAGGGCTTTTCCGACCTGCTCGTGATCAACGACGACCGCGTGAGCGCGGGCCGCGGCTTCGGCACCCACCCGCACCGCGACATGGAAATCTTCTCGTACGTGCTGGAAGGCGCGCTCGAGCACAAGGACTCGATGGGCACCGGCTCGGTGATCCGTCCGGGCGACGTGCAGATGATGAGCGCCGGCACCGGTGTGCGCCACAGCGAGTTCAACTCCTCCGCCAGCGACCCGTTGCACTTCCTGCAGATCTGGATCGTGCCGAACGCCCGCGGCGTGGCACCGCGCTACCAGCAGGTGCACTTCTCGACCGAAGAAAAACGCGGCCGCCTGCGCCTGATCATCTCGCCCGACGGCGCCGACGGGTCGCTCGCGGTGCACCAGGACGCCCGCGTCTACGCCGGCCTGTTCGACGGCGACGAAAGCGCGGAGCTGCCGCTCGGCAACCAACGCCACGGCTATGTGCACGTGGCGCGCGGCAGCGTCGAAGTCAACGGGCGCCGGCTGTCCGAAGGCGACGGCGCCCGTGTGCGCGCCGAAGAACGCGTGCGCTTCTCGAACGGCGAAGACGCCGAAGTGCTGCTGTTCGACCTGCGGCCGAACGAAGCGCCCGCGCTCTGATGCGCGACTGCGCTGTGGACGACAAACGTCCAAAGCGCCTCCTGATTCGACAAGACACGTGGACGCACCGCCCCGAGGATGCGTCCACGCGTCGACACGCTTTTTCCTCGTCCTTCACTTTCTCACTTACGGAGTTTTCCAATGTCCATCCAAGCCACCCCGACCGCCGGCGCCAAGCTGCTCACGCCCAAGGACCACACGCTGGTCATGATCGACTTCCAGTCGCAGATGGCCTTTGCCACGCACTCGATCGAGGCCATCACGCTGCGCAACAACGCCGCGCTCGTGGCCAACGCAGCGGCCGGCTTCGGCGTGCCGACCATCCTCACGACAGTGGCCGAGAAGAGCTTCTCGGGCCCGATGTTCAGCGAGATCACCGACGCGTTCCCAGGCCAGAAGCTGCTCGACCGCACCTCGATGAACACCTGGGAAGACGCGGCCGTGATCGACCGCATCAACGAGATCGGCAAGAAGCGCATCGTGCTGTCGGGCCTCTGGACCGGCGTGTGCATCGTCGGCCCGGCCCTGTCGGCGATCGACCAGGGCTTCGAGGTGTTCGTGCTGGCCGACGCCTGCGGCGACGTGTCCGCCGAAGCGCACAACCGCGCGATGGACCGCATGGTGCAGGCCGGCGCGCAGCCGATGACCTCGCTGCAGTACCTGCTGGAGATGCAGCGCGACTGGGCACGCACCGACACCTACGAGATGACCACCGGCATCGCGAAGAAGTTCGGCGGCGCATACGGCCTGGGCGTGACCTACGCCAAGACCATGTTCGGCGCGCACGAAGGCTGAACCCCGCGGTGACCAAGATGAAGCCCTATGTCCTGTCGCTTGCGCTCGGCCTGCTGGTCGGCGTGATCTACGCACTCTTCCAGGTGCGCTCCCCGGCGCCGCCGGTCATCGCCCTGGTGGGGCTTCTCGGCATCCTGCTGGGCGAGCAGATACCGCCGCTCATCAAGAGCCTCGCGCACCCACAGGCCAGCGCGACCTCGTGGCTGCGCCACCAGGTCAAGCCACACGTGTTCGGCGAACTGCCGACGTGTGTGCAGGCAGCCAAGACATCGACTTCCACGACCCGAGACAGCGCATGAGCGACGACTTCGACGCCCAGCGCCGCCGACTTTTTCTCGGCACGCTCGGCGCCGCCTTCACCGGCCCTGCGCGGGCCCAATCCAACGCCCCAAGGAAACCCGGCATGGCCGACACCTCCGCTCCCGACCTGATCCTTCACAACGGCCGCTTCACCACGCTGGACCGCGCCAATCCGATCGCCAGCGCCGTGGCCATTCAGGGCGGCCGCTTCGTGCGCGTCGGCCGCAACGAAGACGTGCTGCCGCTGGCCGGCGCCGGCACGCGCGTCGTCGACCTGCAGGGCAAGCCGGTGCTGCCGGGCCTGATCGACAACCACCTGCACATCATCCGCGGCGGCCTCAACTACAACCTCGAGCTGCGCTGGGACGGCGTGCGCAGCCTGGCCGATGCGATGGGCATGCTCAAGCGCCAGGTCGCGATCACGCCGGCGCCGCAATGGGTGCGCGTGGTCGGCGGCTTCACCGAGCACCAGTTCGCCGAGAAGCGGCTGCCGACCATCGCCGAACTGAATGCGGTCGCGCCCGACACGCCCGTCTTCCTGCTGCACCTGTACGACCGCGCCCTGCTCAACGGCGCCGCGCTGCGCGCCGTCGGCTACACGAAGGACACGCCCGCGCCGCCCGGCGGCGAGATCGTGCGCGACGCGGCAGGCAATCCGACCGGCCTGCTGCTGGCCAAGCCCAATGCGTCGATCCTGTACGCCACGCTGGCCAAGGGGCCGAAGCTGCCGCTGGACTACCAGGTCAATTCGACGCGCCACTTCATGCGCGACCTGAACCGCCTGGGCGTGACCGGCGCCATCGACGCGGGCGGCGGCTTCCAGAACTATCCCGAGGACTACCAGGTGATCCAGCAACTGGCCGACGCCGGCCAGCTCACCATCCGCCTGGCCTACAACCTGTTCACGCAGAAGCCAAAGCAGGAGAAGCAGGACTTCCTGAACTGGACCGCCACCTCCAAATACAAGCAGGGCGACGACTACTTCCGCCACAACGGTGCTGGCGAGATGCTGGTGTTCTCCGCCGCCGACTTCGAGGACTTCCGCCAGCCGCGCCCCGACATGGCGCCGGAGATGGAAGGCGAGCTGGAAGAAGTCGTGCGCGTGCTGGTGCAGAACAAGTGGCCCTGGCGCCTGCATGCGACCTACGACGAGACGATCGAGCGCGCGCTCGACGTGTTCGAGAAGGTGAACCGCGACACGCCGCTGGCCGGCCTGAACTGGTTCTTCGACCATTGCGAAACGATCTCCGAGAAGTCGATCGACCGCATCGCGGCGCTCGGCGGCGGCATCGCTGTGCAGCACCGCATGGCCTACCAGGGCGAGTACTTCGTCGAGCGCTACGGCGCCG
>JAZKDL010000516.1:0-5773 GCA_040387575.1 Pseudomonadota bacterium
AGGCTCTACACCCCATACTCCCTTAGCAGGGGAGCACCTTCGGCCACTCGGTCACAGTTCCTGAAAGAAGTCAGCATTATGCCAGCTTTAGGCGCCGGCTTGGTCCAGATCGAAGGCTTTATGCAGCGCGCGCACGGCCAATTCCATATATTTTTCGTCGATCACGACCGAAGTCTTGATCTCGCTGGTGGAAATCATCTGGATGTTGATGCCCTCTTCGCTCAACACTCGGAACATCTTGCTCGCCACACCAACATGGCTGCGCATACCGATGCCGACGATGCTCACCTTGCAGATCTTGGTATCACCGACGATGTCCGCTGCACCGAGCGATGGCAAAACCTTTGCCTTCAGCAGATCCATCGCCTTCGCATATTCGTTGCGATTGACCGTAAAGCTGAAGTCGGTCTTCCCGTCCTTGCTGAGGTTCTGGATGATCACGTCGACTTCGATGTTCGCATCGGCGATGGCACCAAGGATGTGATACGCGATGCCCGGCTTGTCGGGCACGCCCAGGACCGAGATCTTGGCCTCGTCGCGGTTGAACGCAATGCCGGATACGACGGCTTGTTCCATTTTTTCGTCTTCCTCGAAAGTGATCAGCGTGCCGGACTTGGCTTCTTCATTGATGTCGATGTCCCAGGGCGTGAAGCTCGACAGCACACGCAGTGGCACCTTGTACTTGCCAGCAAACTCCACCGAGCGGATTTGCAGCACCTTGGAGCCGAGGCTTGCCATCTCGAGCATTTCCTCGAAGCTCACGGTCGCCAGGCGACGCGCGTCCGGCTCGACGCGCGGATCGGTCGTGTAGACGCCGTCGACGTCGGTGTAGATGAGGCATTCGCTGGCCTTCATGGCCGCGGCGATGGCAACAGCGGAGGTGTCGCTACCGCCGCGCCCCAGCGTGGTGATGTTGCCGGCGTCATCGACGCCCTGGAAGCCCGTGATGACCACGACTTTGCCAGCGGCCAGGTCGGCGCGCACACGTGCGTCGTCGATGCTCTCGATACGAGCCTTGGTGAACGCACTGTCGGTGCGTACCGAGACCTGCCAGCCCGCGTAACTGACCGAAGGAATGCCCTCGGCTTGCAGCGCAATCGCCAGCAGTGCGGACGATGCCTGCTCGCCGGTCGAGGCGAGCATATCGAGTTCGCGGTCGTGGCTGCTGCCGCCCGACTGCCCGGACGCGAGTTCCTTGGCCAGTCCGAGCAACCGGTTCGTCTCGCCGCTCATGGCACTTGGGACGACCACCATCTGATGGCCGGCACGCGACCACTTGGCGACGCGCTTTGCGACGTTCTTGATGCGCTCGGTCGAGCCCATCGACGTGCCGCCGTATTTATGAACGATCAATGCCATGGGTGAAGTGAAGGAGAAAGATTCTTGAGCTTGTCATCGCGATTGCCGAATTACCGCTTTGGCTTTGCAACCCGCGTGGCATTCGCCGCCTGCCGTATCCCGTATCCCGCATAGCGGGGCTCGGGCTCAACGCGACGGCTGAGGGTTAGGGCAAAGGCGAAGTATTGTACCAACGCAGAACATCACCCTCGCGTTCGACTCGCCCTGCCGCGACCTTCAACCGGATGCGATGGCCGCGCGTGCTGCACGCCTCGAGCTGGTCCAGCAACTGTTGCAGTTGGGCCTCGCTCGGTACGGCCTCGTGGTCGCGCCGGAGCCAATGGCGCAGAGCGTTGGCGCGGCGTTCGCGTGGCAACGCACGAAGCGCTGCAATCGATGGCGGCGCACCGGTTGCCATTACATCGACTGCAGCGGCTTCGGTCAGCAAGCCCGCAGCACGCGCCGCATTGCGCGCCGATCGCGCGAAGGTTTCGCGGAATTGAGGCAGTGCCTCCGCAAGTGCAGGCAGTACCAAGCGGCGAATACGGTTGCGGGTGTAGCGCAGATCGTCATTGGTGGGGTCTTCGATGCACGATGTTCCGCTGGCAGAGATCCATGCACGGACAGCGTCGGCGTGCACGGCGAGCATCGGACGATGGAATCGCATGCCATGGCGCGTCATCTCGGCCGGCATGCTGGCCAAACCATCGAGCCCCGCGCCGCGACTCAGCGCGATCAGCAGGGTCTCGACCTGATCATCGGCATGCTGAGCGAGCGCTACATGCCCGAGCCCGGCCGATGCCGCCAGGTTCGCGAGCGTGACGTAGCGCGCGCGCCGTGCAGCATCCTCGGGGCTGTCGCCGGCCGCATGCCGCGCATCGACGCGCCCGACATGCAAGGGCACGCCAAGACGCTCGCACGTGCGTTTGCAGTGCAACTCAAAATCATCCGCGGCCAGCTGCAAACCATGGTGCACATGCAAGGCATGAATCTGCCCAGGCCAGCGAATTGCCGCGGCATGGAGCAAGGCCGTGGAGTCGGCGCCTCCACTGTAGGCGATGCCAAAGGGCAATGGCGCCGGCCAATTGGCGAGCGCGGGATAGACGGGGTTTTGCGCAGTGTTCTGCATTGCATGAAGGCAGAACGCAAGCCACCGAACCGGCTTGCGATGACGCTACTTGCTGCTGTCGGCCTTGGTGTCCGAGAAGCGGCCGTAGCTCTGGAGTCGCTCGTAGCGGCGATCGAGCAGCTGCTTGACGCTCAGGTCGCTGACCTGACGGAATGCGTCGTTGAGCGCACGCTTCAGGAAAGCGGCCATCTGGCGATGGTCACGGTGCGCACCACCGACGGGCTCGTTCACAATCTTGTCGACCAGGCCCAGCGCCTTCAGGCGATGCGCGGTGATGCCGAGCGCATCGGCAGCATCTTTCGCCTTTTCGCTGGTCTTCCAGAGAATCGATGCGCAGCCTTCGGGGCTGATCACTGAATAGATCGAATACTGCAGCATGACCAGCTGATCGCCGACCGAAATAGCGAGCGCACCGCCCGAGCCGCCCTCGCCGATGATCGTCACGATGATTGGCACCTCGAGCTGCGCCATCTCGAAGATGTTGCGACCGATGGCCTCGGACTGTCCGCGTTCCTCGGCGTCGATGCCAGGGTAAGCACCCGGCGTATCGACGAAGGTGAAGACCGGCAGCTTGAACTTCTCGGCAGTTTTCATGAGCCGCAATGCCTTGCGGTAGCCCTCAGGCTTGCTCATGCCGAAATTACGCGCGGTGCGTTCCTTGGTGTCACGGCCCTTCTGATGCCCCAGGACCATGCAGGGCGTGCCGTTGAAGCGCGCCAGGCCACCAACGATCGACAGGTCGTCCGAGAAATGCCGATCGCCATGAAGCTCCACGAAGTCCGTGAAGATCTCGTTGACGTAGTCGAGCGTATAGGGGCGTTCCGGATGCCTGGCGATCTTGGTGATCTTCCAGGGCGTCAGATCGCTGTAGATGTCCTTGGTGAGCTGCTGGCTCTTCTTGCTGAGCTGGTCGATCTCCTCGGAGATGTCGACCGCTGATTCCGTCTGCACGTAGCGCAGCTCTTCGATCTTGCCTTCGAGCTCCGAAATCGGCTGCTCGAAATCGAGGAAGGTTCGTTTCGCCAACGTCTTTCTCCTGTGTTCAATAAGCGACCGGTACGGGGTCGAGCGACCGCCAAATATACCAAGTCGCCACGCTGCAATAAGGTGCCCAGCCAACGCCCACTTCGCGCAGGTCGCTGCGGCTCACCGGCTCGCCCGAGAAGTAGTTGTGGCTGACACCACTGATCAAACCTGCGTCGTCCAGCGGCAGTACGTTAGGGCGCATCAGGTGAAAGATAAGGAACATCTCGGCCGTCCATCGACCGATGCCACGGATCGCCACCAGCTCGGTGATGATCATCTCGTCTGTCATGTCCTTCCAGGCGTCGATGTGAACGGCGCCTGAATCGAAATGAAGGGCCAGATCGACCAGGTACTCGACCTTTCGCACCGACAGCCCCGCAGCGCGCATGTCGGCTACCTTGAGCTTCAGTACGTTGGCGGGCGTCATCTTGCGCGGGAGCAGTTCGAAGCGGTCCCAGACCGACTGGGCGGCCTTCACCGATATCTGCTGGCCGACGATGCTGCGCGCCAACGTGACGAACGCATCGCCACGCGACTCGAGGCTTGCGCCGCCGAACTGCGGGATCAGCCGCTTCATGACGCGGTCCTTCTTCGCCAAATGGCGGCAGGCCTCGTCCCAATAGTCGGGCGTGATGATCTTGACAGCGGGTTTTGCTGCGCTGGCCATGCATGTCTCTCCGCTCACTGGGCTGCTGCCCAGGTCGTGCCGGTCGGCGAATCCTTGAGCACGATGCCCTGCGCGAGAAGGTCATTGCGGATGCGGTCGGCGTCGGCGAAGTTCTTGGCAGCCTTCGCTGCGGCGCGTTGCGCGATCAGCTCCAGAATCGTGGCCTCGTCGAGCGTTGTACCGGCCTGCAAGAAGCCCTGAGGGTCTGACTGCAGGATGCCCAGGCAGCCGCCCAATGAACGTAGCAGCGCAGCCAGTTCGGGCGATTGAGTGCGATTGATCTCGCCAGCGAGATCGAAGAGCACCGCGATGGCTTCGGGCGTGCCGAAATCTTCGTCCATCGCGGCCCTGAACTTCGCCGCATGCGGCTGCGCCCAGTCGATAGCCACGGCGGCAGGGGTGGCCGGGGTGACAGAGCCAAGCGCCGTGTAAAGCCGCTTGAGCGCGTTGCGCGCATCGTCCAAGTGGGCGTTGCTGTAGTTGAGCGGGCTGCGGTAGTGCGTGCGCACGAGGAAGAAACGCAAGGTTTCGCGGTCGTACTTCTGCAGAACTTCACGGATGGTGAAGAAGTTGCCCAGGCTCTTGGACATCTTCTCGTTGTCCACGCGGACGAAGCCGTTGTGCATCCACACGTTCGCGAGTGGTTTGCCATGTGCGCCTTCGCTCTGCGCAATCTCGTTCTCGTGGTGGGGAAACTGCAGGTCGGCGCCGCCGCCGTGGATGTCGAAGGTCTCGCCCAGCGTCGCGCAACTCATGGCCGAGCACTCGATGTGCCAACCTGGTCGCCCCGACCCGTAAGCGCTGGCCCATTTCACTTCGGCTGGCTCGTTCGGCTTCGACGCCTTCCAGAGCACGAAGTCGAGCGGGTCTTGCTTGCCATCGAGCACCGCTACGCGTTCGCCCGCATGCAGCTCGTCCAGGGACTTGCCCGACAGCTTGCCGTAACCCTTGAACTTGCGCACCGCATAGTTCACATCGCCCATCGGCGAGCGGTAGGCCAAGCCCTTCTGCTCCAGCTTGTCGATGATGCCGAGCATCTGCGGCACGTACTCCGTGGCGCGCGGCTCGATCGTCGGCGGCTCGATGCCGAGCGCAGCGACGTCTTCGTGCATCAGCGCGATCATCTCGTCGGTCAGCGCACGAATGGCGATGCCACGCTTGACTGCCCTCTCGATGATCTTGTCGTCGATGTCCGTGATGTTGCGAACGTAAGTGACTCGCAGATCACTGGCACGCAGCCAGCGCTGCACCACATCGAAGGCCATCATCATCCGGGCGTGCCCGATGTGGCAGAGGTCATAGACCGTCATGCCGCAAACGTACATGCGCACGTGACCGGGTTGCAGCGGGGAAAAGTTCTCCAGTTCACGCGTGAGCGTGTTGTAGATGCGCAGACTCATAGAGATTCGGGAAGCCTCGTTCGGCGCACGCTCGTGGCGGGCCGACGACGGAGTTTTCAGAGGAAAAGGGGATGCTCGCACGAGAGGTTGGGCGCGGCCCCTCGGCTACAATCCTTCGCAGTATAAACGGCCCCCGCCGGGTATTTTCGGGTGTTTTTCGAAGCCCGCATCCACCGATCTCCCGAGGCTTCCATGAACGCCGTCTTCCTCCCC
>JAZKDL010000517.1:0-12694 GCA_040387575.1 Pseudomonadota bacterium
CGGATCAAGACGTTGGTGGCCGACATGCTGGAGACGATGTACGACGCGAACGGCATCGGGCTGGCTGCCACCCAGATCGACGTGCACGAACGCCTGGTCGTCATCGACGTCTCTGAAGAACACGACAAGCCGCTCGTGCTGATCAACCCGGAGATCGTCTGGGCCAGCGACGAAAAGATCATCAACGAAGAGGGCTGCCTGTCGGTGCCCGGCATCTACGACGGCGTCGAGCGTTCCACGGCCGTCCGCGTGAATGCGCTGGACGCCGATGGCGAGCCGCAGACCATCGAAGCGGATGGTCTGCTCGCGGTGTGCATCCAGCACGAGCTCGATCACCTGCTCGGCAAGGTCTTCGTCGAATACCTGTCGCCGCTCAAGCGCAACCGCATCAAGAGCAAGCTGCTCAAGCAGCAGCGTGAAGACGAGCGCGACGCGCGCGACGAACGACGTTGAACGGCATGCACATGCGGCGCGTTCTTGCATCGGTCGCCTGTGGCTTCTTCGTCTTCTTGCTGGCTGCCTGTGCGAGCGATCCGACGCGCCTGCCGCTGGGCGTTTCGCGCGCCGACGCGTTGCAGCAGCTCGGCCAGCCGACCGCCGTCTATGCGCTCGCCGATGGCGAGCGTCTGCAGTACTCGCGCTTGCCCGCCGGCTTCGAGGTCAACAACGTCGACCTCGGTGCAGATGGCCGCGTGCGTTCGATCCGGCAAGAGCTCGACGAGCGCCTTTTCGCGAGCACCATCCAGACCGGCGTCTGGCGCGAGGCCGACGTGCTGCGTACCTACGGCCGGCCGTACGAGATCGACCGCGTGAGCTCGTTCGACGGCACGGTCTGGACCTGGCGTTACAAGGCGATCAACGAGCGCCGGCTGCTCTACATCTATCTCAATCCCGAGGGCCTGGTCGAGCGTTACCACACCGGTGACGATCTGCGGTTCTCGCGGTTGCCGTTTTGACCTGTCTGGGGAACGTGTGAGGCTTGCATTTGCGGGGACACCCGAGTTCGCGCGTGTCGCGCTGGAAGCGCTGCGCGATGCGGGCCACGAGATCGTGCTGGTGCTGACCCAGCCGGACAGGCCCGCCGGACGTGGCATGAAGCTGCAGGCCTCGGCGGTCAAGCAGTTCGCGCTTCAGAACGGTTGGCCCGTGGCGCAGCCGAGGAGCCTGCGCCTCGACGGTAAATATCCGGACGAGGCCGAAGCCGGTCGCGAGGCCATCCTCGGTGCCGGCGCTGACGTCATGGTGGTCGCGGCCTACGGGTTGATCCTGCCGCAGTGGGTGCTCGACGCGCCGCGGCTCGGCTGCCTCAACATCCACGCGAGCCTGTTGCCGCGCTGGCGCGGCGCGGCGCCGATCCACCGCGCGATCGAAGCCGGTGATGACGAGACCGGGGTGACGATCATGCAGATGGACGCGGGGCTGGACACTGGCGACATGCTGCTGCGTGACGCGATGCCGATCGGCGACGACAGCACGGCGCAACTGCACGACCGGCTGGCCGCGCTGGGCGGCCGGATGATCGTCGACGCGCTGCGGCAGGCCGAGGCCGGCACGCTGGTGCGCACGCCGCAACCGGCCGAAGGCGTGACCTATGCGCACAAGCTCGAAAAGCACGAAGCGCAGGTCGACTGGGCGCAGGACGCGGCGGCGATCGTGCGACGCATCCGTGCCTTCGACCCATTCCCTGGCGCCACCAGCGTGCTGGACGGTGAGTCGGTCAAGCTCTGGTCGGCACAGGTCCAGGACGGTTCGACCGCCGAGGCGTCCGGCACCGTGCTCGGCGCGGGGCCGGCGGGCATCGACGTGGCTGCGCAGGGTTCGGTCGTGACGCTCACGCAGTTGCAGCGGGCAGGCGGCAAGCGCCTGGCTGCTGCGGACTTCCTGCGCGGCTTCGACGTCAAGGCCGGCCAGGTCTTCGGCTGATGTTCTTTCTTCCCTCGATCCACCGGCGCCCCGAATTCCGCGAAGGCGCGCGTCTGATGGCGCCGATGGCGCTCGGCATCGGCGCCTGGGGCCTGATGACCGGTGTCGCGATGGTCAAGTCGGGCATGAGCGCGTTCGAGGCCATTGCGATGACGCTGCTGGTCTACGCCGGCAGTTCGCAGCTCGCGGCCATACCGCTGCTGGTGGCGGGCGCGCCGGCCTGGGTGATTCTCGCGACGGGCTTTTGCGTGAACCTGCGTTTCGTGGTGTTCAGCCTGCACCTGCGTCCGTATTTGATGCACATGCCGCGCTGGCGGCGCATGGCCCACGGCTACATGACGGCCGACCTGAGCTATGTGCTGTTCACCGCGCGCTACCCGAAGCCGCCGGCGACGCCGGAGGAGGGCCTGGCGCAGGAGGCCTACCTGGCGGGCGGCTATTCGGTCACCTGGACCGCGTGGATGGTGCTGAGCATGATCGGCATCGCGCTCACCAATTTCATCCCGCAATCGTGGGGGCTGGGTTTTGCGGGGGTGCTGAGCCTCATCGGCATCCTGTGCTCGATGTCGACCACACGGCTGCGCGTGCTGGCCGCGGGCATTGCGGGTGCGACCGCGGTTGCCGCCTATGCGCTGCCGCTGAAGCTCAACATCGTGACCGGCATCGGCGTCGCGGTGCTGCTGTGCTTCTGGCTCGAGAAGCAGTTCGTGCGCAACCCCACGGAGGCTGACGCATGAACGGCGAAACCGATCTCTGGACGATGGCCGTCATCGTCGGCCTGGCGCTCGTGACCGTGGTCGCGCGCTGCTTCTTCTTCATCCTCGACCGGCCCTGGGGCATGCCCGATTGGGCGCACCGGGCGCTGCACTACGCGCCGGTCGCGGCGCTGGCAGCGGTGATCGCACCCGAGATCGTCATGGCGCAGGGTCACCTGATCCCGACCTGGCAGGACGCGCGCATCTACGGCGCGCTGGCCGGTGTCGCGTGGTACTTCTGGCGCCGTGGCGTGCTGGGCACCATGGTGGTGGGCATGGCGGTCTACATGCCGCTGCATATCGGGCTCGGCTGGTAGGCAGTCGGCAGGGTCGCGGGCGGGGCGCCGCGTCTTCTGCACGTGAGGCGCGGCTCCTAGAATCATCGGAACTCCGATTTTTCAACTCCCCAGCCTCTTTCCATGAACGTCATCCGCTTTACCGATCTGTGTGCCCAAGGCAAGGTTGCCGGCCAGCGCGTCTTCATCCGCGCCGACCTCAACGTGCCGCAGGACGATGCCGGCCAGATCACCGAAGACACCCGCGTGCGGGCGTCCGTGCCCTGCATCCAGCTCGCGCTCGACGCGGGCGCGGCCGTGATGGTCACCTCGCACCTCGGCCGCCCGACCGAGGGCGCCTTCAAGCCCGAGGATTCGCTGGCGCCGGTCGCCGCGCGCCTGGCCGAACTGCTGGGCCGCGACGTACCGCTGGTCGCTGACTGGGTCGACGGCGTCGACGTCAAGCCGGGCCAGGTCGTGCTGCTGGAAAACTGCCGCGTGAACAAGGGCGAGAAGAAGAACGATCCGGCGCTGGCCCAGAAGCTGGCTGCGCTGTGCGACATCTACGTG
Organism: Pseudomonadota bacterium; assembly: GCA_040387575.1. GTDB lineage: Bacteria > Pseudomonadota > Gammaproteobacteria > Burkholderiales > Burkholderiaceae_C > Variovorax. The sequence continues at coordinate 3,524 of JAZKDL010000517.1, forward strand.
AACGACGCATTCGGCACGGCGCACCGCGCTGAGGCGACGACCTACGGTATCGCGCAGTTCGCCAAGGTTGCCTCGGCAGGTCCGCTGCTGGCGGCCGAGATCGACGCCATCACCAAGGCGCTGGCCCATCCGCAGCGTCCGCTGGTCGCGATCGTCGCCGGTTCGAAGGTCAGCACCAAGCTGACCATTCTCAAGAGCCTGGCCGACAAGGTCGACCAGTTGATCGTCGGCGGCGGCATCGCCAACACCTTCATGCTGGCGGCGGGCCTGTCGATCGGCAAGTCGCTGGCCGAACCCGATCTGCTGGACGAGGCCAAGGCCGTGATCGAAGCGATGCGCGCGCGCGGCGCCGCGGTGCCGATTCCGGTCGATGTGGTCACGGCCAAGGCGTTCTCCGCCACCGCGCCTGCGACCGTCAAGGCTGCGGATGACGTGGCCGAAGACGACCTGATCCTGGACATCGGCCCGAAGACCGCCGAAATCCTGGCTGCGCAGTTGCGCGAGGCCGGCACCATCGTGTGGAACGGCCCGGTCGGCGTGTTCGAGTTCGAGGCCTTCTCGCACGGCACCGAGGCCATCGCACGCGCCATCGCGGCGAGCAAGGCGTTCTCGATCGCCGGCGGCGGCGACACGCTGGCGGCCATCGCCAAATACGGCATCGAGAAGGATGTCGGCTACATCTCGACCGGCGGCGGCGCGTTCCTGGAAATCCTCGAAGGCAAGACGCTGCCCGCCTTCGAGATCCTCACGAAACGCGCGGCGGGCTGATCTTCAGACCGGCAGGGCGCGCGGCTCGCTGGTCGCGCGGCCCTTGAAGTCGGTCCAGCAACGGCGCGTGAAGTCATAGAGCTTGCAGTTGCGTGCCGTGCTGAAGTACCAGCGCCACGAGAAGCGCTGGATCACGATGCGGCTCGGCAGCATTTCTTCGATGCGCGCCTGTGCCGCCTTCAGCTTGTAGAGCGGAATGCTCATGTCCACGTGGTGGGCGGTGTGCTCCATGATGTGATGCATCATCGAACCGATCCGGAACGGGAAGGTCAGGTGCACGGTGGTCGACACGAAGGGCTGGGCACGTTGCCAGGCCGAGCGCTCGTCGTGCCACGACACCTTGACGTGCGTATGGTGCACGTACACCACGAAGCCGATCATCGCGAACCAGAACAGCAACGGCACCACGAAGGCGGTCGCTACCAGCAACAGGATCGACTGGTCGGTCGCCAGGGCCGCGGCGACCACGCCGGCGAGCCACAGCGTGCCGAAGCTGCCGACCAGCCAGCAGTCGCGCGAGAACACCGGGCGTTCGGCGTTGGCGGTGCGGTCGCGCGCCACCATGCGGCGCCACCAGATCTCGACCATGTAATACACGCCCGGCGCCCAGCCGCTGCGGTACATGCGTTCCATGAAGCGGCGCGCTGGCGGCAGGCCGTCGTACTCGGCTTGGGTGAGCGGCGCCCAGACGAAGTCGACGCCCTTCAGGTTGGTGAAGCCGTGATGAACGACGTTGTGGCCCATGTCCCAGAGGCTGTAGGGCGTGAGCGACGGCATGAAGGCGATCCGGCCGAGCCATTTGTTGAGGCGGCGGTGCGGCGTCAGGCTCTGGTGGCAGCCGTCGTGTCCGATGATGAACAGGCGCCCGATCACGAAGCCGGTGACCAGCCCGAGCAGCAGCTTGAGCCAGCCCGATTCGACCGCGACGATGCCGACCAGCAGCGCGGTGTACAGCGCGTAGTCGAAGGCCAGCAGCACGAGGGCGCGCCAGGTGCTGCGCTCCGCCAGTGGCAGCAGCCACGAGCGGATGACCTTGCGATGCGGAAGCGGAACGTCCGGGGGCAGAGGCGTGAGATCGACAACAGGTTCGGAATGAGTCTGCATAAAGGGAAGCTAAAAGGAAGGACGACGGCGCACCAGGGGCACCGTACCGCATTCATCGCAAGGGGAGTCTGACCGGAGTCAAGTGAACGACGCGCCGTCTTCCGCGGGCTTGCCGTATCGTGCGGTGTCATCTCCGCATGTGAGAATTGTGCCAAAACCCGAATACAAGGTCATGTCAATGGATCCCGTCCGACTTCCTCGCCACGCCACCAAGATCGTCGCCACGCTCGGGCCCGCCTCGAATACGCCCGAACTGCTCGAGCAAATGATCCTCAGCAAGGTCAGCGTGGTGCGGCTGAATTTCAGCCACGGGACAGCGCAGGACCACATCGATCGCGCGGTCATGGTGCGCGAGGCGGCACGCAAGACCGGCCGCGAAGTCGCGATCATGGCCGACCTGCAGGGGCCGAAGATCCGCGTCGGCAAGTTCGTCGGTGGCCGCGTCTGGCTCGAGCCCGGCGCGAAATTCGTACTCGATGCGTCGCGCACCGAACTCGGCACCGTCGACGAAGTTGGCCTCGACTACAAGGACCTGCCGCGCGACGTGAAGGCCGGCGACCGGCTGTTGCTCAACGATGGCCTGATCGTGCTGAAGGTCGATGCGGTCAAGGGCGAGGCGGTGGTGACCACCGTCGTGCTGGGCGGCGAGCTCTCGAACAACAAGGGCATCAACAAGGAAGGCGGCGGCCTGACGGCGCCGGCGCTCACGGCCAAGGACATGGAGGACATCAAGACCGCGATGAGCTTCCAGGCCGACTACGTCGCCGTGAGCTTTCCGAAGAACGCGACCGACATGGAAATGGCGCGCCAGCTGTGCAACGTGGCCGCGGCCGAATACGGCCACCGCCCCGGGATGATCGCCAAGATCGAGCGCGCCGAGGCGATCCCGAAGCTCGAAGAAATCCTGCGGGCCAGCGACGGCATCATGGTCGCGCGCGGCGATCTGGCGGTGGAAGTCGGCAACGCCGCCGTGCCGGCGCTGCAGAAGAAGATGATCCGCATGGCGCGCGAGATGGACAAGGTCGTCATCACCGCCACGCAGATGATGGAGTCGATGATCACCAACCCGGTGCCCACACGCGCCGAGGTCAGCGACGTGGCCAATGCCGTGCTGGACGGCACCGACGCGGTGATGCTGTCGGCCGAAACCGCCTCGGGCAAGTACCCGCTGGAGACCGTGCGCGAGATGAGCCGTATCTGCGAAGCCGCCGAAGCCGCCGAAGACCTGCAGCTCGATGCCGATTTCAGCGGCAAGACCTACGGCCGCATCGATCAATCGATTGCGATGGGCGCGCTGTTCACCGCACATCACCTGGGCGCCAAGGCGATCGTCGCGTTGACCGAGTCGGGCTCCACCATGCTCTGGATGAGCCGGCATCGCGCCCACATACCGATGTACGCGCTGACCTCGCGGCTCGCGACCCAGCGCAAGCTGGCGCTCTACCGCAACGTGCGTCCGCTGCTGATGGATTCGCAGACCGATCGCGACGCCGCGCTGGCCCAGGCCGAAGCGCATCTCAAGAAGCGCGGCATCCTGCAGAGCGGCGATGTCTACGCCATCACCTGTGGCGAGCCGATGGGTGCGCCGGGCGGCACCAACATGCTGAAGATCTGCCGGGCGGAGTGATCGACCTGGGCCGTCGCGCGCTGGCTGCGGCGTCCTACCGCCCGCGCAAGTCGGCGTGCGGCATGCTCGCGCCGCGCCAATGGCTGGGAAAGCGTGTGTTTCGGGCGGTCCGAAACCAGTCCCCGGCCCGCTGCGTACAGCCTTCATGCCTATTCCTTCCTTGTTCCGGCGGCAGCGTGCGTTGCTCACAGCTATCGCGCTGGTCGTCATTGCCGCCACCTTGCCGGGCTGCTCCCCAACCAAGTTGCTGAACCGCATCGTGCCCGACAGCACTTATGTGTTCGAAGGCGGCATCGCCTATGGCAGCGAGCCGCGCCAGCAGCTGGACACGTACGTGCCGCTGCCCGATGCCAAGCCTGCGCCCGGCGGCCGGCCGATGGTCGTGTTCTTCTACGGCGGCGCGTGGACCACGGGCGAGCGCGCGACCTTCAAGTTCGTCGGTGAGGCGCTGGCGTCGCGCGGTGCGGTCGTCGTGATTCCGGACTACCGGCTGTCGCCCGAGGTGACCTACCCGGTGTTCGTGCGAGACAGCGCGCGCGCGATGAAGTGGGCCTTCGACAACGCTGCGCGCCTGGGCGTCGATCCGAAGCGGATCTTCGTGATGGGCCACAGCTCGGGCGCCTACAACGCGGCGATGCTGGCGCTCGACCCACGCTGGCTGGCCGACGTCGATGCGAGCCCCAGGCAACTCGCCGGCTGGATCGGCCTGGCCGGTCCGTACGACTTCCTGCCGATCGGCAACCCGGACGCGCAAGCCGCGTTCAACTGGCCGCGTACGCCGAAGGATTCGCAGCCGATCGTCCACGTGTCCTCCGCATCGCCGCGCGCGCTGCTGATGGCGGTGACCAAGGACAACCTGGTCGACCCGGTGCGCAACACCGCCCAGATGGCGCAAAAGTTGCGTGCAGCGGGCGTGCCGGTCGAGACGCACGAGTTCGACAACCTGAGCCACGTGACGCTGATCGGCGCGGTCGCCAAACCGCTGCAATGGTTGGGCGGCCCGGTGCTGCCGCCGATCGTGTCGTTCATTGGACTGGCGCCAAAGACGGCCGATACAATCTTTGACGATCCCAAATCCCCTACTGCCGTGTCTACGGCCATGAACGAGAGAGCGACACAGTGAATCAGGAACAACTGAGCAAAGTCTCCACGGGCAAAGGCTTCATTGCCGCGCTGGACCAGAGCGGTGGCAGTACGCCGAAGGCACTCAAGCTGTATGGCGTCGAAGCCAGCGCCTACACGAACGATTCGGAGATGTTCGATCTGGTGCACGCGATGCGCAGCCGCATCGTGACCAGCCCGGCCTTCGACGGCAAGCGCGTTCTGGGCGCGATCCTGTTCGAAGCCACGATGGACCGCCAGATCGACGGCATCGACGCAGCCGAATACCTCTGGACGCGCAAGCAGGTCGTGCCTTTCCTGAAGGTCGACAAGGGCCTGGCCGACGAAGCCGACGGCGTGCAACTGATGAAGGCCATGCCTGAACTCGACGCGCTGCTCAAGCGCGCCGCAGCCAAGGGCATCTTCGGTACCAAGATGCGTTCGGTGGTCAATGCGGCCAACGAAAAGGGCATCGCCGCAGTGCTCGACCAGCAATTCGCGGTCGGCCAGCAGATCCTGGCCGCCGGCCTGATGCCGATCCTGGAGCCCGAAGTCTCGATCGGCGCGGCCGACAAGAAGGAAGCCGAAGCCATCCTGAAGGACGGTTTCCTGAAGCGCCTCGACGCGCTGACCGGCGACGCCAAGGTCATGCTCAAGCTCACGCTGCCGACCGTCGAAGGCTTCTTCGGCGAACTGGTTGCGCATCCGAAGGTGGTGCGCGTGGTGGCACTGTCGGGCGGCTATCCGCGCGACGAGGCCAACGTCCATCTGGCGCGCAACCCCGGCATCATCGCCAGCTTCAGCCGCGCGCTGACCGAAGGCCTGAGCGCCCAGCAGTCCGACGCCGAATTCAACGGCGCGCTGGACAAGGCGATCGAGTCGATCTACCAGGCGTCGATCACCTGATCCGCTGACGCATCGGGGCTGTGCCCCGTCGCAACGGCCACCGCTCGCGGTGGCTTTTTTCTGCGCGCACAATCTGCGCCTGTTCCCCGCTTTTCCCTCAAGCCTCCATGACGACCGTCCACACATCCTCCATCGAAAGCCTTCCCCTGCTGGCGCGCGGCAAGGTGCGCGACAACTACGCGGTCGGCACCGACCGCATCCTGATGGTGGCGAGCGACCGGCTGAGCGCGTTCGACGTCATCATGGGCGAGCCGATCCCGGGCAAGGGCGTGATCCTCACGCAGATGGCGCTCTGGTGGTTCGACCGCCTGGGCCACATCTGCCCGAACCACCTGACCGGCGATGCGCCCGAGAGTGCCGTCACCGAGGCTGAGGTGCCGCAGGTGACGGGCCGCTCGATGCTGGTCAAGCGCCTGAAGCCGATCCCGGTCGAGGCGGTGGTGCGCGGCTACCTGGCCGGCAGCGGCTGGAAGGAATACCAGGAGAACCAGGCGGTCTGCGGCGTGCCGCTGCCGCCGGGCCTGACGAATGCGAGCCAGCTGCCGCGCCCGATCTTCACGCCCGCGGCCAAGGCTGCGGCCGGCGAGCACGACGAGAACATCAGCTATGACCGCGTGGTCGAGATCGTCGGCCCGCTGCTCGCGCAGCAGATCCGCGAAACCAGCATCGCCATCTACGAGACCGCGGCGAAGATCGCGCTCACCAAGGGCATGATCATTGCCGACACCAAGTTCGAGTTCGGCCTCGACGAAGACGGCACGCTGGTGCTGATGGACGAAGTGCTGACGCCCGACAGCTCGCGCTACTGGCCGGTCGAAGGCTACGAGGAGGCGCTGCGCAACGGCACCAATCCGCCGAGCTACGACAAGCAGTTCGTGCGCGACTGGCTCGAAGCCACCAAGATCAACGGCAAGCCCTGGGACAAGACCCCGCCCGCGCCGCGTCTGCCGGCCGAGGTGATCGAGAAGACTGCGGCCAAGTACCGCGAAGCGTTGGAACGCCTGACCGGCTGATCACCCAGCCGAGGAGCTGCGGCGTGCGGGCTGCGCGCCGCGTTCGCTCAGCGGCCCGAATCGAGCACGGCGACCGTCCGGCCGCTACTGTCCGTCAGCGTGAGCAGGCGCCCGGCCTTTCCGTAACCGGTCGTGGCCTGGAGCGCGCTCAGGAAGTTGATCTCCAGTGCGGTGCGACCCTGGTCGGCGCATGCCATCTTGGTAGAAGCCAGCGGCCCCATCTTCAGCGTGCCGCCACCGCGCTGGTATGGCCCGGACAGCTGGTTGCAGCCGCCAAAGCCCGACACGCGCGTACCGTCGAAGCGCAGCTGCGGATCGCGTTGCGGATCGCCGCCCCAGATCACTTCCTGCTCGTTCAATATCGTCAGGCGCCAGGTGCGCGCTTCGATCGGCTCGTCCAGGCTCACGGTGGTGCCGCAGCCGGCGAGCAGCGCGGTGGTGGCGACCCACAGGGCCGCGAATGCGACGGAACGGGCGGAGAAACGCATGGTGGATCCTTCAGTCAAGTGCAGGCAAGTTCGAGCAGTCCGTGGCTGTGGCGCCGCATCGCGATGATGCGGGCGCCGTCATGGTAATGCGCTGTTGCAGGACTTTCACCCTCTACGCACATGTGACGACGGTGTATCAGGCCTCGAGCGCATCGAAGGCCGCGTCGTCCGGCCCAATGGCGGCGGGCGGGCGCCAGCCGGCGTCACGCAGCGAATGCGCCACCTGGTTCTCCACGCCCATCAGCACCGCGAACAACGCCATCCGCACCGGAATGCCGTTGTCGGTCTGGCGGAATATCGCGAGCCGCGCGTCGTGGTTCAGGTCGGTGCTCAGGTCGTTCGCGCCGGGACGGCTGTCGCGCGGCAACGGATGCATCACCAGCGTCTGCGGCGTGCAGTACGCGTCGACGATCGCCTGATTGACCTGGAAATCCGGTGTGTAGCCTTCGAAGGCTTCCTGCTCCGTGAAGCGTTCCTTCTGGATGCGCGTGGCGTAGACCACGTCGGCGCCGCGCAATCCTTCCGCCAGCGACGAGGTCTGCTCCACCACATGGCCGTGCCGCGAGATCTGGTCGAGCAGGTAGGCCGGAAGTTCAAGCCGCTGCGGCGCGACCAGCGTGAACTTCATGCCGCGGTACAGCGCCAGCAGCTTGACCAGCGAATGCACGGTGCGGCCGTACTTCAGGTCGCCGACGAAGGCGATGTGCGCACCATCGACGATGCGCCCCAGCCGCGAAAACTCGCGCTGGATCGTGTACAGGTCGAGCAGCGCCTGGCTCGGATGCTCGCCGGCGCCATCGCCGCCGTTGATCACCGGGATGTTCGTGGCGCGCGCGAATTCGGCCACCGAGCCCTGGTCGGGATGGCGCACGACCAGCGCGTCGACGTAGCCGCTCATCACGCGGCTGGTGTCGTAGATCGACTCGCCCTTGGCCATCGACGAGAAGGTGAATCCGGTCGTGTCGCAGACCGAGCCACCGAGCCGGCAGAAGGCGGCGCCGAAGCTCACGCGCGTGCGGGTGCTGGCCTCGAAGAACAGGTTGCCCAGCACTGCGCCTTCCAGCACGCGGCAGATCTTCTGGCGGCGTGCGATCGGCTGCATGGTGTCGGCCACGCGGAACAGCGCTTCCACCGACTCGCGCGAGAACTGGTCGACCGACAGGAGCTGGGGGCGCCCCTCGAACAGGATGCGATCGCGCAGCGCGCCGGAATGTACGCTTTGCGTGTTGTCGACGCCTGCCTGGTGTGTAGTGAGGATTTCCGAGACGAAGCGCTGCACGATCTCCGGCATGCCGCGCGATTCCTGCGAACCTTCGGGGAGCAACCAGGTATCCAGCGCACGGCGGCTCACGCCGATGCGTTGCGCGAAAGCTTCACGGGTGAGGTTGAGACGCCGCATGGCGTCGCGGAGAAAGCTTTGCTGGGGGATCGTCATGCGTGAAATGTACGCGATGCGTACATTTCATGCCAGTCAGGTCAGCTCAGCACGACGGAGCTGAGCCGGCGGCGGTAGGTGGCCACCGTCGGATCGTCGGGCGGGATCTGGCCGTCGGCGACCTTGACCTTGGGCGGTTCGATCAGTTCGAGGATCGCCACGTAGGTCTTGCGCGCGGCTTCCTCGTTCCAGCTCTTGTCGCGCATGAGGATCTCGAGGAGTTCGTCCATCGCTTCGGTCCAGCGCTGGCCGTTGATCAACAGCTGCGCACGACCGAAGCGGGCCTCGAAGTCACGTTTGGCCGCCGCGATCTGCGCGTCGAATCCGGCAATCGTCGGCGCCTCGCCCATGACCGGCGTGGCGAAGTCGATTGCATTCATCCAGCGCTGCAGTGCGTCGAAGCGGCGCACCAGCGCGGTCTTGGAGATCACCGGCGCGAACGCGACCTTGGCGTCGTCGGTGCGGCCGAGCTGCAGCAGCAGCTTGACGTAGTCGAAGCGCGCATCGTCGTTGGCTGGATCGGTCGCGACGGCGTGCTGCAATTTCTCGAGCGCGCCTTCGGTGTCGCCCTCGGCCAGCGCATCCAGCGCGGCTTCTTCCTCGGCGGCAGCCTCGAGTTCGGCCGCGGCCGGCACATGCTTGTCGAGGAACTCACGGATCTTCTCGGCAGGGATGGCGCCGACGAAGCCGTCGACCGGCTGGCCGCCGACGAACATCACGCAGAACGGG
>JAZKDL010000518.1:0-4554 GCA_040387575.1 Pseudomonadota bacterium
TCACCCGGCACGTAGATCATTCGGCGCAACCGGCCGTCGCACGGCATGTGGATGCGGTGGTAGTCGCGCGGACTCAGGTACAGCGTGGCAAAGCTGCCGTGGGCGAAGCGCGCTGCCAGCTCCGGATCGCCGCCGACCAGCGCAGCCGTGGTGTAGGCATGGCCCTTGGCCTGGAATATCTGGTCGCCGTCGATGGCGCCGAACTGGCTGATGGCACCGTCGACCGGCGAGATCAGGTCGGCATCAGCGAGTGGCCGGGCGCCGGGTTTCAGCGCGCGCGTGAAGAAGTCGTTGAAGCTGGCGTAGCTGGCGATGTCGCTTTGCAGCGCCTCGTTCATGTCGACGCCGTACTTCGCCACGAAGCGCCGAATGATCCATGTCGTGACGTCGCCGCGTTCCTTGCCGGCGACCCAGCCGGCGAAGGACGTCAACGCCTGCTTGGGAATGAGGTATTGCGGCAGGACGGGGAGGCGGTCGGACACGGCGTGGGGTAATTTCGTGGAATGGCCGCCATTCTAGGAACCCGGAGGGCGGCTCAGGGCGCCAGTCGTTCGCGCGCCCAGGCGTCGGCCGCTGCGCTGTCGTCGCGGCGGTAGCGCAACCGGTCGTGCAACCGGCTTTTTCGCCCTTGCCAGAACTCCCAGCGGTCGGGCACCAGCCGGTAGCCACCCCAGTGCGGCGGGCGCGGCGGCGCCAGCAAGAACTTGGCCGCGGCCCATGCGGCGTTCTTCACGAGCACGTCTCGGCCTTCGATGACTTGACTCTGCGGACTCGCCCAGGCGCCGAGCCGCGAGTCGAGCGGCCGGCTGGCGAAATAGGCATCGCTGTCGGCCGCCTCGACCTGCTCGACCCGGCCTTCGATGCGCACCACACGTTCAAGTTCGACCCAGTGGAACTGCAGCGCCGCATGCGGATTGCCGGCCAGTTCCTGGCCCTTGCGGCTGTCGTAATTGGTGTACCAGACGATGCCGCGCGCGTCGTAGCCCTTGATCAGCACGATGCGCGTCGATGGTCGCAGGTCGCTGCCGACGGTGGCCAGCGTCATCGCGTTCGGCTCGGGCACCTGCGCGCCGATCGCCTCGCCGAGCCAGCGTTCGAATTGCTGCATCGGGTCGGCAGCGCTGCGTGTCTCGTCGAGTTCGGCCCGCTCGTAGCTCTTGCGCAGCGCGGCCAGGGATTCGTTGGGAGAGGTCATTCGCGAATTGTCCGCGCAACTGTCGAGAGATACTTTGATGCATGGACACATCCGCAAGGCCGACGGTCATCGTGCTCGCATCCGGCCGGGGCGAGCGATTTCGTGCGTCCGGTGGCACGGTGCACAAGCTGCTGGCGTTGCTCGGCGGCAAGCCGGTGCTCGAACATACGCTCGCCGCGGTGCGCGCCAGCGGGTTGCGCTGGCATCTGGAGGATGCCGGTCATCCGGGCATGGGCGATTCGATCGCCGCCGCCGTTCGCGCGACGGTCGATGCCGATGGCTGGCTGGTGCTCCCCGCGGACCTGCCGCTGGTGCGCGCGACCACCTTGCGACAGGTGGCAGATGTGTTGGCGGGCGCGAGCGCTGCCGTTCAGCCGACCTACCAAGGCGAGCGCGGTCATCCGGTTGGCTTTCCGGCGACGTGCCGAGACGACCTGCTTGCGCTTGGCGGGCCGCGCGGGGCGGCCTCGGTCCTGCAAGCGCTTCGCCTCGAGGGATTGGCCGTCGATTTGCCGGTCGACGACGCCGGCGTGCTCGCCGACATCGACACGCTCGACGACCTGGCGCGCGCGGAGCGGCTGCTCAGCTCCTGGCGATGACCGCGCAGGCGATGCGCGGGCCCGAGTTGCCGGCCGGCTGGGTGGTGTAGTCGTCCGGATCCTTGTGGACCACGATGGCGCGACCGACCACGTTGTTGGCCGCCGCTTCGTTCAGCGAGATCGAGTGGACGTCGACGCTGAACCGCGCGACGCCAGAAGAGTCGGCCACCAGGCTCGGCAATTCGCCCGCATGGCTGCCAGGTGCGGCGAACTTGCCATGCACCGCGCCCGACGGGTTGAAGTGGCCGCCGGAGGCCATGCCGTTGTCGGCGCAGCTGCCCTTTTCGTGGATGTGGAAGCCGTGCTCGCTGCCAGGCACGAGGCCACGCACCTCACCTGCCACGCGCACGCCATGTTCCAGCGCCGTGAAGCTTACCTTTCCCGTCGTCGGGTTCGGCGAGATGACCGCGCTGGGTGCGAGTTCTGCGGCGGCGCCTGGCCGCGCGCCGCCCATGCCGGCGCATCCCGCCAGCGATGCGATGGCGAGTGCGAGGGTGGCGGCCGCGAGCGCGGGACGGTGATTGCGTTGGTTCATGGTTTTTTCTCCAGGGAAGACGGTGATGATGGGCCTGATGCTGCTTCTGCCGCGTCGGATGATGACCCTCTGTATAGCGACCTGCCTGTGCGCCCGCAATCGGCAGCTTCCGACAGGCCAGCCTTCGCCAGCCGCATCAGCCTGGCGAGCGCACGATCGCGAATGCCGTGGCGCTGCAGTTCCTGCAAGGTCTGTTGGGCGTAGTCGAACGAGGTTCCGTAGCGGCCAGCGGCGTTCGCGAAGATGTGCCGGTAGTGCGCTTCACTCAGCTCGCCAGTGAAGTTCGGGCTCTGCCGCGACAGCGTGAAGGCCAGTGCACGCACTCGGCCGCCGGGCGTCACGCAATCGAGCCAGCGCGGGTCATAGACGCCGGTCGGCATCTCGCGCAGCCAGAGGCGGCCCAGTGTTTCCAGCCCGTCGGCTGCGGGAATTCGGAAGACCATGCCCTGGCAACTACCGCCAGTGAACAGACCGAAGACCAGGCCGGGGGTCTGCACCGAGCCGCGGTTGACCCGGCTCCACATCTTGAGTGCCCGGTGCCAGCCGTGCACCCGCGCCGGACGCCGCTCCGCAAAGTCGAAGTCGGGCCGCCATATCAGCGAGCCGTAGCCGAACAGCCACAGGTCTTCGTGGCCGCCCCATTCGGCGATCGTGCGGTCGAGCATCGGTGCCGGGTCGCGCAGGGGCGCTGGTACCGGATGGGATTCAGGCAGAGCGCCTACAGTCATGGCTGCAATTTTGAAGGCATCGTTCGAACATGATTATTTACCGTCCCCTCTCTTTTGGACATCGCAGCCTGGCCGCCAACGACGAGCAGGACGGCGATCAGCGTTTTGCCCTCGGTTTCCTGTTCGCAATCGTCGCGCTGGTGGTCCTGTCGGTCGTCGGTTTCGCCGCTTATCGTTATGGCGTTCCGAGGGCGCCAGTGGTCGAAGTGGTGCCCACGGGCGACACGCCGCCGCCCGAGTCGTCCGAGGTGCAGGTGACGACCGAGACCGTCACCGTCGTGATTCCCGAAGGCGCGAGCATCAGCACGGCGAATGGCGTGGTGAGCTTTTATTTCGCGACGGGTAGCGCCGATCTGGCGCCAGGCGCGGCTGAGGCGCTCGCCACTGTCATCAAGGGCGTGGAAGACGGTCGAAAGGCTGTCATCTCCGGCTTCCACGACACCACGGGCGATGCGGCTGCCAACGATGCGCTGGCGAAGCTGCGAGCACAGACGGTGCAGGATGTGCTGGTGGGGCTCGGCGTGCCGGCGAACAGGGTCAGTCTGCAGAAGCCTGCAGCGACGACCGGCTCAGGCAGCGCGGCCGAGGCGCGGCGTGTCGAAGTCAAGCTGGTCGACTGAAGCGAAAGCGCGCAAATCGCCACTAAGTAAAAACCCTGGTAAGCGATTCCTCGTTGTTGTTTAGGATAGCGCTGTCCAATTGGTTTTTTCAGATCATCTGCAGATTGCATTGGTGTAAATGTAAAAATCCCGAGAATCATCAAAAGACAGCGTTATCCGAAATGTCAAAATTGAGCGGAAAAAGCGTGCAGGCGGTCTGGCTGGTGGTGATGGGTGTGTCCGGCTGTGGCAAGTCGAGCCTGGGCCAGGCGCTGGCTTCCGATCTGGTGCTGCCGCTGATCGAGGGTGATGACTTTCATCCGCCCGGCAACATCGCCAAGATGAGTGCAGGTATTCCGCTCGACGATGCGGACCGTACCGGCTGGCTTGCCAGGCTCGGCCAGGAGCTGGCGAAGCGTCCGCGGGGCGCCGTGCTCACGTGCTCGTCGCTCAAGCGCGCATACCGCGATCGCTTGCGTGCTGCGGTTCCGGCGCTGCGCTTCGTGTTCATGGACATCTCCCGCGACGAAGCGCAACGGCGCGTCGAGGCGCGTGCGGGAGCGCACTTCTTCTCGACCACGCTGGTCGACAGCCAGTTCGCCACGCTCGAGTCGCCGATCGGCGAGATCGGCGTGCTGAGCCTACCGGCAGTCGATCCGCTGGCTTCGTCGGCTGCCGCCGTGCGCCACTGGCTCACCGACGCGACGGAGACGATGGGCTGAAGCCCGCGACACGTTCTTTCGTTCCCTGTTCAACTCCCTTTTCCTTCCGGAGACTCGCATGGCCCAACTCGACGGACAAGCCGTACCCAACCGCCGCTGGCGCATCGGCGGGCTGCTCGGCATCGGCGTCCTGGTCAACTACCTGGACCGCATCAGCCTGTCGGTGGCGGCACCAC
>JAZKDL010000519.1:0-2888 GCA_040387575.1 Pseudomonadota bacterium
TCGACGCCGCCAAGGCTATGATCGAACGCGCAGCACCACCGCCCTTGCCGCGCGTGCGGGCCGCGCCGATGCCCAGGCGCTGCGAAGCCGACCTCGCGCTGCCGCTGAGCGAACTCGCGCGGCGCCGCGAGGCGGTCGCCACGCGCGGCTTCTCGGCCCGCTGGGCGCCCGGCCGGCTGGTCAGCGTGCTGCACGACGGCGTGCTGATGGGCGTGCTGCTCGACCGGCGCCTGCCCGGCGACGTCTGGCAAGGCTGGGTGGCCGCCGGCGAGCCCGACTGGGCCGGCGCCTTCGACGTGCTGCTGGAGCCCGACGACGAACCCTTCGAGCCGATGTTCGGCCTGGTCCAGACCTGGAACCTGCTGGCGATCGCGCCGTCGCCGATGCTCTGCGCGCGCGTGGTCGGCGAGGTGTCGGCGACACGGCTCGCGGCGATCCGCGCGGTGCACGACGAATGGGCCGCCGACCTGCCGCTGACCATCGCGTCCGAGCCCGGCGTGATCGCGCTTCGCTCGGCCGGCGATGGCGCCTTCACGGTGCTCACCGGCACGCCGCTGGCGCGGGTGGATCTGCGCATCGGCTACCAGACGCTCTACCGCGAGCTGGCGGCGCGCGTCGGACGGCATCTGCAGCCGGCCGCGACGGGGCCGGCGCCGGCCGGGCCGTTCGATGCGGTCCGCACGGCTGGCGACGGCGGTGTCGGCGGTGGCGGTGGCGTCGGTGACAGCTACAGCGGTGACGGCGGCGGCGCGGGCTGGGCGCGCGTGAAGCAATGGTTCGCGGCCGACCGCTTCGTGCGGCCGGCCTTCGCGGTGCTGCTGCTGGCCGTGGTGGTGCAGCAGGTCGGCTTCGGGCTGTATGGCGGCGCGGTGGAGGACGATGCCGTCCGCTTCCGCAGCGTGCCGCAGGGCGGCGCGGCCGTCGGTGCGCCTGCTGGCGAGGCCACCGTGCCCGCATCGCCCGACCTCGCCGTGCGCTGGAAACCCGGCGTGGCCTGGGACGATGCCGCGCGGCTGCTGCGCACGCTGCCGGCCGAGGTGGTCGGTGGTCCCGACGCGGACGGCACCTGGCTGCTGCGCACGCCGGACGCGGCGGTCGCGCGCATCGTGCTGCGCACGTCGGCGCTGGTCGATTCGGTGGTGCTGGCGCAGGGCGGTACAGCGTCGTCTGGGTCGCCGCCGCCGTCATCTCCAGCCTCCTCCGCCCTCAAATGACGCCATGAACGACCGGCCGCGCCGCCGCCTCCGCCTGTGCTTCGCGTGGCTCGCGTTGCTGCCGCTGTGGCTGGCCGCGGGCGGCGCAGGTGCGACGCAGCGTGCGTTGCTGGTCGGCGTGTCGGAACTGGTCAACCAGCCCGCCGCGCTGTGGCTGCAGGCGCCGCGCAACGACGTGCTGCTGATGCGTGACGCGCTGCAGCGCCAGGGCTTCGCGCCGGCCGACATCGCGCTGCTGGCCGACGGCGTGCCGGGCGCCGCGCTGCCCGACGCGGCCGGCATCCACGACGCGCTCGCGCGGTTGCTCGCGCAGTCGGCGCCGGGCGACTTCGTGCTGCTGTATTTCTCGGGCCACGGCACGCGGCTGCGCGACACGGCCAAGCGCTACCAGGAGCCCGACGGCCTGGCCGAGAACTTCCTCGCGCGCGATGTGCGCGGCACGCTCGGTGGCACGGCGCCATTGGTAGGCGGACTGCGCGACGCCGAGGTCGACGCGTGGATCGGTGCGTTTCTGGCGCGCGACGTCTTCGTGTGGGCGATGTTCGACACCTGCTCGGCCGCGTCGATGACGCGCGGCGGTGCGGTGCCCGCGGCGCGCAAGGACCTGGCGGATGTGGATGACGAAGTGCGCTTTCGGGGCGTGCGTGTCGATCAGCTTGTGAATCCAAGTGCAAGTGCAATTGGAGGTGCAGGTGCAGGCGGAAGTGCCGGTCTGGGTTCGAACGCCGAGGTGTCCACCACGGTGTCTGCTTCCGCGTCCGCATCGCCATCACCCGCCGGCGCCAACGTGCCGCGCGCCCGCTACGTCGCCTTCTTCGCGTCCGAGAGCCACCAGGTCACGCCCGAACTGAAGCTGCCGCGCAAGGACCGCACTGCGCGCCCGCAAGGCCTGCTGACCTGGGCCGTGAGCGAGGCGCTGCAGCGCAAGCCCGCGACCTGGCGCGAACTCTTCAACGGCGTGCTCGCGCTCTATCCGCCGGTCATCGACGAGCTGGAGCTGCGCTTTCCGGGCCGCGAGCTGCCGTCGCCGGTGGCCGAAGGCAACCTCGACCTGCCGCTGTTCGCCAACACGGCCGCGCCGCTGTCGACGCGGCCCGAGTGGCGTGCGCAGCGGCGTGGCGGACGGCTCGCGGTAGAGGCCGGTGCGCTCGACGGGCTGGAAGCGGCGCAGCCGGTGCGCGTGCTCGCGACGCTGGCCGACGGCACCGTGCGCAGCGCCGATGCCGTGGTCGCGCAGCTCGCGCCGGGACAGGCCGATGTCGCGCTGCCGGCGGCGCTGGACGCGCTGCCGGAGGTGGTCCAGTGGGCGCTGTCGCCGATCGGCCCGCCGTCGGGTGTCGCGCTGCGCGTCGCCAGCGCGGGCGCCTTGCCGGAGGGGCTGTCGCTGGGCTATCCGAGCGGCATCGTGCGCGTGCCGTCTGGCAGTGCGAGCAATGCGAGCAGCGCGCCGGCCGATGTGCGCTGGCACGACATGGGCGCCGCAGGTCAGCGCATCGACGTGCTATCGCCCGCGCTCGTTGCGCTGTTGGCGCCGTCGTCCGCTGCGTCGTTCGTCGTGCCCGATCGCGCCGCGCTGCGCGAACGGCTGCAGGACCTGGCGCGGCTCAAGTGGCTGGCGCGGCTGCCGGTGCTGGCCGGCAGCCAGCAACTGGATGGCTTCGAGGCCAGCGTCGA
>JAZKDL010000520.1:0-5961 GCA_040387575.1 Pseudomonadota bacterium
CTCGCCAACAACCTGGTGCGCGCCGGCATGCGCGTGGTGCAGACCATCGGCGTGCCGACCGCACCGCTCGCGGCCGAGGTCGACGCTGTGGTCGTCGCGCTCAAGTCGCGCACCATCCCCGCCGCGGACGCCATCGCGCAGTCGCTCGAAGCACTGGCCTGGCTGCAGGCACAGGGCGCGCAGCAGATCTACTTCAAGTACTGCTCGACTTTCGACAGCACCGCGGCCGGCAACATTGGCCCGGTGACCGAGGCGCTGCTGGACGCGCTGGACAGCGAGTTCACCATTGCCACGCCGGCCTTCCCCGACAACAAGCGCACGGTCTTCAAGGGCTATCTCTTCGTCGGCGACGTGCTGCTCGACGAGAGCGGCATGCAGAACCATCCGCTGACGCCGATGACCGACCCGAACCTGGTGCGCGTGCTGCAGGCGCAGTCGACGCGCAAGGTCGGACTGATCGATCACTCGGTGGTAGCGCGCGGCGAGCACGCCGTGCGCGAGCGCATCGCCGAATTGCGCGCCGATGGCGTGGGCATCGCGATCGTCGATGCGGTGTCGAACGACGACCTGCTGCGCCTCGGCCCGGCGCTCGCGGCGATGCCGCTGGTGACGGCCGGCTCGGGCGTGGCGATCGGGCTGCCGGCCAATTTCGGCATCGCGCCGTCGTCGCAGGCCAGCACGCTGCCGGCGCCGGGCGGATTGCAGGCGGTGGTGTCGGGCAGCTGCTCGCTGGCGACCAACCGGCAGGTGATGAACTTCATCCAGGCTGGACGGCCTGCGATGGCGATCGACCCGTTGCGTATCGCCTCCGGCATCGACGTGGCAGCCGAGGTACTGGCCTGGGCCGCGCCGCTGCTGGCCGACGGCCCGGTGCTGGTCTATTCGACGGCTGAAACCAGCGCCGTGAAGTCGGTGCAGGGACAGCTCGGCGTGGAAGAAGCCGGCGCGATGGTTGAACGCACGATCGCCGCGATCGCGCGCGGGCTGGTGCAGCTCGGCGTGCGCCAACTGGTGGTCGCGGGTGGCGAGACTTCGGGCGCCTGCGTGCAGGCGCTGGGCGTCACGCAGATGCAGATCGGTCCGCAGATCGACCCCGGCGTGCCGTGGTGCCATGCGCCGTCGGAAGCGGCGAGCGGCGACGGCGTGCACATCGCGCTGAAGTCGGGCAACTTCGGCGCCGACGACTTCTTCACCAAGGCTTTCGGGGTGTTGGGATGACGGAGAACCAGGCGCGCGAAGAGATCTGCCGCGTCGGGCGCAGCCTGTTCGAACGCGGCTATGTGCATGCGACGGCGGGCAACATCAGCGTGCGGCTGGACGACGGCTTTCTGATCACGCCGACCGACGCCTGTCTCGGCTTCCTCGATCCGGCGAAGCTCGCACGGCTCGACGCCGACGGCCGGCAGACCGGCGGCGACCGCGCCAGCAAGACGATCGCGCTGCACAGGCGCATCTACGCCGCCGCCGCGCCTTTCGATGCCGGCACGCGTTGCGTGATCCACACGCACAGCACCCACTGCGTTGCGCTCACGCTGCAGCCGCAGCGCGACGAGCTGCTGGCCGCGCTCACGCCCTACTTCGTGATGAAGGTCGGGCATGTGCCGGTCATTCCATACCAACGCCCGGGCGCGCCCGAAGCGGCGGAAGCGGTGGCCGAGCGCATCGCGCAATACGGCGCACGCGGCACGCCGATCCGCGCCGTCATGTTGAGCCGGCTCGGCCCCAACGTGTGGCACGACTCGCCCGCCGCGGCGATGGCCGTGCTGGAAGAACTCGAGGAGACGGCGCGGCTGAGGCTGCTGGCCGCCTCCGAACCTTCGCCGCTCGGCGAGGAACAGATCGACGAACTGCGCCGCACCTTCGGTGCGCGCTGGTAAATAACCCGACATCGGAACGACACATGCCCCGCTTTGCCGCCAACCTCTCGATGCTCTACCCGGAGCTCGACTTCCTCGACCGCTTCGATGCCGCCGCCAAGGACGGCTTCAAGGGCGTCGAGTACCTGTTCCCCTACGCATTCCCCGCGGCGGAAATCGTCGCGCGACTCAAGGCCAACGGATTGCAGCAGGTGCTGTTCAATGCGCCGCCCGGCAACTGGGACGGTGGCGAGCGAGGCCTGGCCTGCCTGCCCGGCCGGCAGAACGAATTCCGCGACGCCATCGCGAAGGCGCTGGACTATGCCGCGGCGCTGGACTGCCCGCGCGTCCATCTGATGGCCGGCCTGGTGCCCGCGGGCGTGTCACGCGAAGCCGCGCAGGACGTCTATGTCGAGAACCTCGGCTGGGCCGCAGTCGAAGCGGCCAAGGTGCATGTCGACCTGCTGATCGAACCCATCAACACGCGTGACATGCCTGGCTTCTTCCTGAACCGGCAGGACCACGCGCACGAGATCGTCCAGGCCGTGGGCGCGCTCAACCTCAAGGTGCAGATGGACCTGTACCACTGCCAGATCGTCGAAGGCGACATCGCGATGAAGGTGCGCAAGTACCTGCCGACCGGCCGCGTCGGCCATCTGCAGGTCGCCGGCGTGCCGATGCGCCACGAGCCCGACCTGGGCGAACTCAACCACGCTTATCTGTTCGACGTGATCGACGAGGTGTCGGCCAAATGCGGCTGGGACGGCTGGATCGGCTGCGAGTACCGGCCGGCGCGCGGCGCGGTGCCGAACGGCACGTCGGACGGGCTCGGCTGGATGCGCTGACGGCAGTCGAAGAGTCGAAGGCTAGCGCTGCACGACGTAGCGCGTGACCTTCGGCGCACCTTCGCCGATGTGAAAGGCCAGCCTGCGCTCACGCAGCGCGAGGTCGGCCGCGGTCGCGCGATGAAAGCGCCGCAGGTGGTCGGTCCACGACTCGTCGACGATCTGCTCGAGGTAGCGCGACGGCTCGGCGATGTCGTGCAGCAGTTCCCAGCCGATCGCGCCTTCGCTGAGCCGGGTGCGGCGGGTCTGGCGCATCACGAGATGAAAGGCTGCGGCGCGCGCCGGGTCGATGATGTATTCGACCGTTATCACCAGCCGCCCTTCTCCGGCTTCGCCTGGCGCCGAGTGGACCGGCGCATCGGCCCAGCCGGGCCGCGCCGGACTCACGTCGTCGTCGACGCCGCCATCGACCACGTAGCGGATCGCCAGCCACATCGACAGCGTGCCGGTGACGGCTGCGATCAGCAGCGCCATCTGCATCGAGCTCAGCGTCGCGATCTGGCCCCACAGCGCGGCGCCGAACGCACTCGCGCCCATGATGGACATCTGGAACATCGACATGCCGCGCGCGCGCACCCAGTCGGGCAATGCGAGCTGCGCCGACACCGACAGCGAGTTGGCGACCGAGATCCAGGCCGCGCCACCGAGGAACATGGCCGGCACCGCGACCCAGGCGTTCGGCGCCACCGCCATCACGGCCGTGGCCGCGGACTGCAGCAGCATGCCGCGCAGCACGAGCTGGTCGCGCACATAAGCCTGGCGCAGCCGCGGCAGGAACAGCACCGCGATGATCGCGCCCGAGCCCATCGCGGCGAGCAGCAGCGTGAAGGTGCCGGCGCCGCCGTTCTCCAGGCCGCGCGCCAGCAAGGGCAGCAACGCCAGCAACGCCGTCGAATGCAGGAAGAAGATCGACACGCGCAGCAGCACCGCCCGCATGCGCTGCGACTGCCGCACGAACTGCACGCCGACGCGCATCGCGCTCACCAGCCGCTCGCGGCCCAGCGGATTGGGCGTGTGCTCGCGCCGCCAGCGCAGCACGATGAAGCCGGAAATCACCGACATCACCGCGTTCAGGATGAAGACCCAGAGCGTGCCGGCGCTCGCGATCAGGAAGCCCGCGACGAGCGGCCCGATGATGCGCGACGCGTTCATCGAGATGCCGTTGAGCCCGAGCGCGGCGGGCAGCTGCACGCGCGGCACCAGCTCCGGCACGATGGCGGCGAACACCGGCCAGCGCAGCGCGAGGCCGATGCCGTTCAGGAAAGTCAGCGCCAGCAGCAGCGGCGCGTTCATCCAGTCGAGCGCGACGGCCACGCACAGCACGATCGCCACCGCGGCGAGCCAGAACTGCGTGACCACGAGCCAGCGCCGGCGGTCCAGGATGTCGGCCAGCGCGCCGCTCGGCAAGCCGAGCAGGAACACTGGGAGGGTCGACGCCGACTGCACCAGCGCCACCCAGATCGGCGTGCTCGTCAGCGAGGTCATCATCCATGCCGCCGCGACGTCGTTCATCCACATGCAGATGTTCGCCAGCAGCCAGGTGGTCCACAGCATGCGGAACACCGGCAGCTTGAGCGGGGTCAGGGCGCCGATGCGGGCGGGCTCGGCGCGCATCGGAGGGATGGGGGATTCGTCGGGGGAAATCGGTGGCATTGCCGCAATTGTCACGTGGTGCCGCGCGTGCCCTTGCCAACGAGATGCCCCAGCGGCAGCGAATGGCTCGCCTTCACCTCACCCAGCGAGAAGCTGGTGTGCAGGTCTTTCACGTTCGGCAGATGCATGAGGCTGTTCAGCGCGAAGCGCGAAAACGCGTCCAGGTCCTGCGCCACGACCTGCAGCTCGAACATGCCGGTGCCGCTGATGTAGTGACAGGCGATCACCTCGGGCAGCTTGCGGATCGCCTCCTCGATCTTGCCGGTGACCTCGCTGTTGGCGCGCTCGGTGTCCAGGCGCACGAAGGCGAGCACGCCAAGGCCGATCTTGCGGCGATCGATTTCGGCGTAGTAGCCCTTGATGAAGCCCGACTCCTCCAGCGCACGCACGCGACGCCAGCAAGGCGCCGCCGACAGGCCGACACGCAAGGCCAGCTCGGCGTTGGTGAGACGGCCGTCGGCCTGCAATTCTTTCAGGATGGCGAGATCGAACTTGTCAAGGCTTTCCATGGATCGCGATTTTAAGAAAGGATCTTCCAGAACCGTCGATTTAAAGGGCAAAGAACGCAAACACCTGTCGGTAACGCAGACATACACTTTGCGAGCAACATGGGCTTCGCGCCCGACCCGGGCACAGACCCACCACCCAGCTCACAAGGCCCACAAGGCCAGCCAGGCAAGGAGACAGACAGACATGAATGCGCCACTTCCAGAGCACATCCGCAAGGCCCTCGAGACGGTCACGCTCGACGACAAATATTCCCTCGACTACGGCCGCGCCTTCATGTCGGGCGTTCAGGCCCTCGTGAAGCTGCCGATGCTGCAGCGCCTGCGGGACCAGCAGAACGGCAAGAACACGGCCGGCTTCATCAGCGGCTACCGCGGCTCCCCGCTCGGCGGCTACGACCAGGCGCTCTGGAAAGCCAGCAAGTACCTGAAGGCGCAGAACATCGTGTTCCAGCCGGGCGTGAACGAAGAGCTGGCCGCCACCGCGCTATGGGGCACGCAGCAACTCGGCTTCTCGCCCCAGGGCACCAACAAGTTCGACGGCGTGTTCGGCATCTGGTACGGCAAGGGCCCGGGCGTCGACCGCTGTTCCGACGTCTTCAAGCACGCCAACATGGCGGGCACCACCGAATTCGGCGGCGTGATCGCGGTGGCTGGCGATGACCACATCTCCAAGAGCAGCACGGCCGCGCACCAGAGCGACCACATCTTCAAGGCCTGCGGCACGCCGGTGTTCTTCCCGGCCAACGTGCAGGAAATCCTGGACCTCGGCATCCACGCGTTCGCGATGAGCCGTTTCTCGGGCGTGTGGTCGGGCATGAAGACGATCCAGGAAATCGTCGAGTCCAGCGCCACCGCGATGATCGACCCCGAGCGCGTCGACATCGTGATCCCGACCGATTTCGAGATGCCGCCCGGCGGCCTGCACATCCGCTGGCCCGACCATGCGCTCGAGCAGGAAGCGCGGCTGATGCACTACAAGTGGTACGCCGCGCTGGCGTACATCCGCGCCAATCGGCTGAACTACAACGTGATCGAAGGCGACCACGACCGCTTCGGCATCATGGCCAGCGGCAAGGCTTTCAACGACACGCGCCAGGC
>JAZKDL010000521.1:0-8231 GCA_040387575.1 Pseudomonadota bacterium
CGCGAGTGGTCGCGCCATGAATTGGCGGTGTCGCGCGGCGACGCGCTGCGGCTGCGCTTTTCGATTCGCGACATCACGCCTCACATGTCGCTGAGCGCGCTGGCCTATGGCGTGCCGGTCACGGTCCGGCCACAGGACCGCGCAGAGGTGCTGCTGCTGCAGATGCCGCGCACTGGCAATGGCGTCGCTTCGTATCCAGGTGGCAACGCGCCGATGGACCCCGCGCATTACGCGCTGATCGATGTGCCCCGCGTTGCGCAGGTTCACTACAGCCGCGACCTGGACGTCCTGGTGCTGCGCATCACGCAATCGCGGTTGATGGCGCAGCTGGAAGAACTGCTGGGCCATCGGCCCGCCGACGCACTCCGGTTCGAGCCCGGCATCGCGCGCGGCAGCGTCGCCTGGGCAGCGTGGGAGCCCGTGTCCGCGGCACTGGACGCGGTGCAACGCAGCAGCCTGACCGATTTCCCCGCGCCCGCCATGGTGGCGATGGAGCGCATGGTGCTGTCGACGCTGCTGTTGGCGCAGCCGCACAACCACAGCGCGGCGCTACTGATGCCGGCACCGCAGATCGCACCGCGCCATGTGCGCCGTGCCGAGGAATTCATCCACGCCAACCTGGCGCGCGCGCCAGGCACCGAAGAGATCGCACGGCACGCACAGGTGAGCGTGCGGGCGCTGTTCGACGGCTTCCAGACCTTCCGCCAGACCACGCCGGCAGCGTATGTGCGCGCCGCACGCCTGGGCGCCGTGCGTGCCGAACTGCAGCGCAGCAGCGATGGCGTCGCGGACATCGCGCGGCGCTGGGGCTTCCAGCATGCGGGCCACTTTGCCGCGCAGTACCGCCGTCAGTTCGGTGAGGCGCCGGCCGCAACGCGGCGCACTCTTTCGCCGTTGCATTGACCCTGGTCCAACACAGTCACCCAAGGAGACTTCGCCGACATGCCAGACATCCAGCACATCCCCTCCCCGGGCCGTTTCAAGACACCGCCGCTGTCCGCCGCCACCCGCTACGCCGACCTGCTTTTCATCTCGGGCACGCCCGGCTACTACGCCGATGGAAGCATCGACGAAGGTGACTTCGACAAGCAGTTCGATCAGGCGGTCGCCACGCTGCGCGAGATCCTTGCCGCGGCGGGCGGATCGATGCGCTCGCTGATGAAGGTCAACGTGCTGCTGACGCGCCAGCAGGACGTGCCTGCGATGAATGCGCGCTACGCAGAAGCCTTCGGCCCCGCGCCCTACCCGGCCCGCACGACATCCATCGTGCTGTCGTTGCCCGATCCGCGGATGCTGATCGAGATCGAGTGCGTCGCGGTAGCGGACACCGCCCGATGACGACGAGCACGGCGCCGACGCGCGCGCCCTTTCGTATCGGCATGCTGATCTTCCCCGGCATGACCAGCCTCGATTTCGCCGGGCCGCTCGACGTGTTCGCGCGCCTGCCCGATACCCAGGTGCATGTGCTGGCGAAGACGCTGGAGCCGGTCGTCACCGACGTCGGCCTGCGCGAACTGCCCAGCATGCGGATGGACGACGCGCCGCCGTTGGACCTGCTCTTCATCGGCGGCGGACCGGGCGTCAACCTGCTGCTGGAAGACGCGCAGACCATCGACTTCCTGGTCGAACGGGCACCGCAGGCGCAATGGATCACCTCGGTCTGTACCGGTGCGCTGGTGCTCGGCGCCGCCGGGCTGCTGCGCGGCTACAAGGCGGCCACGCACTGGACGGCGATGGAGGTGCTGCGTCACTTCGGCGCGGAGCCCGTGGCGCAGCGCGTGGTGATCGACCGCAACCGCATCACCGGTGGCGGTGTCACCGCCGGCATCGATTTCGGTTTGACCATCGCGGCGCGCCTGCACGGCGACCTGCGCGCGCAGGGCATGCAGCTCGGCATGGAGTACGCACCGGCGCCGCCCTTCGACAGCGGGTCGCCGGCCACCGCGCCAGCCGACCTGGTGGCGCGGGTGCGCGCAGCTGTCGCGCCTTCGACGGAGGCACGCATGGCCGCCGCAAAGCGGATCGCCCGACGCCACGGCTGGACTGACGACAGCGCCACCGAAGGCTGACGTCGCGACCTGCCGCCGACGGCGTACCAGCCTCGCAAGATCCCCGCCGGATTGCGTCCTGGCTTGCCGAATCGGGACACCGCCGGCAGCTGCCATTCCTAAGCTCAAGCGCATGTTGTTCACGACGTCCTGAAGGAGTTGGCATGTTGCGTTTGAATCTGGGTAGGAGCCGCTGGCTCCGTGCATCTTTCGCACTTTGTGCGCTGGTCACGTCGGCGGTCTTTGCGCAGGACTACAAAGGGCCGATCACGTTGGTGGTCGGTTATCCAGCCGGCGGATCGGCGGATATCGGCGCGCGCATCCTTGCCGAGAAATTGCCAGCGCTGATCGGCCAACCTGTGATCGTCGAGAACCGTGCAGGTGCTGGCGGCCAGATCGCGGCACGCTACGTGAAAGGCGCGCCAACCAACGGCTCGGTGCTGTTCTTCACCAACGGTCACACCGTCGTGACCGTGCCATTGATACTGAAAGCGCCTGGCTTCGATACCGCCATCGACCTGAAGCCGGTCAGCCCGTTCGCAAGTTTCGAGCTCACGCTGGTTGTGAATCCGAAGACCCAGGCACGTTCGATCAAGGAGCTGACCGACTACTTCGCGAGGACGCCGGCGGAGCGAAACATCGCCGTTCCGGCGCCGGGCAGCGCGCCCGAATTCATCGTGGGCCGCTTTGCGCAACTCACCAAGACAGAGGCGCAACCCATCGCCTACAAAGGCACGGCGCCGGCCGTCCAGGATCTGCTCGGTGGACAGGTCAGCGCTGCGGTGCTGCCAGTGGCCGACATCCTGCAATACCAGCGCGCGGGCAAACTGCAGGCCGTGGCGGTCACCCGATCCACACCGCTGCTGCCCGGCGTGCCGTCGTTCAGCGACGCCGGCCTGGGTGAACTCGCCGCCTCGGACTTTCTTGCGGTCTACGCCCCGGCCGGAATGAGCGACGCCAACGTGGCGCGCTTCCATCACGCAATCCAGCAGGTGGTCGCGATGCCCGACGTGAACGAGCGGCTGCTGTCGTATGCGCTGCAGCCGCAAAACGGCACGCCCGCCGATCTGACGAAGGCCTACGAAGCCTTGCGCACGATGGTCCGCGGCCTGATGAAGGCCGTCGACTATCAGCCGCAATGACGCCGGCCGCACCGATGGCGCCGACGCAGTGGAGCCGGATCAGGTCCACGGCGTTCGATCGGGCCGCGGCGGCATCGACCGTCGTCATCCTGCCCATCGGATCAACCGAACAGCACGGCCCCCACCTGCCGGTCGAGGTCGACAGCTTGTTGGTCGGCGAAGTCGCGCAACGCGGCGCCGCGCTGGCGACGCAGGCCAGTTGCCCAACGCCGGTGCTGGTGCTGCCCACCCTGTGGGTCTCGCTGGCCGAACATCACATGGCCGATGCGGGCAGTCTCACGCTCGACTTCGAGACGCTGCTCGGTTTCACGCGCTGCATCGTGCGTTCGTTGAAGCGCCAGGGTTACAGGCGGATCCTTCTGCTCAACGGGCACGGCGGCAACATGGCGGCGCTGACGTTGATCGTGGACATCCTCACGGCAGAGCTCGACGTGCCGGTGGCGACGGCAACCTACTGGGTGGTCGCGGCCTCGGCATTTGCCGAGATTCTCGAAGGCCAGCCCAATCTGCTGCATGCCTGCGAGGCCGAGACGTCGATGGTGATGCACCTGCGGCCCGACCTGGTCGATGCGGAGGCCGCACGCACGGTGACCGCGCCGGCCAGAGGCTTCCTGTCGGTTGGCGGCGTGCACCGTTGGCGCCCGATCGGCCACTGGTCATGCAGCGGCGTGGTCGGGACTCCGCGTCTCGCATCGGCTGAAAAGGGTTCGCGGCTGTTGCATGCAGCGGCAATCGCACTGTCGGAGCGGATTGCAGACGGCGGGATATGGGCCGATGAGAGCGACGATGGGGAAGCTTCTGCCCGATAGCCGGGCGGCGCTGGCATGGCAGCCATTGCAGTGGCTGCGCACGACGCTTGAAGAAAATTCCGGCCTCCCAAAGCAAACAGGGCGCCCAGCCGGGTTAGAATAGAAGGCTTGTCGGGGTGTAGCGCAGCCTGGTAGCGCATCTGGTTTGGGACCAGAGGGTCGAAGGTTCGAATCCTTTCGCCCCGACCATTGAAAAAGTGAATGCCTGCAAGGACTTAGGTTCTTGCAGGCATTTCGCGTTTCTGGAGGTCAAGAATCAGGCCGCATGAATTGCCACATCGATGCGGTGTGAACCTTTGCCTTCTTGACGCAGCGTGAAGGATCAACAGAATCGTGCGCCGTAGGAGATGTCCTTCATGCCCATGGAACTGTTGCAATCGCTGGCCACGCATCCGTTGCCCGTCGAGATCGCCGACGATGAAATCGTCGACAAACTCATGGTCCTGCAAGAGGCCCATTTGATTGCGGCGTCCATTCCGCCACCGGAACAATTACCGTCTGGTTTCCGTAACTACAGGCCCGCGACAGTCCTTGCCGTGACCCCTGAAGGATTACGCGCAGCACACCTTGCACCCGGCACCAAGTAAGCCGCCGCTGCAATGCTGTCGGTCACTCCGGCCGACGCTTTCAGTCCTGCTCGACCAGATGCCGCAGCGCATGCTGCTACAGCTACCGGACCAGAGTTACAACTTGGGGCATATAGCCAAAGATGAATGCTTTAGCATTCTCTTTGCAGCGGACTCTTGTCGTAAGGCCTGCCTGCAGATCTTGGCAAACGGTTCATAAACGCCCCGCCGCGATAACCACGACGCCAGCCAACGAAATGGCAGCGCCAATGAGTGTGCGCAAACGATTCATGAGAACTCCTTCGAAAATCGGGAAATCGCCTCTGTCAGTGGCATTCATGATGCCTGCTTGCGATGCTGCCGCAGAGTTGTCAATTCCGATCCATTCCATCGATGGAACCTATGCACATGGCGAAAACAGGTCGGTAGAAATATTGACAACACCGCACTGCGCGCCAAAAATGTGACACTTGCGGAAACATAATAAAGCTTTGGTTACAAGCCTTGTCTGTTCTGCAACATCCCTCCAACCAAGCTGCTCCGCGGAATCAGTAACTCGGGCAGCGTACGTCTTGAACCTCCGGAGCCAGCGATGAGAATGCTGACCTCAATGTGTCGCTGTGCACTCCCCGACGTCGTCGCGGCAGGGAGAAATCCACTCTGGATGCGTCTTTTCCCATCGCGCCGTCTATACCATTGCTGCAGCTGCGACACCGATTTGTTCCTGCCTCAACGACTGGGTGATGAAGCTGTGGGCCGCAACGGTGCAGCGCGCTTCTTCGAGATGACGGGTCCTGCGGATCTCGGAAGCAGGCCTCGCAACCCGTCGCTCTGGTAGCGCTGCGCCGCTACACACGCGCAAGCCACCCGCCGCACCGGCTTCCAGACTTCTCCTACAGCGTACGTACATGGCGCCTCCTACTTTGCTTGCACTGTCGCTACAGCAGGGCATGTCGCTCTCGCAGTGCAGATTCCAAGGAGCCCGCCATGAAGCCATTCACACTCGACTCGAGCATGACCGCCAAGATTGGCGGCGCCTTCTACCCAACGGGCCACTCCTTCGTGATGTTTCCGGACGCCGACGATGCGAAGCAGATCGCTCAGAAGTTACTGGACAGCGGCTTGAGCGGCGACGATATCTACCTGATCCCCGCAAATACCGTGCTATCGCAGATCACACCCACCGTGAGTGACGCAGACAATCCATTGCCATCTGCAGGTACCGAAGGCGCCACTGTTCGCGCATACACGAAGCTCGCGCATGAGGGTCATACGGCGCTGCTCATTCGAACGGAAGATGGTGACGATGCAGACGGCGTGATGGACATCGTCAAGACCGTCCCTTATTCGATCGCACAGCGCTACCGGATGCTCGTGATCGAAGATCTCTGAGCTCGTCGGCGCAACGGATACGGTAGCGACATCAAGCAGGCACGGCGCGCCGAATCACATCCTGCGCCATCGCCTTGGCCAACTCATGCTCGCCGAGAAATACAGTGGCCGTCGTTTCCTGTGCCAGAAGCCGAGCCTCTTCCTCGTTGTGGCTGCGCACCACGGTTTCGATGTCGGGGTTGAGCGTTCGCGCCACACTGATCATCTGGCGCACGTTCAACGTGTCGGGCGTGGCGATCACCAGCACGCGTGCGCGTGCGATGTGCGCCTGAATGAGTACCGCCGGGTCCGCCGCATCGCCCCATACGGCGGCAGTGCCGTCGCGGCGCAGTTTCTCGACCAATTCGCGGTTCTGCTCCGCAACCACGAAGGGCATCTGGCGCGCACTCAATTCCGCTGCGATGCGCCGGCCGACACGGCCGTAGCCCACCAGCACGACCTGACGCGAGAGGTATTTCGCGTCTGTCGTCATCGGCAATTCGGCCATTGGGTCGTCGCGGGTGGACAGCCCTCGGGCCAGCTTGGAATGCGTCTGCAGCCACTTCTGAAGTGGTGCGGTGAGCGTGAACCAGAGTGGATTGGTCGCAATGGAAATCAACGCGCCTGCCAGCACCAGACTTTGCGCCTCATCGGGCAGCAACTTCAGCGACACGCCGAGCCCGACAAGGATGAACGAGAACTCCCCGATCTGCGCCAGACTGGCACTCACGGTCAAGGCAGTGCCCAACGGATAACGGAACGCCAGCACCAGCAGGCTCGCGGCGATCGACTTGCCGACCACGATGACAAGCACCACGGCCAGCACCTGTAACGGGCGATGGATCAGCACCGATGGGTCGAACAGCATGCCCACCGACACGAAGAACAGCACCGCGAAAGCATCGCGCAACGGAAGGGATTCCTCGGCTGCACGGTGACTGAACTCGGATTCGCGCATCACCATGCCGGCAAAAAACGCGCCGAGCGCAAACGACACGCCGAACAGGGCCGCTGATGCGAAGGCGATGCTGACCGCAGCGGCCACCACGCACAGCGTGAACAGTTCACGCGAACCGGTGCGCGTGACTTGCCACAGGATCCACGGAAAGACGCGGCGTCCGACGATGAGCATCAGCGCGATGAAGGCGCCGACCTGCAACAACGTCCACCCCAGCGTGCCCCACAGCGACGCGCCGTCGGAACCGTCGGACTGGCCGCCCAGCACGCCCGCCAGCGGCGGCAGCAGCACCAATACGAGCACCATCGCGAGGTCCTCGACGACGAGCCAGCCGACAGCAATGCGGCCGGTATACGAATCCAGCAGACCCAGACTCTCGAGCGCACGCAGCAGCACCACCGTGCTCGCGACCGACAACGCCAGTCCGAACACCAGGCTCGCCCCTGCACTCCAACCCCACCAGAACGCGAGCCCGCCACCCAGTGCCGTCGCCACGACGATCTGCACCAACGCGCCCGGCACGGCGATCTTGCGCACCGCCAGCAGGTCGTCGAGCGAGAAATGCAGGCCGACGCCGAACATCAGCAGCATCACGCCGATCTCTGCCAGCTGCGCCGCAATGCCCGCATCCGCCACGAAACCCGGCGTGAACGGTCCGATGATCACCCCCGCCAACAGGTAACCGACGAGCGCTGGCAACCGGATGCGCGCCGCAAGAAAGCCGAGCACGAGCGCCAGCCCGAGGCCGGCGGCAATGGTGTTGATCAATGAAACGCTGTGGGGCATCCGGAGTCGTGTCGAGCGGGGAAAGAAGCGGAGAACGATGGACTTTAGCGTTCAAAGCCACGCCAAGCTCGCGGGCATGAAAAAACCCGCCGAAGCGGGTTTCTCCTGGACTTCACGGCACCATGAAAGTGCGCCGATGCGGCCGGTCAGTGCATGTGCAGGCCGCCATTGACAGAGAAATCAGCGCCAGTGGAATAGCCACCTTCGTCAGTCGCCAGCCACGAGATGATCGACGCGATCTCGCTCGGCTCGCCGAGGCGCTTGACCGGGATGGTGGCGACGATCTTGTCGAGAACTTCCTGGCGGATCGCCTTGACCATGTCGGTGCCGATGTAGCCCGGGCTCACGGTGTTGACCGTCACGCCCTTGGCGGCAAGTTCCTGCGCCAGCGCCATCGTGAAGCCGTGCATACCAGCCTTGGCGGCCGAATAGTTGGTCTGGCCGGCCTGCCCCTTCGCACCGTTGACCGAACTGATGTTGACGATGCGGCCCCAGCCCTTCTCGACCATGTCGCCGACCACCTGCTTGGTGACGTTGAACATGCTGTTGAG
>JAZKDL010000522.1:0-3065 GCA_040387575.1 Pseudomonadota bacterium
TCGATGCTCGCGCTGCTCGCCGCGCTCAAGCCCGTGTGCGACGCGCAGGGCGCACGGCTCGGGCTCGCGCCGCATTCGCTGCGTGCCGTGCCGCCCGACGGCTTGCGTGACGCGTTGGCCGGGCTGGACGCGCTCGACCCTGCGGCGCCCATCCACATCCACATCGCCGAACAGACCGCGGAGGTCGACGCCTGCCTCGCCTGGAGCGGCCAGCGGCCGGTCGCCTGGCTGCTCGACCATGCGCCGGTCGATGCGCGCTGGTGCCTGGTCCACGCGACCCACATGGACGCCGATGAATACCGCCGCGCGGCGCACAGCGGCGCGGTGGCCGGCCTGTGCCCGAGCACCGAAGCCAACCTGGGCGATGGCCTGTTCGACTTCAGCGCGTGGCGCGCGCATGGCGGCCGCTGGGGCGTTGGCTCCGACAGCCACGCCTGCGTCAACGCGGCCGAAGAACTGCTGCTGCTCGAATACGGCCAACGCCTCGCCACGCGACAGCGCAACGTCGGCGCCGACGCGTCGCAGCACGACGTCGCCGCCGCGCTCACGCTGGCGGCGGTGCAGGGCGGCGCGCAGGCATCGGCACGGCCGGTCGCCGGCCTTGCGGTCGGGCAGCAGGCCGACTTCGTCGTGCTCGACCCGGAGCATGTCGCGCTGCAGGGGCTTTCGGCGCGCGACATGCTCTCGTCCCATGTGTTCGCGAGCCACCGCAGCTCGGCCATCGACGGCGTCTGGGTCGCGGGCCGCGAGCGCGTGACGGGCGGACACCATGCATTGCACCGCGACGCTGCGGCCGGCTTCATCGCCGCGCGCCACCGACTCCTTGCCGAAGATTGACCACCGTGACTTTCACCACCACAGAACCGCCTTTTCGCTTCCGCGCCGGCACCCGGCCGCTGCTGATCTCGATGCCGCACGTCGGCACCTTCGTGCCGCCCGCGCTGGCCGCGCGCTTCACCGACGAGGCGCGCCACGTGCCCGACACCGACTGGCACCTGGAGCGCCTCTACGACTTCGCCGATGAACTCGGCGCCTCAGTGCTGGTCGCCACGCACTCGCGCTATGTGATCGACCTGAACCGCTCGCCCGATGGCGCGAGCCTGTACCCGGGCCAGAGCGTCACCGGCCTGTGCCCGATCGACACCTTCGACGACACGCCGATCTACGCGGCCGGCGACGTGCCCGGCGAGGCCGAGATCGCCGAGCGCCGCGACGCGATCTGGCATCCGTATCACGCGCAACTGGCGCAGGAGCTGGCGCGCATCCGCGCCGAACACGGCGTCGCGATGCTGTGGGACGCGCATTCGATCCGCTCGGTGCTGCCGCGCTTCTTCGACGGCAAGCTGCCCGACCTGAACCTCGGCACCGGCAAGGGCATCAGCTGCGACCCGGCGCTGGCGCAGACGCTGCTCGGCATCGCCGAGAACGCGACTGGCTACACCGGCGTGCTCAATGGCCGATTCACCGGCGGCTACATCACGCGCCACCATGGGCGCCCGGCGGACAACGTGCATGCGGTGCAACTGGAGATGACGCAGAGCAGCTACATGCAGGAAGCGCTGCCCTTCGACTACCTGCCCGAGGTCGCAGCCGGCGTGCAGCCGCACGTGCGCCGGATGATCGAGGCGATGCTGGCGTTTGCCGACAGCCGGCGCGCCTGAGCCCGTGCGCAGCGAATCGCCGTTCAGGCCGTCGGCAGGCATGAAAACTGCGGCCCTGTTCACATGCAGAGCTCTCCCATGACCTTCCTTTACGCGCTCGCCGGCGCGCTCGGCGCCGAAGCCGTGCTGACCGGCGACGCCATCCCGCCCGCCTACCGGACCGACTGGAGCGGCGTCGCGCCGGTGCAGCCGCTCGCGCTGGTGCGCCCGCGCAGCACCGACGAGGTCGCTGCCGTGCTGCGCCTGTGCACCGAGCACCGCGTGCCCGTCGTCCCGCAAGGCGGGCGCACCGGCATGGCCGGCGGCGCGGTGCCGCTGACCGATGCGATCGCGCTGTCGCTCGACCGCATGAACGCGATCGAGTCGCTCGATGTGGCGGCTTCGACGATCACCGTGCAGGCCGGCGTCACGCTGCAGGCCGTGCAGGAAGCTGCGGCCGCCCAGGGCCTGCAGTTCGGCGTCGACCTCGGTGCGCGCGGTTCCTGCCAGATCGGCGGCAACCTCGCGACCAATGCGGGCGGCAACGGCGTGCTGCAGTTCGGGATGATGCGCGAGCAGACGCTCGGCCTCGAGGTGGTACTGGCCGACGGCCGCGTGCTGCCGATGCTGCGGCCCATGATCAAGAACAACACCGGCTACGACCTCAAGCAGTTCTTCATCGGCGCCGAAGGCACGCTGGGCGTGATCACGCGCGCGGTGCTGCGGCTGCATCCCGCGCCGCGTGCGAAGGCCACGGTGCTGGTCGCGGTCGGTGGCTTCGAACAGTCGCTGGCCCTGCTTGGCCGGTTGCAGGCGCGCTTTCCCGGCGCGGTGGCGGCCTTCGAGCTGATGTGGCGCGACTTCGTTGCCGCGTCGCTGCAGTGGCAGCATCTGCGCGAACCGTTCGACGCCGTTCATCCATTGGCTGCGCTGGTCGACGTTACGGGCAGCGACGAGGCCGAACTGCGCGATGCGCTCGAAGCGCTGCTCGGCGAATCGATGGAAGCCGGCGAGGCGCTCGACGCGGTCGTCGCGCAGTCGCAGGCCCAGGCGCGCGCGCTGTGGAAGATCCGCGAGGCCACGGCCGAACTGCCGGCCAACATGCATCCGCCGCTCAACTTCGACGTGAGCCTGCCGATGGCCGACATCGGCCGCTTCGCCGACGCCTGCCGCACGGCGCTCGACGCGCGCTGGCCGGGCCACCACACGGTGTTCTTCGGCCACGTCGGCGACAGCAACCTGCATGTGTCGACCGACATGGCGACCGTCGACGGCAATGAGGAAGACGTCGAGCGCATCGTCTACGGCCAGGTCGCGGCCTTCAGCGGCAGCGTGTCGGCCGAGCACGGCATCGGCTTGCACAAGAAGCCCTGGCTCGGCGTGAGCCGCACGCCGGCCGAACTCGACGCGATGCGCGCGATCAAG
>JAZKDL010000522.1:3165-10956 GCA_040387575.1 Pseudomonadota bacterium
AGCACTTGTGGTGGGCGACACACCAGTTCCGGGCGGAACGATCTTGTCGTATGACGGACCTTTGATGAATGTCCATGGACACCGGATCGCGCTGGTCGGCGGACGCGTCTATTGCGAAGGTTGCAACAGCGTGGGGATCATTGCCAAGGCCGGCGGCAACCGACGAGGCTTGTTCTACGGCGCCGAAATTGCACTGGAAGGCGATGTGGTGTTTTGCCACTGTCCTGTGCCGCCGCCGCTCTTGTCGACGTTGCAGCAGTCGATGACCTACGACGATGGCCTGACTGCCTCTGTGCGGGACTACAGCCCGAGTTTTACTTCCCTACCAGGTTGGTTTGCCGGAAATTCGACTTCAGTTCTGGCGAGTAGCAAGATTGTCGATGGCATCGTGAAGCATCCGCCTGAGGCC
This sequence comes from Pseudomonadota bacterium, assembly GCA_040387575.1. Lineage (GTDB taxonomy): Bacteria > Pseudomonadota > Gammaproteobacteria > Burkholderiales > Burkholderiaceae_C > Variovorax. Next base: position 3,575 of record JAZKDL010000522.1, read on the forward strand.
GAGCAAACGGAGAACATCTGTCCGAACTTGACCAACAAGGAGTTTTGCAAGTTGGTCCTTGAGTTGCGAGATCTGGCCGTCCGACTGGTCGAGAAACGCCTGATGGATTTGGACGTATGGGGCAAACCTGAACAGCAGCGCGCAGCCAGGTGGTTCGGTGTGAGCGACGAAACGTTGCGGCAGTATTTGAAGACTGGCTTCCAGCAGACACGCAAGGTGTTGCAGGGGCTGACGGGCGACAATTTCGTGCGCTACTCGGAACAGGCCATGCGGAATGTAGGCTGCACGCCGTCGGGAAACAAGAATGGGCTTGCAGCTGAGGTTTGCGGCCCCGACACCAAAACGCGGACCATTGGCATCGCTCTCGACTTTTGTACGCTCCCAGACAAATCTTTCGGAATCGACTCAAAAATGGGAACGCTCATTCACGAGGCGACCCATTTCAATGACACCTTTTCTTCCAGAGATACGGTCTATCAGATGAGGAAAAGCTTGGGCTTGGCCACGCAGCCCAATGTGGCGCGGACTAATGCGGACAGCTTGACGGGATATGTTGTTTATGGCGACTAGGTTTGCCGCACTATTGTTGGCGCTTGCGTTATTGCCGCTTGGCGCGAGGGCGTGCTCAATCGTGGTTCAGATCACGCTTGAGTTCCCTGAGAATTCTTCAGAACTTGATCGTGGGCAGGTCATTCGTCTTGCCAATTGGCTGACCAAAGTCAAGAGCTGGTATGACTACGAGGATGCCGACGTGGAAGGTTCGGCCAGCACGGAAACCCCAGATAACAAGAGTCTTGCAAGACGAAGGGCTGAAGTGACGGCCCGAGCGTTGCACAGCTTGTATGAGGGGTTATCAATTCATTTGCACTCCTATTCTTATCCGCCATCGATACAGTCGAAGCCGCACGCTGCCGTCATTCAACTCTCCCCTCTAAACCCTCCAGACTGCAATCCAGTCCCGATCCCTGGTTTCAAGTACTGAGGGAGTCTTATGGGTAGGTTCTTAATTCCTCTTATAGCGGGAATGCTAGTCATGGGTTCTGCTCATGCCTGCTCACGATCATTCTCAAAGGATCTGGATTTTGCGGCTGGTTCTGCCGTTCTCGAAAAAGACGAAGTCGTCAAATTGGTCGAATGGCTCGATAGATGGAGGGCGGTTTTTCCGCGTTTCAAAGGCGTTCTGGTCGACGGCATCGCGCCCGCAAATGCTGAAGATGCCAACACGCTCTCGCGACTTCGTGCGGAGGTGACGACGCATGCCTTGCGCCAATTGCTGGACGGGGTGCCAATCAGTACGAGCTCGCACCTGAATTGGCCCTCTTCCAAGTTCAAGGGAGGAAATTATGTTGGGATCGACCTGATACCTTTTCAGGAGGATATGCCCGGGTGCGGCAAGCCGATCAGGTAGGTCTGTATGGCAACCCGCCGCTTCAATCGGTGACCGCAGCAGGGCAGGGGCCATGGCCCGCTTCCTACAATCGAGAGCATGAAGCCCCTCGTCTACACCCGTGGCCAGGCCCTGCCTGGCATCCTCGCCCAACGCATCGCCATCCTCGACGGCGCCATGGGCACGATGATCCAGCGCTTCAAGCTCAGCGAGGCGCAGTACCGCGGCGCTGGCTATGACGGCCCGGGCAGCACCGGCGATCGCTTCACGGACTTTCCGCGCGACGTGAAGGGCAACAACGAACTGCTGTCGCTGACCCGCCCGGACGTGATCCGCGACATCCACGAGGCCTACCTGGCGGCCGGCGCCGACCTGATCGAGACCAACACCTTCGGCGCGACCACCATCGCGCAGGAGGACTACAAGATGGCCGACCTGGCGCGCGAGATGAACCTCGCATCCGCCAAGCTGGCGCGCGCAGCCTGCGACAAGTTCAGCACGCCCGACAAGCCGCGCTTCGTGGCCGGCGCACTCGGCCCGACGCCCAAGACCGCGAGCATCAGCCCCGACGTGAACGACCCCGGCGCACGCAACGTCGACTTCGAGTCGCTGCGCGCCGCGTACTACGAGCAGGTCGAGGCGCTGGTCGAAGGCGGCAGCGACGTGCTGCTGGTCGAGACCATCTTCGACACGTTGAACGCCAAGGCCGCGCTGTTCGCGGTCGACGAGTACTTCGTGAATTCCGGCGAGCGGCTGCCGCTGATCATCAGCGGCACCGTGACCGACGCGTCCGGCCGCATCCTGAGCGGCCAGACCGTGACGGCCTTCTGGCACAGCGTGCGCCATGCGCAGCCGCTGGCCATCGGCCTGAACTGCGCGCTCGGTGCGGCGCTGATGCGGCCCTACATTCAGGAACTGTCGCGCGTGGCCGGCGACACCTTCATCAGCTGCTACCCGAACGCCGGGCTGCCCAACCCGATGAGCGACACCGGCTTCGACGAGACGCCCGACGTCACGTCGCGCCTGCTGCACGAGTTCGCGGCCGACGGGCTGGTGAACATCGTGGGCGGCTGCTGCGGCACCACGCCGGACCACATCGCGGCGATCGGCCGCGCGGTGGCGCCGCTCGGTGGCCGGGCCTTGCCGCAGCGCAGCATGTTCTACCGCGAAGCTGCCTGAACGAAGCTGCAAGAACGGGCCGTGAAGGGTGCCTGAATCCGGGGCCGCGTCCTTCGTCGAAGGCGGGCAGCGCCGATTGACACGGCGCGGCGTGTCGGCCTAGTGTGAGTCGACTCACTTGGAGATCGACATGAACAAGACTGACTCATCGCTGTCGCCAGCGTCCCCGCATTCCTCGGTGTCGGCGCCGCGTGCCTCCACGCCGTCCCCCATCGCCCGCTGGGCTCGCGCTGGCGCATTCGTCTCGCTGGCACTGGCTTTGCCAATGGCCGCGTCCGCGCAACAGGCCTACGCGCGCATGGCCGTCAATCTGCGTGCCGGGCCGAGCACCGACTATCCGGTGGTGGCGTCGCTGGGCAGCGGACAGCCGTTCAGCGTGGCGGGTTGCACCTCAGGCTACGGCTGGTGCGACGTGGTCATGCCGGACGGCCTGCGTGGCTGGGTCTATTCCGCCGCGATCGACTACGCATACGAAGACCGCCGCGTGCCGCTCGCAAACTACGGCGCGGCCATCGGCATTCCGATCGTGACCTTCGCGCTCGGCAGCTACTGGGGCAACAACTACCGCGACCGCTCCTGGTACAACGACAACCGCTATTGGGGTGGCCGTCCGCCGCCGCCGCGCGAAGGCTGGCAGCGTCCGCCGCCCGCAGCGGCACAGTGGCGGCCCAATCAGTGGCAGGGGCCACGTCCGGTGGCCGACACGCGGCCTCGTCCAAGGCCCGAATACCAGGCGCCGCGTCCCCCGGGGCGCGAGCAGCAGCCGCACTTTCAGCGCCCGGATCGCAACGAGATGCGGCCACAGCGCGACCCTGGCGTGCGGCCGGGCCGCGATGGCGGCATGCGGCAGGACCGTGGTAGCAGTGACGGTATCCGTCCGCGCGGCGCCCTGCCGGCCCAGCCCGGCACGCCGGGCAATCCGGACCGTTGAGCGTGCGCGTCATCTGAGCTGCCGGAAAGGGTCCGGCGCGCGGATGGCGCTCACGTGATGGTCGGCGGCGCTCAGCCCTTGTCGCGTGCGATCAGCGCCACGAAGCGCTGTGCGCCCAGCCCAAGCGGCCGTTCGCGCGACCACACCACGTCGACCCACAGGTCGATGCCATTGCTGAGGTTCTCGAACGGGATCTCGATCAATTCCCCAGCCGCCACGTGCGGCTTCACGAAGTTGCGTGGCAGCCAGCCCCAGCCGAGTCCGGCAGTGATCAGGCTCAGTGCCGCCAGCGCGTTGTCGGTGCGCCAGACGTGCCGCGCGAACACGAAGCGCGGATCGCGGCTGCCGAAGTCACGACCCGCGACCACGATCTGCCGCGTCGTGTGCAGATGCTCCTCGCGCAGCCGGCCGCCGGCTTGCGCGAGCACCGGATGGCCCGGGGCCAGCACGGCGACCATCGTGTCGTTGGCGACCTCCTGAAACCCTTCGCGGGTTTCCAGGCTCGGACGCTCGAAGACCAGCGCCAGTTGCGCGCGTCCGCTGTGCAGCAAGGCCAGCGCGTCGGCCTGCGGTGCGGCCAGCACCTCCACTTCGAGCAACGGATGTTCTTGCGCCAGCGCCGCCAGTGCACCGCTCCAGGGTGCCGCGAGCAGCTCCGGCGCAATCGCCAACGTGAGCCGGTTCTCCAGCCCCTGCGTGAGCGACAGCGCCTGTACCTGCAACTGCTTGAGCTGCGCCGCCAGCAGCCGCGCCTGCGGCTCCAGCGACCGCGCGGCAGCGGTCGGGCGCGGCTCACGGCCCACGCGTTCGAACAGCGCCAGGTCGAGTTCGGCCTCCAGGCCGGCGATCGCCATGCTGACCGCCGAAGGCACGCGGCCAAGCGAGCGCGCGGCCGCGGAGAAGGAGCCGTGGTCGAGCACTGCAAGGAAGACTTGAACGTTGTCGCTCGAAAAACTCATCGTGTCCTCGTTCGATCCATCAGTAAATCTGAAAGAAGCTGACTTTTTATATCAGCCGAACGCACATAAAGTCCATGTCGTTCAATCGTTTTCTGGAAAAAGTCATGCAAGGGATCAAGCGCCGCGTCGTGTACATCACGCTCTATGAAGGCATTGCGATCGTGGTGGCCAGCGTCGGGCTGGCGGCGATGTCGGGCCAGGGTCTGGGCCATTCCGGCGTGCTGGCAATGATCGCGTCGGCCATCGCGGTGGTGTGGAACCTCACGTTCAACGCGCTGTTCGAGCGCTGGGAAGCCCGTCAGGCGGTGCGTGGCCGCAGCGTGGCGCGGCGCATTGCGCATGCGGTGGGTTTCGAGGGCGGGCTGATCATGGTGCTGGTGCCGACCATCGCCTGGTGGCTGGACATCAGCCTGTGGCAGGCGCTGGTGATGGACCTCGGCCTGGTCGTGTTCTTCCTGGTCTACACCTTCGTCTTCAACTGGGCGTTCGACGCCGTCTTCGGCCTGCCGGCATCCGCGACCGGCGCCGCGCAGCCGGCCTGATTCCCGTGCGGCGCGGCGGCGTCGGCCGCGCATGCAACACTCGGGAATGTCTTCTTTGGAATGGGCCGCGTCCGCCCTGCAGGCGTTCGATGGGGTGGTCCAGGCCAGCGCGGGTTTTCGCAGCCGCGAGGGGCAGCGCCGCATGGCCGAACAGGTGGCCGACACGCTCGCCGCCGCCACGCTCGGCAAGACCGAGGACGATGCCGACGAGCCCACACGTTCCATCGCGGTGATCCAGGCCGGCACCGGCGTCGGCAAGTCGCTGGCGTACTGCGCGCCGGCCATTGCGCTGGCGCTGGCACGCAACACACGCGTCGTGATCTCCACTGCGACCGTGGCGCTGCAGGAGCAACTGGTCGACAAGGACCTGCCCGCACTCGCCGCGCTGATGCCGCAACCCTTCCGCTTCGCACTCGCCAAAGGCCGCGGGCGCTATGTCTGCCAGTTGAAGCTCAGCCGTCTCACCGGCATGGCCGAAGAGGCGGAGGACGACGACGAGGACATCGAGGGCGATCTGTTCGCCGAAGAAGAATCCGCGGCCCGCGCCGCGCGGCCGCAGCACGAGGTGGCTGCGCGCCTGCAGTTCTACACGGGCATCGCGCAGGCGCTGGCACGTGGTGCGTGGGACGGCGACCGCGACACGCTCGACAACCCGCCGGCGCCCGAAGTCTGGTCGTCGATGGCCGCCGATGCGGCCTCGTGTACCGGCAAGCATTGCCCGTCCTTCAACGGCTGCACGTACTACGAGCGGCGCAAGACACTGGTCGGCGCGCAGGTCATCGTGGTGAATCACGACCTGCTGTTGTCGTCGCTCGGCAACCGGCTATTGCCCGAGCTGGACAACTGCCTGCTGGTGCTCGACGAGGCGCATCACCTGCCGGCGACGGCGTTGGCGCAGTTCGCCTGTCGCATGGACCTCGGCCGGCACGGCTGGGTCGAGCGCCTGGCGCAGCGCGCGGTGCGCGTCGGTGTGCGGCTGGAAGTGACCGAGGTCGCCGACATCCCGACGCATGCCGCGCGAATGCGCCAGGCGTTGCAGGACACCGAGCGCCTGGTGATGGACCTGTACGGCGACACGCTGCGCGCCGATCTCGGCGGCCCGCCCGGCCGCGGCCCTGCGCGGGCGCGGCTGCCGCGCGGCGCGCTGCCGGAAGCGCTGGACGGGCCGATCGGCCAGATCGCGCACCATGCCAACGGTTTTCTGGAAGCGCTGCGCACCATCGCCAAGGCCCTGCGCGCGGAACTGCGCGACAACCCGGGCCAGGCGCGCCGGCTGTCGTCGATGTATGCGCAGCTCGGCGCGCTGGCGCCGCGGCTCGAGCAGATGCTGGACACCGCCCAGCTGATGCTGCGCGGCGCCGACCCGGACGCCGTGCCCGCCGCCAAGTGGTTCACGCTGGACATGGAGGGCGACACGCCGTCGCTGCAGGCCCACGCGAGCCCGCTGCTGCCGGGCGCGACGTTGCGCCACAACCTGTGGAACAAGGTGCGCGGTGCGGTGCTGACGTCGGCCACGCTGACCAGTTGCGGCCGTTTCGATTTCTTCCTGCGCGAGTCCGGCCTGCACGCGCTGCACGAGGCCGGCGCCGCGACCACGCTGGAGGTACCGAGCCCGTTCGACTACGCCACGCAGGGCCGCCTGCTGGCCAACGAAACCCATGCCGATCCGCGCGACGCCGCGGCCTACGTGGCAGAGATGGTGCAGGCGCTGGTGCGTGACCTGGCGAGCGTGCGGCACGGCGCGCTGGTGCTGTTCACGTCGCGCGAGCAAATGCGGCTGGCGGTGCTCGCGCTGCCCGATGCGCTGCGCCCGCGCGTTCTGGTGCAGACCGCGTTGCCGCGCCAGCAGCTGATGGCGACGCACCGCGCTCGCGTCGCCGATGGCGTTCCGTCGATCATCTTCGGCATGCAGTCCTTCGGCGAAGGGCTCGACCTGCCGGGCCGGCTCTGCGAGTCCGTCTTCATCACCAAGCTGCCGTTTGCGCCGCCGGACGATCCTGTGGGCGAGGCGCGCGCCGAATGGCTGCGCAGCGTGGGGCGTGACCCCTTCGTCGAGCTGGTCGTGCCGGCCACTGCGATTCGACTCGCGCAGTGGGTCGGGCGCGCGATCCGCACGGAAGACGACCGGGCGAGCGTGCATTGCTATGACCGGCGGCTGGTGCGGACTTCCTACGGACAGCGGCTGCTGCAGGGGCTGCCGCCGTTTGCGCTGACGACGGTGCGGGCGGGGGAGTTGTCGGCCGTTTCCTGAGGCGCGTCGTTCGGTTGACGGTTGACGTCGGGCGCTGGTCGTTGGTGGGACGGGCCCGGTATGCGGTGAGGCTGTTGACGTTGGTGGGGCGCGCCCGGTACGCGGTGTGGGCCAGGCGACCCGCTGCGCCGGC
>JAZKDL010000523.1:0-4139 GCA_040387575.1 Pseudomonadota bacterium
GCTGAGCAAGGGCCGCTGGTACGAGGACGACACGGCGCCGCCGCGCGCCGGTTGATCGCGCGGAGGCTTCAGTCGGGCCAGTGCGCGAGCAGGTCGCTGGCGGACTCGAACAGCGCTGCAGCGCGCAGCAGCTCGACGTCGCCACGGAATCGCCCGACCAGCTGGATGCCGATCGGCAGTCCATCGCCGTCGAAGCCGCAGGGCATGCTCACCGCCGGGTGGCCGGTCATGTTGAAGGGCATGGTCCAAGGGAACCAGTTGGCGCGCACGCCGTCGAGCACGCGACCGTCGATGTCGATGGTGCCGAACAGGTCCTGGTCGATCGGCAATGCGGTGCGTGACAGCGTCGGCATGACCAGCAGGTCGGCGCGTTCGAACAACGCCTGCACGCGATGGAACAACGCGGTGCGGCCGAACATCGCCTGCTGGTAGTCGACGCCGCTCACGTTCTCGGCCAGCGCCAACTGCTTCAGGAAGGCGGTGCTGAGGAGGTCGCCGTGCGCCGCGGCGAGCGGGGCGAAACGGGTGCGCCACACGGTGTGGTTGATGGCGCGCCAGATCGGTTCCACGTCGAAGCCGTCGCCAGGCATTTCCTCCAGCTCTGCGCCGAGCGCGGCCAGCTTGTCCAGCCCCGCGCGGAAGGCGGTCGCGACCTCGGCGGCGACCGGACGTCCGGGCGGTGCGAGGCAGTACAGCACGCGCTTGCCGCGCAGGTCGCCGGTGGCCGCGCTGCCGCCGATGAAGTCCGCTGTCGGCAGACCGATCGACCACGGATCGCATGCCGCCTCGCCGGCCATCGCCTGCATCATCAGCGCGGTGTCGGCGACCGTGCGCGTCATCGGCGTCACGTAGGTCTGGTTGCCGAACATGTCCTGCGCCTGACTGTGCGGGATCACGCCGTTGCTCTGCTTTAGGCCGACCACGCCGTTGCATGCCGCCGGAATGCGCGTGGAGCCGCCGCCGTCCGTCGCGATGGCCAGCGGCGCGATGCCCGAGGCCACGGCGACGGCCGCACCGCCGCTGGAGCCGCCGCTCGTGCGATCGGCGCGCCAGGCGTTGCGCGTGCGGCCGAACAGCGGCGAGTCGGTCAGGCACTTGGAGCCGAACTCGGGCGTCGTGGTCTTGCCCAGCAGGATCGCCCCCTGCGCCTTCAGCCGCGTGACCGCCACCGCATCTTCATCGGGCACGTTGTCGCGGTGCGTCGCCGAGCCGAAGGTGGTCGTGACGCCCCGCGTGTTGACGATGTCCTTCACGGTGAACGGAATGCCGTGCAGCAGGCCGAGCGGCCGGCCGGCCATCACGTCCTGCTCGGCCTGGCGGGCGCTGGCCATGGCGGACTCGCCGCACAGCGTGATGAAGCAGTTGAGTTCGGGCTGCAGGCGTTCCGCGCGTGCGAGCACGGCCTGCATGAGCTCGACCGGCGACAGCGCCTTGCGCGCGATGCGCAGGCGCAGGTCGGATGCAGGGAGAAAACACAGTTCTTCGTTCATGGGTCGGGGTTCCAGCAATGAGGCGCATGGCTGCATGAAGCGTGCCGCACATGGCGCACCGTAGCATGATGCTTGGCACATATCTTGCGGAAAAGATATTTCCAATCAGGAGTGTTCGCATGTTGAAGAAGTTCATGGTGTTCGCGGCCGTCGTCGCGCTCGGCATCGCGCCCTTGGCCAGCCTGGCGCAAGGGAAGAAGGACAGCGTCGTCATGGGCATGACCCTCGAACCGCCAGGGCTCGACCCGACCACGGGCGCTGCGGCAGCCATCTCGGAAGTGACGCTCTACAACATCTACGAGACGCTCACGAAGATCCGCGAGGACGGCACCGTCGCGCCGCTGCTCGCGGAAAGCTGGGAGGTCGCGCCCGACCTGAAGACCTACACCTTCAAGCTGCGCAAGGGCGTGAAGTTCCAGAACGGCGAACCGTTCAACGCGCAGGCGGTGAAGTTCTCGTTCGAACGCGCGGCAGCGGCCACCTCGACCAACAAGGACAAGAGCCTGTTCCAGAGCATGGCGCTGGTCGGCGTGACCGATGCGGACACGGTGGTCATCGGCATGAAGAACCCCGAACCCAACCTGCCCTTCCTGCTGGGTCAGGCGCCATCGTCGATCGTCGAACCCAGGAGCGCGCCGACCAATGCGACCAAGCCGGTCGGCACCGGGCCGTATGTGCTGGGCGCCTGGACCAAGGGCTCGTCGCTCGTCCTCAACAAGTGGCCCGAGTACCGCCATGCGTCGGCCATCCACATGGGCAAGGTCACGATCCGCTTCATCAGCGAGCCGGCCTCGCAGGTTGCCGCGCTGCTGTCGGGCGACGTCGACGCTTTCCCCAAGGTGTATGCCGGCCGCAGCATGTCGCAGTTCAAGTCGGACCCGCGCTTCGCGGTGCTGGTCGGCGGCTCCAAGGCCAAGACCATCGTCGGCATCAACAACCGGAAGAAGCCCTTCGACGACGTGCGCGTGCGCCGCGCGATCCTCGCGGCGATCGACCGCAAGGCGATGGTCGAAGGCGCGGTCGACGGCTTCGGCACGCCGATCGGCAGCTTCTACACGCCGGGCTCGCTGGGCTTCGTCGACACCACCGGCATCAACCCGTTCGACATCGAGAAGGCCAAGGCGCTGCTGGCCGAGGCGGGCGTGAAGACGCCGCTCGAAGTGAGCCTCAAGCTGCCGCCGCCGCCTTACGCGCGGCAGGGCGGCGAGGTGCTCGCTGCGCAGCTCGCGAAGATCGGCATCGTTGCGAAGATCGAGAACCTCGAGTGGGCGCAATGGCTCTCGTCGGTGTTCGGCGGTCCGCACAATTACGACCTGACCATCGTGTCGCACGTCGAGCCTTTCGACCTCGTGAAGTACACGGAAGACAACTACTACATCGGCTACAAGTCGGCCGCCTTCGACACGCTCTACAAGCAGATCACCGACGCGCCGCGCGAGGCCGACCGGGCCCGTCTGCTGGGCGATGCGCAGCGCATGCTCGCGACCGACGCGGCCGCCGGTTTCCTGTTCCAGCCGCAATGGATCAGCATCTCCAACAAGCGGCTCAAGGGCATGTGGAAGGAGATCCCGCTGTTCGCGACGGACCTGGCCGCCTGGTCCTGGCAGTAGTCGCAGCAGGCCGAGAGATCGCGCCCGTTCAGCCGGGCTCTGGACCCAGCTCGGGCACGTTGCCCACCATCATCGTGCTGAGCAGTCCGGCCAGTTGCTCGCGCTGCGCGTCATCGAACATGCGCAGCAGGTGAAGCTCGGCGGCGGCGTGTGCGGGCATCGCGTCCTCGGCCAGGCGCAGGCCCTTGGCCGTGAGCTTGACCAGCACGCCGCGGCCATCCTTCGGGTCGGTCGAGCGCCGCACCAGTCCCTGTTGTTCGAGCCGCTTCAGCAGGTTCGACAGGCCGCCCGACGTGAACAGCAGCGTCGATTGCAGACGTGATGGCGACAACCGATACGGCGTGCCGGCCACACGCAGCGTCGCGAGCACTGCGTACTCCTGGTACTTGAGCCCGAAGGGCTGCAGCACGGTGTTGATCGACTGCAGGATCACGCCTTCGAGCCGCAGCAACCGGCCCACCACCGCCTTGCCGCTGCTGTCGATGTCGGGCCGTTCGCTGCGCCATTGGCGGATGCCGCGCCCGACGAGGTCGTCGTCCAGGCCGGCCGGGTTCAGGGGTGCGGTCTCACGCTTCATGGATGCCTGCCTTTCGTTGATTTTCAGTGGCGCGGGTCACGGCCGACCGCTGTGGACGGTGATCGCGCGGCGCGGGTGCCACCCGATTTCACAGACGCATCTTAAATGCCTTGCATTTATCTTTTGTGAAAGATAAAGTGCCTTCGACGATTGCGCCGGGCCTGGTCCGGCGGCCTCGGTCGCAGCCCTTTGTGTCAGTGCCTTGTCCTCATTCGGAGTCCCCATGAACCACAGGTTTTCACGTTGCATCGCGGCCGGCTTCGTTGCCGCCGCCTTGTCCTGCGCAGCCCAGGCCGAAGAGCTGGTCGTCGGCATCTTCGGCGGCTCTTTCGCCGACGATTCCAAGACCTGCCACATCGCATCCTTCGAGAAGAAGACGGGCGCCAAGGTGTCGTTGAAACTCGGCAGCTCGTCGCAGTTCGCGGCGGCGATCCGCGCGACCGGCGGCAAGTCGGACTTCGA
>JAZKDL010000523.1:4239-11359 GCA_040387575.1 Pseudomonadota bacterium
CGAACATGGACGCGGGCTTCGAGGCCGTCAAGCCACTCGCCAAGAACTCGGTGACGCTGTACACGCAGGCCGACCAGATCGTGTCGCTGTTCGAGCGCCAGGAGATCTCGGTCGCGGTCTGGTACCCGGACCGCGCCGGCTCGGCGATCGACAAGGGCCTGCCGCTGGGCATCGTGTATCCGAAGGAAGGCGCGGTCGGCATCCTGCCCGCGCTGGTGATTCCGAAGGGCGGCAAGTCGCCGGCGCTGGCTGCGAAGTACATCGACGAAGTGCTGTCGCGCGAAGGCCAGACCTGCTTTGCCGAACGCAAGTACGCGGGTCCGGTCAACACGCAGGTCAAGCTGAGCGACAAGGCCGCGAAGATCGTTCCGTACAAGGAGACCTTCGACAACATGTGGCTGCCCGACCCCGAGGTCGTGGCCCGCTCGATGCCCGACTGGACCAAGCGCTGGCAGCGCGAAGTCGCCCGCTGATCGCGCACCGCAAGACGCCGCGCCATGCCCGCACTCACGCTCGATCGGCTCGAGAAGCGCTACGCCGAACACACGGCGGCGTCCTCGGTATCGCTGTCCGTCGCCGACGGTGAATTCATCTCGCTGCTCGGCCCTTCGGGCTGCGGCAAGACCACCGTGCTGCGCATGGTCGCGGGCCTGATCGAGCCGACCGGCGGTCGCATCCTGATCGACGGCCGCGACGTCACGCGGCTGCCGACCAACAAGCGGAACATCGGCCTGGTGTTCCAGTCGTATGCGCTGTTCCCGCACATGACGGTGTTCGAGAACGTGGCCTTCGGGCTGCGGCGCCAGGGCATCGATGGGAGTGACCTGAAGCGCCGCGTCGACCAGTCGCTGGACAGCGTTCGGCTCGGCGGGTTGGGCGACCGCATGCCGCGCCAACTGTCGGGCGGCCAGCAGCAGCGCGTGGCCGTCGCCCGTTCGATCGCGCCGCGGCCGAGCATCCTGCTGTTCGACGAGCCGCTGTCGAATCTCGACGCTTCCTTGCGCGACGAGATGCAGATCGAACTCAAGCGCCTGCAGCGCGAGGTCGGCATCACCACGCTTTTCGTCACGCATGACCAGGGCGAGGCGATGTCGATGTCCGACCGCGTCTGCGTGCTGGCCCACGGCGTGGTGCAGCAGTTCGACACGCCGGAGGCGATCTACCACCGCCCTGCAACAGGCTTCGTCGCCAGCTTCATCGGCCGCCCGAACCGCCTGAAGGGCCGCTTGTTGCGCAGCGGCGTGCAGGTCGATGGCGGTCCATGGCTGCCGGCCAGCGGCAGTGCGGTGGCCGGTCTTGCCGAGCAGGCGACGGTCGACGCCGTGCTGCGTCAGGAGGACATCCGATTTCTCGCCGATGGCGAATCGGCCGGCTTCGTGCTCGACGGCCGGATCGTGCTGCGGGCTTTCATCGGTGCGCGCGTGCAGTACGTTGTGACGGTCGGCGGCGTCGAACTGATCGCGGAGGCGCCGACCAATGGCGCGCATGCGGGCCTGGACGTCGGCGCGGTCGTGCGGCTCGCGGTCGATCCGCAGCATGTCTACGTCAACGCAGCGACACGCAAGGAAGCCGCATGAGCGCCGCCCGGCCGCCCGAAGGCGCTCGCAGCGCAGCCCGAAGGGCGGAGGTTGCGGAATGACCGGCGGCGCTCGCAAGCGGCTGCCCGGCTTCCTGCTGGTGTCGCCGCTGCTGCTGGTGCTGCTGTTCGCCTTCGTCGCACCCGTGCTGCTGATGGCGCCGCTGAGCTTGCGCGAATACGTGCCGGGCAGCGGCATCTCCGCCAACTGGACGCTGGCCAACTACACCAGCATCGTGACCGACGAGTACTTCCGCGAAGTCGTCGTGCGCACGCTGGTGCTGGGCTTCGGCGTGACTGCGATCTGCCTGCTGCTGGGCTATCCGCTCGCGTACTTCATCGCGCACGCGGGGCCGAGGATGCGGCTCACGCTGACCATGCTCGTGATCTTCCCGATGCTGCTGAACCTGGTGGTGCGCTCCTTCGGCTGGATCGCGCTGCTCGCCAACCGCGGGCTCGTCAACAACCTGCTGATCGACATCGGGCTGATCGAGCGGCCGATCCGCATGATGTTCAATCTGTTCGGCCTGCTGATCGGCATGTCGCACATCTTCCTGCCTTTCATGGTGCTGATGCTGGTGCCCGCGATCCAGGCGATTCCGAAGGACGTGCAATCGGCCGCCTACACGCTGGCCGCGAGCCGGCTGCGCGTGTTCTGGTCGGTCACGCTGCCGATGAGCGCGCCGGGCATCCTGTCGGGTTCGATCCTGGTCTTCGTGCTGACCATCAGTGCACTCGTCACGCCGCGCATGCTCGGCGGGCCGACCTACAAGGTGATGGCGACACTGATCTACGACGACTTCCTGCAGACGCTCGACTGGCCGGCCGGCGCGGCGATGTCCTTTGCGCTCACGGCGCTGACGATGGTGGTCATCGGCCTGTCGAGCCGGCTGCTCAAGCGCTGGAGCGGCTCGCTATGAACGAGCCCGGCCAACGCTTCGGCTTCCTCGGCGTCGCCGCTTTCGCGGTGATCGCCTTCCTGCAGATTCCGGTGCTGGTGGTGGTGCTCGCCGCCTTCAGCAAGACCGCCTACCTGACGATCCCGCCCAAGGGCCTCACGCTGCACTGGTTCGAGGTCGTGCTGCGCGACTCGGAATACCTGAGCGCCGCCTGGACCAGCCTCTGGCTGGCGACCGCCGCCACCGCCGCGGCATTGGTGCTCGGCCTGGTCGCGGCCTATGCGATCCATCGCCGGATGGTGCCGTTCGCAGCCACGCTCACCGGGCTGATGATGGCGCCGCTGATCCTGCCGTCGGTCGTGCTCGGCGTGGCGCTGCTGCAGTACTACACGCTCACCGGCCTGCGCGGCAACTCGATCGGCCTGTGGCTCGCGCACGTCGTGATCACCGTGCCGTACGTGGTGCGCGCCTGTCTGTCGAGCCTCTCGGCGGTCGACGAATCGCTAGAGGACGCATCGCGCGTGCTGGGCGCCGATGGCTTCACCAGCTTTCGCCTCATCACGCTGCCGCTGGTCAAGCCGGGGCTCGTCGCGGGCGGGCTGTTCGCCTTCATCACCTCGCTCGACAACGTGCCGGTTTCGGTGTTCCTGCTGTCGGCCAGCCAGACCACGCTGCCCGTGAAGATCTTCACGTCGGTCGAGCAGGGCGTCGACCCGAGCGTCGCCGCCGTATCGACCCTGCTCATCGTCGCCACCGGCATCGTGCTGCTGCTGGCCGAACGCTGGACCGGTTTCCACAAACACGTCTGACACGTCTGCTTTCCCAAGGAGTTCCACGATGCCCACCACGAGCAAAGGCTTCCCGCTCATGCTGACCTTCGATCTCGATGCCGAGACGATGTGGACCGGTCGCGATCCGGCCAACGCGGCACGGCCGATCCTGATGTCGCAGGGCGCCTATGGCTGGAAGGTCGGCATGCCACGCGTGCTCGCATTGCTCGGCCGCTACGACATCAAGGCCACCTTCTTCATCCCTGGCGAAGTCGCGGAGAAGCATCCGGACCTGGTGCGCGAGGTGATCGACAAGGGCCACGAGGTGGCACACCACAGCTACAGCCATCGCTGGATCGTCAATCTCTCGCCGGAAGAGGAGCGCGAGGAGATGCGCCGCGGCATGGAGGTTCTGACCTCGCTGACCGGCAACCGCCCGCGCGGCTGGCGTTCGCCGGCGGCGGAGTTCAGTGCGATCACGCTGGACCTGATCAAGGAGTCCGGCTTCGACTACTCGTCGAACTTCTTCGACGACGACTCGCCGTACCTGCTGGAGATCGGCGGCCAGCGCACCGACATCGTCGAGTTGCCGTTCCGCTGGGTACTCGACGATGCGCCTTTCTTCCAGTACTCGATCGTGCTGCCCGGCCGCACGCTGCAGGCGCCGTCGGCCGTGCTGGAAGCCTGGAAGAGCGAGTTCGACGTGCTCTATGCCGAGGACCGGATGATGATGGTCGGCATGCATCCCGAGATCATCGGACAGCCGTCGCGCATCAAGGTGCTCGAAGGGCTGATCGAACATGCGCTGGCGCATCCGAATGTCTGGATCGACCGCTGCGACCGCATCTCCGACGACATGCGGCCGCGGCTGAAAGCGGCGGCCGAGCCAAAGGGCGGCCAGTGAGCACATCGCATGGCGGCCAGCGCTTCGTGATCAGCGGCGGTGCCAGCGGCATCGGCCTGGCGGTGGCGCGGCTCGCGCTGCAGCGCGGTGCGCGTGTCGGCCTGCTCGACCGCGACGCGGATGCGCTCGCTGCCGCCGCGCGCAGTCTGGGCGATGGCGATGCCAACAACGTCATCACGCTGCACTGCGACGTCGCCGACGCCGATGCCGTCAACAGCGCGATAGCCGATGCGGCCGAACGTCTGGGCGGCATCGACGCGCTCGTGAATTCCGCGGGCATCGACCTGCTCGCGCCGCTGGAAGACATGCAGGACGCCGACTGGGCGCGCGTGCTCGCCGTCAATTTGACCGGCCCGATGTTGTTGTGCCGCGCCGCATTGCCGCACCTGCGCAGCGCGGGCGGCGGCACCATCGTCAACGTGTCGTCGGGCGCAGGGCTCAGCCCGCTGCCGAACCGCACGGCGTACTGCGCAGCGAAGGCCGGCGTGATCATGTTCGGCAAGGCGCTGGCGATCGAGGCGGCGCCCGACGGCATCCGCGTGAATGCGGTCTGCCCGGGAGCGATCGACACGCCGCTCTTTCGCACCAGCTACGAGAACGCGCCCGACCCGGCCGCTGCGCTGGAGGCGATCCGCCAGCGCTATGCGCTGCGCCGCATCGCCCAGCCGGAAGAGGTCGCCGAGGCGGTGCTCTACCTCAGCAGTGCTGCGTCGAGCTACGTCACCGGCACGGCGCTCGCCGTGGACGGCGGGCGCACCTTTCACTGAGTTCACTGAGTCCGCTGAATCCAACGAACCACCACGCGAGGCCTTCATGAAATTCGACAACCGGGTGGCCGTGGTCACCGGCGGCGGGCAGGGCATCGGCGCCGCGTCAGTGCTGAACTTTCTCGCGAACGGCGCACGCGTCGCGGTGCTCGACCTGGACTGCGGGCCGCTGCTGGCGCAACTCGCTGCGCAGCCCGAACTGGCGGCGCGCTGCCTGGCGGTGTCCGGCGACTGCACCGACGCAACCGTGGTCGGCGCCTTCTTCGATCGCGTCGAAGCCGAGTTCGGTCCGGTCGACCTGCTGTTCAACAACGTCGGCCAGAGTGCCCGCGAGCGTTCGTCGCCCTTCATCGAATCGGAAGAGTCGACCTGGCGCTTCGTGATCGAGGTGTCGCTGCTGACGGCGATGCGCGCCTCGCGCCGAGTCGCGCCCGGCATGCGCGAGCGCGGCTTCGGACGGATCGTCAACATGAGCACCGACGCCGCCTTTGCCGGCGACCCAGGCCTGGCCGATTACGCGGCCGCCAAGATGGGCGTGGTCGGCTTCTCGCGATCGCTGGCGCGCGAGCTGGCGCCGCACGGCGTGACCGTCAACGTGGTCTGCCCCGGCGCGATCCGCACGCGGGCGCATGACGCGCTCAAGCCCGAAGTCCTCGCGCGCATCGTGGCCGGCACGCCCGCGGGCTTCATCGGTTCGCCCGAGGACGTGGCGGCGGCCGTCAACTTCCTGGCGGGCGACGACGCCCGCTTCATCACCGGCCAGACGCTGCTGATCGACGGCGGCCGCTGGATGCTCTGAGCTTTCTGCAAGCTCGCGAATTTCGGGAGAACACGATGGACCTGATGAACCACAGCGCGCGCGAACTGGCCGCGCTGATCCGCCGCAAGGAAGTCTCGCCGGTCGAGGCCGTGCAGTCCGCGCTCGACCGCATCGAGGCGCGCCGCGAACTCAACGCCTTCATTACCGTGACGGCCGAACAGGCGCTCGATGCGGCGCGCGTTGCAGAGGCGCAGGTGATGTCCGGCGGCGACTTGCCGCCGCTGCATGGCCTCCCGTATTCGGTGAAGGACCTGACCGCGACGGCTGGCGTCCGCACGACGATGGGCTCGGCGATCTACGAGAACTTCGTGCCGAAGGAAGACGCGGTGGCGGTGGCGCGCGCCAAGGCCGCGGGCGCGATCCTGATCGGCAAGACCACGACGCCGGAGTTCGGCCACAAGCCGGTGCCGACCGCGCCGCTCTTCGGCCGCACGCTGAACCCGGTCGACGCGCGCTTCATTCCGGGCGCGTCGAGTTGCGGCGCGGCCGTGGCGGTGGCGGCCGGCCAGGGCTCGCTCGCGCTGGGCACGGACGGCGGCGGCTCGATCCGCATACCGGCTTCGTGCTGCGGCATCGTCGGGCTCAAGCCGACGCTCGGCGTGGTGCCGCATCTGCAGGCGCCCGACCTGTTTTCCGCGAACTCCTTCACCGGCCCGATGGCGCGCGACGTGGCCGACACCACGCTGCTGTTCGATGCCATCAAGGGTTTTCATCCGCGCGATCCGTACGGGCTCGCGGGCCCGATGTCGCTGCGTGCCGCGCCGCGGTCGCTGCGCGGGCTGAAGGTCGCGTGGCTGCCGACCGCGGGCAACCCGGTCGACCCCGAGGTGGCCGCGATCACCCGCGCCGCGGTCGATGCGATGGCGCGCGAAGGCGCGATCGTCGAGACGGTGCAGCTCGATTTCGTCTCGCTCGAGAAGCACTTCCTCGTGGTGCTGCAGACCTTGCTCGCGGCCCGCATCGGCGACAACCTGGAGCGCTTCGGCGACCGGCTCGACCCGACGCTGGCCGAGCTGGTGCGCAAGGGCCGCGCGCATGGCGCGGTCGCGCTGCACGAGGCGACGTTCGCCAAGACCCGCTGCTTCACCGAACTGCAGGCGCTGTTCGAGCGCTTCGACGTGCTGGTGTCGCCGACCGTGTCGGCGCCGCCGTTGCCGGTCGACATGGACGTCAGCGGCGAGATCGAGATCGCCGGCCAGCCGGCAGGCACCGTGCGCCGCGCCTGGTATCCGTACACGTACCCGATGAACCTCACCGGCCATCCGGCGCTGTCGATGCCCTGCGGCCGCAGCGCGCTGGGCCTGCCGATCGGCCTGCAGCTGGCGGGCCGCTGGTACGACGACAGCTATCTGCTGGGCATCGCGGCGCTGGTCGAGCCGCTGGT
>JAZKDL010000524.1:0-4760 GCA_040387575.1 Pseudomonadota bacterium
CGCTGGCGCAGTACGAAGTGCACGTGGCGCGCTACTACTACCAGCGCGGCGCGTATCTCGCGGCGATCAACCGGGCGCAAATCGCCCTCAACGACTACCGCGGTGTGCCGGCGCTGGAAGAAGCGCTGTACATCATGGTGCAGTCGTACGACGCGCTGGGCCTCAACGACCTGCGTGACGACACCAGGCGCGTGCTGTCGGCGAACTACCCGCAAAGCGAATACGTCACGCGTGGCTTCCGGACGAAGGACGATCCTTGGTGGAAGGTCTGGTGATTTCACGGCCTGCGCGGCCAGCTTGATCGTCAGCTTTTCAACAATTCGATCGCGGCGCTGAAATCGGCGTCTGTGTCCAGTCGCCGCATTGGAGGCAATGCGGCAATCAGACGCTTGCCGTACCCCATCGCGACGAGGCGTGTATCGCAGATAGCAAGTACGCCGCTGTCGGTTTCCCGCCGGATCAGTCGACCAGCACCCTGCTTCAACGCAACCGCCGCTTCGGGCAACGAATACTCTCCAAAGGCATTGCGTCCTTGAGCCTCCAACCGCTGCGACCGCGCCTCGACCAGCGGATCGTTCGGTGGCGGGAACGGCAACTTGTCGATGACGACGAACTGCAAAGCGTCACCCGGGGCATCGAAGCCTTCCCAGAAGGACGCCGACGCGACAAGCACACAACCGGAACGACCGAGGCTCGCGCCCTCCCGGAACCGGTCCATCAACACACGCTTCGGCAGTTCGCCCTGAACCAGCACATCCGGCCGCCGTTCGGCCTGCAGCATCTCGAATGCCTTGCGTAGCTCGTCACCTATCACGCGCAATGCACGCAGCGTCGTGGTCAACACCAGTGTGCGGCCACCCAATTCTGCGGCACCCCGAGCGGCGAGCCGGGCCACCGCCGCACCGTGCGCCGGGTCGCTTGGCTTAGGGAACACGCGAGGCACGTACAACCCAGCCTGCGCCGCATAGTCGAAAGGGCTGCGCACACGCAGCACTTCGGCATCTTCCAGACCGCAAGGCTCGGTAAACCAGCGCAGCCTGGGTTCATCGCCGAGCGTGGCGGAAGTGAAGACCCATGCCCGCCCAGTTTCTTCCGGATCCTGGGAGCCGGTCTTGAGTACACGGGTGCGCACGGCTTCCGCGATATCGAGTGGCGACTCGACAAGCCGCAGCTGCGTTCCGACATCAACCCAGCGCACCGACCCCAAAATGCACGGTCGTGCAAAGCGCGCGGCCCGTTCCGCCAACTGCAAGGCGCGTTCGTGCAATCGAACAAAGTCGGGGGACAACTCGCTGACGATGTCGAGGCCGGTTGCGGCCTCCTCGAACGCATGCTGCAGATCGTCCAGCGCAGCCTGCCAGGCATGCAGCGGGACACCTTCCGGTGCAGTCCGTTGCTGGGTTGCAGATGCGTCGTCGTCGACCAATTCTTCACCGACTTGCGGCCAGCGCAGCTTGGCGCCAGGCCACTGCTTGCCGACCGCCAGGCGAAGTTCCCGGGCGCCGCGTTCGACGGTCGACGCCAACTGCGTCCAATCGACCAATCCACGCGCCTGCTGCAGACCGGCGGCCAACAGATCGCGCGCGAAATCGAGCGCCTGCCCAGTACCGAACTGGATGCCGAGAAACTGCACCCCGGTCTCATTGAGCTGGTGCGCCTCGTCGAACACCACCACCCGAACGCTCGGCAATAACTCCGCCATGCCGGACTCGCGTACCGCCAGATCCGCGAAGAACAAATGGTGATTGATGACGACCACATCGGCCGCCAGCGCTTCTCGCCGTGCAAGATTGACGTGGCACGGCTTGAATTGCGGGCACTGAGCGCCGAGACAGTTCTCGCGCGTCGACGTCACCAGAGGGATCAGTGGCGAGCGCTCATCCAACCCCGGCAATTCGGCAAGATCCCCGGTGCGCGTGGACTGGGACCATTGCTCGATCTTGGCCAGCGTCCGCACGCTACCGCGCTCCGGCAACGACGGATCCTGGCGCGCCAGGCCGAGGCGATGCAGGCACAAGTAGCTGCTCCGACCCTTGAGAAGCGCCGTCCGAACCGGCAGTCCCATTGCGCTCACCAGCCGCGGCAGATCGCGACCGAAGAGTTGGTCCTGAAGTGTCTTGGTTGCCGTGGACAGCAGCACGCGCTCGCCGCTCAGCAATGCGGGCACGAGATAGGAGAAGGTCTTGCCAACGCCTGTACCGGCCTCCACGACGAGAGCACCGCCGTTCTCGATCGTCCGCGCGACTGCCAACGCCATGTCGGTCTGACCCTCGCGTTCGCGAAACTGTTCGGCCGCGTGAGAAAGCACGCCACCTGCGGCGAATATGTCGCGTACCTGCTGCTCGAGTGTCATGAAGCGACAGCCCGATACGGCGTCGGGATCGGCAATGCATGCGTCGGGGAACAACACCGCAAGATGCTTGAGACGACGAACAGGAACATGAGCAAACGGGAAGACGGGATTGGCAAGAAAGGAGGCCGCACGGCTGCGATGCCTGCACCGGTGCCATTCGATAATACGTCCTCGCTTCCGCCTTTCATGAACGCCCAGACGCACACTCCCCTCCGAGGCTTCAAGCTTTCCGCCGCCACCGGCCTGCACCAGGGCGATCGGCCCTATCAGCAGGACCAGGTCATGCTGATGAGCCATCCACGCATCGCCGGCTGCGTGCTTGGCGTCGTTGCCGACGGCATGGGCGGACGCAGCGGCGGGCGCAAGGCATCGGACCAGGTGTTGCTGACGGCGCAGCAACTGTTCGCCCGGTATCGGCCGGGGCACGACAAACCAGGCGATGCACTGCGTCGAATCCTCGACGAAGCGCACACGGTGATCAAGCTCACAGCCGTGTCCAGCGAGCAGGAGCCGCACAGCACGATTGCCGCATTCCTGATGGATCCACAAGGTCAGTGCGCATGGATTCACGCGGGAGATTCACGCATCTATCACTTCCGGGATGGCCAGATGGTCCGGCGTACGCGCGATCATTCCTACGTCCAGACACTGGTCGATCGCGGTGCGATCACCGAGGACGAAGCCGAGCGTCATCCTCAAAGCAACATTCTGCTTGGCTGCCTCGGAATGACCGAGGCGCCACCGCCGGTCGAAGCGCACTTCATCGAGCAACTGATGCCAGGCGATGCGCTGCTGGCCTGCAGCGATGGCCTCTGGCACCACTTCAAGCCGGAAGAACTGGGCACACTGATCGCGAACGAACCGCCGCGCACGGCCAGTGAGTTGCTCGTTGCGGCCGCACGCACACGCGCCCGGGGTGCGGGGGACAACCTGTCGCTTGCGATTCTCAAGATCGAGCCTCTGCAGCCGTTGACACCGGGCTGAACTCGATCAACCCTTGACTTGGCCGCGACTGTCTGCGCGGCGAGCCGATGGGATGCCCTGTGGCGCTCAGGGCGCCGGCAAAGGCGCGGAGCGCGGTTTGGCCCGCTCAGCGTTGCGCTTCTCACGATCTGCCACGTGCTCCGCCGCCTTCTGCAACTTGCGCTCGTGCAACGCTCGCTGCTGGTCGGCTTCCGCCGCGCGCTGCGCCGCCCTGGCCTGAACATCGGCATGCGCACGCTGCTTGCTATCGAAATTTCGCCTGTTCTCAGCCGCCTTCGCAGCCGCGTCATCGCGGCTTTTGGCATGGTCCGCGGCACGCTGTTCGCGCTCCTGCTGCGACTTGATGGCCTCCTCGCGCTGCGCGGGCTGGTCCTGCGAGCGCGGTGCCGCATTCTTCTCGTCCAAGCGATCCAATTGCGCCGCACCTCGCTGCTTGCGCTGGATGTCGTTGATGGCTGCTTCCTGACGTTTCAGGTCGTCGGTCACCTTCCGGTTGCGTTGACGAATCTCGGACAGACACCCTTCCACCGCAAACTTCTGGTAGCAGGCAGCCTGCTCCGTCTTTGACCGACTCTCCAACGCAGCGCGCTCGGCGGAAATGCGCGCACGCTCCGCGTCGAAGTCGAGCTTGCCCGACGTCGCCGCAGACTGCGCCCACACCGAGGTCGCAGCCAACATGGACAGTAAAACAAAGACGTGTTTCTTCATGTGAGACGTGTGTCGACGACCCGCCGTTCGAGCGCAAGAAACTCCGCCGATTGCATCTCGTTCAGACGAGACACGGTGCGGGGAAACTCGTGAGCCAGCGGACCTTCCGTGTACAAAGACTCGGGTTGGACCTCTGCAGACATGATGAGTTTCACGCGTCGATCGTAAAAAACATCGACCAGCCAGGTAAAGCGTCGCGCCTCCGAAGCACGGGACACCGACATCGCCGGAACGTCGGACAGCAGCACGGTATGGAACTGAGTCGCTATTTCCAGGTAGTCGTTCTGTGAGCGCGGACCGCCGCACAAGGTCCTGAAATCGAACCAGACGACGCCACCCGCTTTGCGGCGTGCACGGATCTCGCGCTGCTCGATCCGCAGCACCGGATCTTCGTCGGCCGTCTCAGCCAGATGGTCGAACGCGACGCCCATCTCCTGGTCGGCCTCGGGCCCGTTCGGCGTGAGGTAGCGACGCAACTGCTCGAGCGTACGGCGACGGTAGTCCGTCCCGTTGTCGACGCTCAGAACCTCGAGTCGCTCGTTCAGCAACGCGATCGCCGGCAGGATGCGGTCTCGGTGCAGTCCATCCGGATACAGGTCGTCCGGCTTGAAATTCGAGGTCGTGACGAAACCCACGCCGTTGTCGAACAACGCTGCGAGTAAGCGATGAAGGATCATCGCGTCAGTGATGTCCGCCACGTGGAATTCATCGAAGC
>JAZKDL010000525.1:0-2036 GCA_040387575.1 Pseudomonadota bacterium
GCAGGGTCATGAGATCCAGATTCAGGCGGGCGCCGGTGTTGCGGCGAGCGTGCCGGATGCGGCCTATGAAGCGGCTGGTGCCCGGATCACCGATCGCACGGGCGCTTTCGGTGCGCAGGTGGTTCTCAAGGTGCGCGCCCCCGATGCCGCAGAAGCTGCGTTGATGCAGCCCGGCACCGTGGTCGTCGGCATGCTGAACCCCTTCGACGCGGCCGGACTGCAGCGTCTGGCGGACGCCGGCCTCACCGCCTTCGCCCTGGAGGCCGCACCGCGCACCACGCGCGCCCAGAGCATGGACGTGCTCTCCTCCCAGGCCAATATCGCCGGTTACAAGGCCGTGATGATCGCGGCCGATACCTACCAGCGCTTCTTCCCGATGCTCATGACCGCTGCCGGCACCGTGAAGGCTGCGCGCGTGGTCGTGCTCGGCGTCGGCGTCGCGGGCCTGCAGGCCATCGCGACCGCCAAACGCCTGGGCGCGGTCATCGAAGCGAGCGACGTGCGTCCGAGCGTCAAGGAGCAGGTCGAATCGCTGGGTGGCAAGTTCATCGAGGTGTCCTACGACACCGATGAGGAAAAGCAAGCTGCGGTCGGCGTCGGCGGCTATGCCAGGCCGATGCCGCCGAGCTGGCTGGCGCGCCAGCAGGTCGAGGTCGCCAAACGCGTGGCGCTGGCCGACATTGTCATCAGCACCGCGCTCATCCCGGGCCGTGCCGCGCCGACGCTCATCAGCGAGGACATGGTCCGGTCGATGAAGCCGGGCTCGGTGATCGTCGACATCGCGGCCGGCAAGGGCGCGGACGCCAATGGCGGCATGACCGGGGGCAACTGCCCGCTGTCGGAGCCCGACCGGACCGTGGTGAAGCACGGCGTGACGATCGTCGGCGAGACCAATCTCGCCGCGCGGGTGGCGGCCGATGCGTCGGCGCTGTACGCACGCAACGTGCTCGACTTCCTCAAGCTGATCCTGCCGAAGGATGCCGGACTGAAGATCGACCTGGAGGACGACATCGTCGCCGCCTGCCGCATGGCGCAGGACGGGCAGGTCACGCGCAAGTAAGAAGCACGACAACGCAGAAGAACGACAACGCAGGAGCGAGGAGCACAACGCCATGGAAATCGTCAGCCACACCGTCATCAACCTGATCATCTTCGTGCTGGCCATCTACGTCGGTTACCACGTGGTCTGGACCGTCACGCCCGCATTGCACACGCCGCTGATGGCCGTGACCAACGCGATCTCGGCGATCGTCATCGTCGGCGCCATGCTGGCCGCCGCGCTCACCACCACCTCGCTGGGCAAGACCATGGGCGTGCTCGCCGTGGCGCTGGCCGCGGTCAACGTCTTCGGCGGCTTCCTGGTCACCCGGCGCATGCTGGAAATGTTCAGGAAGAAGGAGCGCAAGGCGCCTGTTGCTTCCACAGCTTCCAGCACCGAGGGAGCCGCCAAGTGAGCATGAACCTCGTCACGCTGCTGTACCTGGTCGCCAGCGTCTGCTTCATCCAGGCCCTGAAGGGCCTGAGCCACCCGACCACCTCGATCCGCGGCAACGTGTTCGGCATGAGCGGCATGGCGATCGCCGTGCTGACCACGATCGCGCTGATCCACGGGCAGGCGCAGGCATTGCGCGTCGACTTCGCCGGCGGCCTGGGCTGGGTACTCGGCGCGCTGGTGGTGGGCGGCGGCATCGGCGCCTTCATGGCGAACAAGGTCGAGATGACCAAGATGCCCGAGCTGGTCGCCTTCATGCACAGCATGATCGGTCTGGCTGCGGTCTTCATCGCCATCGCCGCCGTCGCGGAGCCCTGGGCCTTCGGCATCACCGCCGTGCCGCAGGACCTGCTGGTGACCAACGGCACGGCCGTCGTGCGCGGCCTGCTGCGCGAGCCGATCCCGGGCGGCAACCGGCTCGAGCTGTTCC
Source organism: Pseudomonadota bacterium (assembly GCA_040387575.1). Taxonomy (GTDB): domain Bacteria; phylum Pseudomonadota; class Gammaproteobacteria; order Burkholderiales; family Burkholderiaceae_C; genus Variovorax. The sequence goes on from JAZKDL010000525.1 coordinate 1,923, forward strand.
TGGGCGCGGCCATCGGCGCGATCACCTTCAGCGGCTCGGTCATCGCGTTCGGCAAGCTGTCGGGCAAGTACAAGTTCCGCCTGTTCCAGGGCGCGCCGGTGCAGTTCAAGGGCC
>JAZKDL010000526.1:0-5489 GCA_040387575.1 Pseudomonadota bacterium
CAACAGCTTCACCGACTTCGTGAACCGCGTGCGCATCAACAACGCCTGCCATCTGCTGATGCAGACCGACCATTTGGTGACCGACATCTGCTACCAGGTCGGCTTCAACAACGTCGCGAACTTCAACCGCCGCTTCCTGGAGATCAAGGGCATGACGCCCAGCGAATTCCGTCGTCAAACGGACTCTCGCTTCCTCGGCGCCCATTGAGCTCCCACAACGCATCCAACCGTTCCAACGCATGTACCTCGGACTCGACCTCGGCACCTCCGAACTGAAAGGCCTGCTGCTCGACGGCGAGCACCGAATCGTCGGCGTGGCGCGCGTGCCGCTCACGGTGAGCCGGCCGCAGCCGCTGTGGTCGGAGCAGTCGCCGGCGCAGTGGTGGGATGCGCTGGAAGCGCTGATGCTGCAACTGCGCGCGGCGCATCCGAAGGCGCTCGCGGCGGTGCGCGCGATCGGCCTGTCGGGCCAGATGCACGGCGCCGTGCTGCTCGACGCGCAGGGTGCGGTGCTGCGACCGGCCATCCTCTGGAACGACGGCCGCAGCGCCGCCGAATGCGCCGCGCTCACGGCCGCCGTGCCGCGGCTGGCCGAGATCGCCGGCAATCTCGCGATGCCGGGCTTCACCGCGCCCAAGCTGCTCTGGGTGCGCGCGCAGGAGCCCGCGCTGTTTGCGCAGGTGCGCCGCGTGCTGCTGCCGAAGGACTGGCTGCGCTTCATGCTCAGCGGCGAGGCGGTCAGCGAAATGTCCGACGCGGCCGGCACGCTGTGGCTCGACGTGGGCGCGCGCGACTGGTCCGACGAGCTGCTGGCCGCGACCGGGCTCACGCGCGATCACATGCCGCGGCTGGTGGAGGGCAGCGAGGTCTCGGCCACGCTCGAGCCCGCGCTGGCGCAGCGTTGGGGGCTGGGCACGGACGCCGTGGATGCAGCAGGCACTTCTGGCACATCGAACGTGCGCATCGCCGGCGGCGCGGGCGACAACGCCGCGAGCGCGGTCGGCATGGGGCTGGTCGAGGCCGGCCAGGGCTTCGTGTCGCTCGGCACCTCGGGCGTGATCTTCGTCTGCGGTGCGGCCTTCGCGCCGAACCCGGCGCAGGCGGTGCACGCGTTCTGCCATGCGCTGCCGGGCCGCTGGCACCAGATGTCGGTGATGCTGTCGGCGGCCAGCGCGGTGAGCTGGGCCGTGCGCAGCTTCGGCTTTGCGGACGAGCCCGCGCTGCTGGCCGCGGCGGCCACGCTGACGGCCGAAGCGCGCGCCGCGGCGCCGCTGTTCTTGCCCTACCTGTCGGGCGAGCGCTCGCCGCACAACGACGCCAACGCGACCGGCACGCTGTTCGGGCTCACGCAGGCGCACGGGCCGGCCGACATCGCCTATGCGGTGGTCGAGGGCGTGAGCTTCGGCCTGCGCGACGGGCTCGACACGCTGACGCCGCCGCAGGGCGATCTCGCGCTGGTCGGCGGCGGTGCGCGCAGCGCCTGGTGGGCGCAGTTGCTGGCCGATGTGCTCGAGGTGCCGCTGGCGCTGGGCGAGGGCGGCGAGGCCGGCGGCGCGCTCGGTGCGGCGCGGCTGGCGTGGCTGTCGGACGGCGGCGCGGTCGATGCGGTCTGCACCCGGCCACCTGTGCGTGCGCGCTTCGTGCCCGACACGTCGAAAGCGCCCGCGCACCGCGCAAGGCACGGGCGCTTCCGGGCGCTCTATCGCGCGCTGCGGGCTGCCGGAGGCACGCTCAGATCTTGAAGGCGCGCTGCACGTCGGCCCGCACCAGGTCGGCGTAGTCGCGGTGCTTGCGGATGTAGCCGGCGATGAACTGGCAGACCGGAATCACGTGCTGGCCCGCGCTGCGCGCCGCGTCGAGCACATGCCGCGCGATGGCCGAGCCCACGCCCTGGCCTTCGAAGGCTTCGAGCACCTCGGTGTGGGTGAACATGATCGCGTCGGTCAGCAGGTTGTATTCGCAGTAGCCCGCGAGCTCGCCGCCGATGGTGGCTTCGTAGCGGTGCTTCTCGGTGTTCTGGGTGATGGTGATGTCGGCCATGGCGTATGTCGTCGGTTGGAGATTCAGGGTTTGCGTGCGAGGTAGGCGGCAAGGTTGCGCGCCGCGGTGCTGCGCACCTGGCGCCGCAGGCTCGGCGACCAGCCCAGCAGCAGGCCGGGAACGCCCAGCGCCTGGCGTGCCCAGGTCCAGAAGCCGAAGCTGTCGCGGTGCGTCTGGATCAGGCCGTCCGGCGTGAAGGTGAAGCGCGCGTCGATCGCGTTGTCGACCAGGCGGCCGGTGGCGCTGAAGCGGTAGTGCGCGTCCCAGTGCGCCTGGCCCTTGCTCGCGTCGGCCTGCACGTCGCGGTAGGTCAGCTTCCAGACGTCGGCGCCCTTGGCCTGGGTCGCGGTGCAGAGCATGGTCCACATGCCGCCGATCTCGCGCGCGCCGCGCAGCGAGAAGACCTCGTCGTCGAACTTTGCGTCAGGCGCGTAGCAGGCGGCCATGGTGGCGGCATCGAGCTTGGCGAAGGCGTCGTAGAAGCGGCGGATCGTCTGTTCGTTGGAATTCATGGCGCGGCTTTCAGGGTTGGAGAAGGAGGACGAGCGTGTTCAGCGCGTGCTGCACGGTGGCGGCCCGCACGGCCGCGCGGTCGCCATCGAAGCGGCGGCGCTCGGTGCGCAATTGACCGTCGACCGACCAGCCGAACCAGACCGTGCCGACCGGCTTCTCGGCCGATCCGCCGGTCGGGCCCGCGACGCCGGTTACCGCCACCGACACCTGCGCGCGCGAATGCGCGATGGCGCCCGCGGCCATCGCACGCGCGACCGGTTCGCTGACCGCGCCGTGCGCCGCGATCAGCGCCGCGTCGACGCCGATCAGCTCGGTCTTGGCCTCATTGGAATAGGTGACGAAGCCGCGCTCGAACCAGGCGCTGGAACCGGCCAGGTCGGTGCAGGCGCCGGCGATCAGCCCGCCGGTGCAGCTCTCGGCGGTGGCCATCATCCAGTGCTTCTGCTGCAGCAGCGCGGCCAGCTTCAGCGTCAGCGAAGGCACGTCGATGTCGATGGAAGGCAGTGCGTCGTTCATGGGGTCACCATGCGCGCCAGAGCGCGATCACCAGCAGCGTACAGAAGGCGGCGACCAGGTCGTCGAAGATGATGCCGAAGCCGGCTGCCGTCCAGCGCATCTGGCCCGGCACCGCGTCGCGCTGCTTGAACAGGCCGTCGGCCCAGGCCACCGGGCCGGGCTTGGCGGCGTCGAAGAAGCGGAACAGCGCGAAGGCGATCGTCTGGCCCAGCAGGCCGGCCGGCGTGACCAGCCACAGGATGATCCAGAAGGCCACGACCTCGTCCCACACGATGGCGCCGGGGTCGGCCACGTTCATGTGGCGCGCGGTCACCGTGCAGGCCCACCAGCCGACCGGCAGCGACGCCAGAATGATCCAGCCGATCGTCGCCGGCGTGAACCACAGCTGCAGCACCAGGAACGCGACCCACGCCCAGAGCGTGCCGACCGTGCCCGGCGCGATGCGCGGCAGGCCCGAGCCGAAGCCCAGCGCAATGATGTGCGCGGGGTGGGAGAGCATGAAGCGCATCGTCGGGCGCAGCACGGCGGGAAGGGGAGCGGAAATGGGCGTGGTCACTGGGGTCACGGAGGTTGCGGACATCGAGGCGGTCGAAGGCGTTGGCGGGTGGTGCGATCAGTGGGATCAGTGGGATCGATCGTTCAGGCGAAATGGTCGAAGGAGGCGAACTGCTGGCCGACCGGCGCGCCCGCCGCATCGACGATGCGCAGGCCGGGTTCGGCCTCGATGCGGCCGATGCGCGTCACGGCGGTGCCAGCGTCGCGTCCCGCCTGCAGCACGGCCGCATTGGCGTCGGCCGGCGCGGTGAAGACCAGCTCGTAATCGTCGCCGCCCGAGAGCGCGCAGGTGCGCAGCAACGCTGGGTCGAAGCCACCGGCGGGACGCTCGGCATGGCTTGCAATGGCGACCCGCCCGACCGCCGCATCGGCGTCGACCCATGCGCCCACGCCACTCGCGCGCAGGATGTGCGAAAGATCGCCGAGCAGGCCGTCGCTCACGTCGACCGCCGAGGTCGCGATGCCGCGCAGCGCCAGGCCCAGCGCGACGCGCGGCGTCGGCTGTTCCATGCGTGTGCGCGCGATCTCGAACAGCGGCGCCGGCAGCGACAGCGCGCCGCGGAACACTTCGAGCGCCATGCGCGCATCGCCCAGCGTGCCGCTGACCCAGAGTTCGTCGCCGGCCCGCGCACCCGAGCGCAGCAGCGCGGCGCCGGCCGGCACCTCGCCGAACACGGTGATGCAGATGTTGAGCGGGCCGCGCGTGGTGTCGCCGCCGACCAGCTCGCAGCCGTGCGCGTCGGCCAGCGCGAACAGTCCGCGCGAGAAGCCGTCGAGCCAGCCTTCGTCGACCGTCGGCAGCGCCAGCGCGAGCGTGAAGGCCAGCGGCTTCGCGCCGCAGGCCGCGAGGTCGCTCAGGTTGACCGCGAGCGACTTGTGGCCGAGCCGCGCCGGATCGACCGTCGACAGAAAGTGCCGGCCCTCGACCAGCATGTCCGATGACACGGCCAGCTGCATGCCGGGCGCCGGCGCGAGCAGTGCGCAGTCGTCGCCGATGCCGAGCGGTGAACGCTTGGCCGGGCGCTGGAAGTAGCGGCGGATCAGGTCGAATTCGCCGGTCATCGAGCGGTCGCCGCCGGGCCGCCCCAAGGCGGACCGCGCCTCACCCTCGGGGGGTGGCGATGCACACGAAGTGGCAAGCCGGGGGGTTGTCATATTTCTCCACGGAATCGCAGCGCAGCCTGCCGGACGACCTCGGCCAGAAGCTTTTCCTTGCCCTGCTTCTCGCGCAGCCAGCGCGCGTCGTTCTGGCCGGCCTCGACGTCGGTGCGCAACTGCGCGATGGAGCGCGTGGCGTTCATCGCCTCGCTGTGCCATTCGAGCTGCGACATGGTCATCAGGATGTGGTCGCGCAGCGGCATGTGCTGGCCGGTGGCCGGATCGACGTAGACCGCGTCGAGCCCGAAGCGGCAGGCCTGGAAGCGGTTGTAGGTGTAGACCAGGTAGTCGTCCTCGGCCGGCATGAAGGGCTGCTCCTGCAGGAACCAGGCCGCGAGCGACTGCACGTAGCCGGCCAGCGCGGCCGCGCGCTCGACCGTGAGCGGCGTGTCGAACACGCGGATCTCGATCGTGCCGAACTCGGGCTTCGGCCGGATGTCCCAGTAGAAGTCCTTCATGCTGCGGACCACGCCGGTGCGCGTCATCTTCGCGAAGTAGTCCTCGAACTCGCGCCACGAGAGCGTGAACGGCGCGCGGCCCGACAGCGGGAACGCGAACACCGAGTTGAGCCGGGCCGAATCGAACTGCGTGTCCTGCCCCTGCACGTACGGCGACGACGCCGACAGCGCGATGAAGTGCGGGATGTAGCGCGACATGCGGTGCAGCATCAGCAGCGCCGCGTCGGCGTCCGGGCAGCCGATGTGCAC
>JAZKDL010000527.1:0-10745 GCA_040387575.1 Pseudomonadota bacterium
GTAGACGTCCTCGTTGTAGCTGCGGCCGCCCTGACGGGACAGCGTGACGATCTCGATTTCCACCGGTGCCTTCTTTCTCGTTGTTCTCACGGGCCGGACGCACCCGATTTCAGACGCGCCATCTGCTCCTCGTAGGCCTGCAGGAAGGCCTTGCCGAACAGGCTGTGGAAGTCGTCCTCCGCCTCGGTCGCGATGCCCGCGTACAGCGCCACGAACTGGTCCCAGAGCTTGGCCTTGCGGTTGGCGGCGAACAGGCTGTCGAGCGCGGAGCGCGCCGCGATCTTCTTCTCCAGCTCGGACGGCTCGAAGCGCGCGATGACGTGCGCCAGCGCCGCACGCAACCCGACCATCACGCCGAACTGATGCGCACGCAGGTCGTCGTAGGCGTCGCGCATCGCGGCCTCGGCGGGCATGAAGCCGCGCACGCCGGGGCCGAGCAGATGCGCGAGCGCGACCTCCACGGTCGGCGAGAACTTGAGCGGGTTGTTGGCCTGCGACGCGATCATCGTGACCTCGGCACGCACCTCGCGCTTGAACTCCTGGCGCGTGAGCAGCAGTTGCAGCGTGCCTTCGGTCGCGCTGCGCAGCATCGCGCCGACACGCTCCATCAGTTCGGGCGTGAGCGCCTCGGGCGGCTGATGCGTGCCGCCGAGGCCGCGCAGGAAGGCGGCGAGCAAGGCGTCGCTGCCAGTCGGCGGGGCCGCCGGTGGCGATGCGCGCGGGACGGGTACCGGTGCAGGCGCCGGCGACGATGCCGGTGCTGCCAACGGCGCTGCGGCTGCCACAGCCACCGGCGGCACATAACCGAACTGCCCCATCGGCAGATGGTCGCTGCGCGATGCCGCGGTCGCGGGCGGCGGACTGCCGAACGCGGCAAGCGGATCGGCCGAACCGGCGGTGTTGGGCTGCCGCAGCGGATCGGCCAGCGGCGACAGCGCGAGCGGATCGGCACCGAAATCGCCGAGTCCGCCCATGCCGCCGAACAGGCCATCGATGCCCGCGCTGCCAGGCGTGGACGGCGGCAGGCCGATACCGGCGAAGTCGTCCGGCGACGCAGCGGGCGACGGCCCACCGAGCAGATCCGCAAAAGGGTCCGCGATGCCTTGGGCAGCGGCCGGTGCCGCGGTGCCGAGCGGGTCGGCGAACCAGTCTGCGTCCAGGGCCGACGCGCTGGCCGGCGCGGGGAACGGCACGGCGGACGCCGCGGCCGCTGCAACGTGCGTCGATGCCGGCGCCGGTGTGGCCGGCGATGCGGCGGGTCCGCCGAGCCCGGCCAGCAGATCGGCGAAGGGATCGTCGTCGGCCCCGAGCCCGGAAGGTGATGGCGGGGCCATCGGCGTGATGGACGTGGTCGACATGGTCGGCGTGGCCGATGGCGGCGCTGCCGGCGCCCCCGAATCCAGCCGCTGCACCGCCAGCTCGAAGTTGCCGATGATGAGCCGGTCGCCATCCGCCAGCGGCGCCTCGTTGCCGGCGCCCAGCGGCCGGCCGTTGCTCTGCATCGGATTGCTGCCGCGATCGACGATGAAGAACTGCCCGTTGCGGCACAGTACCTGCGCATGCACGCGCGACACGGTGCGTTCGGTGTCTTCCAGCACCAGGGTGTTGGTGTCGGCACGGCCCAGCGTGCCGCCCGCGGCACCGAACTGCGCGACCATCGGCCGTGCCACGGGAAGTCCCTGCCGGCTGACCACAGCGATCTTGATCATGAACCCCCTCCGGGGCGGTGCCCCAACACCCTCCGCACGCGCGGGACAGGGTCAAAAGAAGTATTCATTCGCGCCCGTGCGCTGGCAATCCGGCCTGAAGCCATAGGCCATAGGCCATCCGCCGTCACGGTGCGAGCAGCACGACCAGCGTCTGGCTCGGCACCAGCCGCACACCCGGGCAGTTGGTGCTGTTCTGCAGCGACGTGCTGGTCATCCGGGTGGCCGGCATGCCGTGGATCAGCACGGTGAAGGCGCCGGTCAGGTGCCGGCTCGGCCCCATCACCGTGCCCGACGCCACGCCCATCAGCACGCCCGCGTTGTCGCCGTTGGTCATGGGGATGCTGGTGCCGAGGTTGTGCGCGGGCGCGCCCATCATCAACACCGTCGGCACGTTCGGCACCGCGGTCATGCCCATGGCCATGTTGGGATACGGCACGGGGATCGGCGACGGTGCGGCCGGCGTCATGCAGACGTCCGGAAAGCCCATGTCGGTGCCCATCATCTGTGTGTTGGCGAACATCGTGCGTTGCTCCTCGCGGTCTCGGCCGCTCAACCGAAATGGATCTGGCTGCCGCGCGTCTTGACCAGGTCGCTGCCCTCGGTCAGCACATGCGGCGCCTTGACGTGCAGCACGCCCCGCGCGGCCAGTTCCATGTGGCCGGCACTGGCCTGCTCCATGCCCTCGGTGTGGCGGTGCGTCGTCTTCGCATGCTGCATCCAGCGGTCGACCACCGCGACCAGTTCCTGCCCGACCCAGCGCGTCTGCTGCACCGTGACCTGCAGCACGCGGCCGATCGACTTCAGCGTGTCGAAGCCGATCCGCGCATCGCGGGTGTGCAGTTCGGCGACCGTGGATTTCACCGAGACCCGAGCGGCCTCGACCTGCCAGTCGCCGCGGACCTCCAGCCGCAGGTCGCCGTCGACGCGCAGCCGCGCCGCAGGGCGTGCGGTACCGGCCTGCGCCGTACCGTCCGCCGCGCGTTCGAGCACCGCCAGCAGCCAGCAGCCGCTGGTGTCGTCGTTGATTTCGTTGTCCTGGTCGACGTCCTCACCGGTCAGGCAGGCCACGCTGTCCCCGAGTTCGGGCAACAGCAGGCAGCTTGCGGCGCGCCGCGCCTGCAGTCGGAGCGAGCCGCACTGCACCACCCAGGTCGCGTCGGTGCAGGCGATCACCCTGGCCGTCCGGATGCCGCCGCCCGGCGTGGCAGCGGATGGGGCCAGCGTCTCGCGCGGCTGGCGTCTGTGGTGCTGGGCGCGGGAAGCGAGTCGTGCATGGGTCATGTCGGTCTCCAGATCAAGAACAAGGCAAGAACGAAAGTCGCAAGGAGCGCAAAAGGCACGGCGCGCATCTGCATCAGGCGGCCGGCCGCCACTGTTCGGCTTCGGCCAGCGGCGCGTCGTCGCCGAGCGCCGCGCTGCGATCGACGCCCTGGCTGCCCTCGCGTTGCGCGCGATGCAGCCGGGTGCGGAACATGGCGGCGCCGCGCAAGTCGGCACCGCGCAGGTCGGCCCGCGAGAAGTCGGCGTAGGTGAGCTCGCAGCCCCGGAGGTCCGCGCCCGACAGCAATGCATCGCCGAAGAAGGCCTCCCGCAACTGCGCACCGGCAAAACGCGCGCCGGCGAGCTGGGCGCCCGCAAACACCGCCTGTGTGAGCACCGCGCCGCTGAAGTCGCAACCCGCGGCCAGCGCGCCAGGAAACAGGCAGTTCGCGGCCTGGGCACCGGTGAAGCGCACGCCTTCGAGCGTCGCGCCCTGAAAGCTGCTGCGGCCCAGCACGGCGTCGGAGAAGTCGCTGCCCGTGAGGTCGCAACCCGCGAACTGGCAGCCCAGGATGTCGAGGCCGCGGAAGTTGCGCTGCAGCAGTGCGCTGCGGTGGAACACCACGCGCTCGAGCCGGGCGCCGTCCCATGCGACGCCGGCGAGGTCACAGCCAGAGAACGTGCCGTGCGTGAGGCGCGCGTCGCGCAGATCGAGGCCCGACAGCGTGCAGTCGATCCAGGTCGTTCCGTCGAGTTCGGCGTCGCGCAGGTCTGCGCCGGCCAGCGTGGTGGCGTGCAGCGTGGCCAGGCGCAGGACCGCGCCGGTGGCGCGCAGTTGCGGCAACTCGCAGCCGATCAGGCTGGCCTTGTGCAGGTTGGCGCCGCCGAGCAGAACGTCGGCACCGCGGCACTGATGCCAGGTGGCGCCGCGCAGGTCGGCACCGAGAAAGTTGGCACGCGACAGGTCGCAGCGATCGAACACCGCCTCGCGCAGATCGGCCTGGCGGAAGTCGACGTCGGTGAGATCGACCTCGGTGAAGACGGCGCCCGTCAACGGCAGTTGCGCATAGGTGCCGCCGCGCAGGCTCAGCCCCGGCCGGCCGGACATCGGCTCGCCGTAGTGCACGGCAATGGCGAGCGTCTCGGGCCGCATCGGCGAAGCGGCCGCTCCGTTGGCTCCGGCGGAAGCGGTGGCGTCCGTCATGCGGCGCCCTCGCCTGCGGCCGAGGCCGCATCCCAGGCTGCGTCCGCCGCAACGAATTGCGCCTGCTGCGCCGGCGTGAGGCGCGGATGGATGCGCGTCCGGGTGATCAGCGCGCCATCGATGCGCGTGTCGCCATCGAGCCGCACGCGCGACAGGTCGGCGCCATGCAGGTTGCTGTGGCTCAGGTCGGCGCCGCGCAGGTTGGCGTTCTGCAGCACCGCATTCATCAGGTTCGCGCCTTGCGCCTGCGCCCGCGGCATGCGCGTGCGGGTCATCAGTGCGCCGATGGCGACCACGCGCCGCAGGTCGGCGTCGCTCAGGTCGGCCAGCCGGAGGTTCGCGCCTTTCAGGCTGGCGCCCTGCAGACGGGCGCCGACCATCGCGGTCTCGCCGAAGTTGGTGCCGTCGCAGCGCGCCTGCTGCAGGTCGATGCCGTCCAGCACGCAGCGCTCGACGAAGGACGCTCCTGCGAGCACTGCGCCGGCCATGCGCACGCCTCGCGCCGCGCAGCCCGCGAAGTTGGCGCTGACCAGTTGCGCACCGCCGAAGTCGACGCCTTCGAGCCGGCACTGCAGGAAGTTGGCACGCGACAGGCGGGCACCGGCCCAGGTGCTGGCCCCCAGGTCGAGCTGGATGAAGTTCTGCTGCTCGGCGTCGGCGTCGGTGCAATCGGCCGCGCCCCAGTGGCTCTGCAGCAGGTTCGCGCCAGCGAGCCGCGCGCCCCGCAGATGCACGTTGCCCAGACGTGCCTGCATCAGCATCGCGCCGCTCAGGTTCGCGCCGTCGAGCACCGCGTCGTCGAAGCTGGCACCACCCAGGTTGGCGGCGGTGAAGTCGGTGCCGATCGCGATCGCACCGCCCAGGTCGGCATGCGCGAGCACGGCGCGCACCAGCAAGGCGCCGCTGAGATTGGTGCCGCGCAGGTCGGCGCTTTCGAGCCAGGCCTCGCTCAGGTCCGCGCCGCGCAGGTCGAGGCCGGAGAGGTCGGCGCCGGTGAAGTCGAGGCCGGCCAGGCTCAGGCGGCGGTTCGCGTGCACGCTGATGACCTGCGCGCGCAGCCTGGCTGCGGCCTCGGCCGGCAACCGTGGCGCGGGCGCCTGCATGTGGGCACCCTGCAGGTACGCCAGGCGCTGTGCGCCTTCGAGCTGCGCGAGCCGTGGCGCCAGTGCGTCGAGCGCGCTGCGACGGTCGCCCGCTGGTTCCGCCTGTTGCGCCGCCAGCAGTTCCTTCATGTGATCGGCTGCGCTGTACACGGGCGGTCCGCGCCGCCCCTTCACCGGAAAGGCGACGCCTTCTCGCTCGGCCTCTTCCTCGGCCTCGCGGATCTGGCGCGCCGCCTTTTCCATGTCCTGTCGCAGCATCCGTTGCGCCAGCGCATTCTTCTCGGCCACGTAGTCGGCCAGGTTCTCGAGCGTCGGCACGTCTTCCGCTGGCGGCATGCGGATGCCGAGCGCATCGGGGTCCAACCCTTGCGCCACCGCATCGGCACGCGCCTCGTCGACCACCAGTCCGGCACGGCGCGCTTGCGCCTGCGCCTGCAGGCCCTCGACCGCGAGCGAAGACTTCGCAGCCTCGAACTCCGGATCGATGCTCGACAGGCCGGCCGGCAGCAGGTCGGCCTCGCGCAGCGACTGCAGGCCGCCGCTGACCGGGTCCTGCCGGCGCTCCCAGGCCGCGGCGTAGTGCGCGTCGTCGCGCGGCTCGCCGAGCCGTTCGACCGCGCCCATCAGGCCGGTGATGTCCGAGCCATCGTCCTCGGCAATGTCCGACATGCCCTGGAACACCAACACGCCGCGCTCCGCATGCGGAAAGAACCAGACGGTGGTCAGGCGCAACGGCACTTCGCGCAGCGCCTGCGCCTCGCCGGGCCGCGCGGCGCGGTACTGCGCGAAGCAACGCGCCTTGAAACCCGGCAGGCGCCCGTCGATGCGGCGCCGCGTGGCATGCATGTGCTCCAGCGTGAAGGGTTCGTCGCCGACCAGCGGCGCCGGCATCCACTGGTCCTGCGGCGCGAGGTTGAAGTGGCGCCAGTCGAGGTCGGGCGCGAAGCCCGGCGCGTGGTCCTTGTACCAGGCCTCGTCGTAGGTGCCGCGCAGCCGTGCGCGCTGCGGCCAGGTCGGGTCGACACGGCCGAAGCCCGCCGGCGGCGGCACGCTGTCGGGCGAAATCACCGGATGCCGCAGGTCCTCGACGTTGGGCAGGCGCACCAGCGGCGCATCGGCCGATCTGCGGCCCTTGCCCAGCGGATTGGCCGCGAAGTCGGCGCCGCCATAGGCGTTCTCCCAGGTCAGCGGCATGCTGTCGAAGGGCTGCGGCGCGGTCGCCCGGCCGTCGACCCAGGCGCGCTCGCCGCTCACGGCCAACGTCTTCACCACGCCGCCCAGGCTGGCGCGCACCGCGCAGCGCGTGGCCGGCTGGCCGTCGGGGCCGGGCGGCGCAAAGGCATGGCCATGCACCAGGAACTCGGGCGTGAGCTTGGCCACGCCTTCGTCGATCAGCGGCCCCTGCGGCATCTCGCGCGCCAGGAAGGGCCAGAGCGACATCTCGGTCCAGAGCGTCGGCGCGGCCGTCGCTTCTTCCGTGAACGGGAAGTGCAGCAGCGCCGAGATGCAGAGGCCGAAGCGCTTGCGATGCTCGATCGGCCGTGTCGACAGGCCGAGCAGCATGGGCTTGTAGACCTTCATGATTCCGCCGCCCAGGGCAAGGCCGCCCGCCGGGCCGCCCCAAGGGCGGCCAGCGCCCCCTCGGGGGGCAGCGAATACACGAAGTGACGAGCGTGGGGGCTCATCAAGGATCGCGTTGGGTGCCCGGCAGCAGGTTGACCGCGCTGTTGATGCCGTCGACCACGCCGTCCGGCCCATGGCCGCCAAGTGCCGCGCCCGCCAGGAAGGCGGCCGGGCCGAGCGCCGAGCCGACCGCCGCGCCGGCCAGTTGCGCGCGCCGCCGCGCGGCCAGCTTGGCCATCTCGGGGAAGTCCTGCTCCAGGTCGGCGATCGCCTGGTCGTAGCTCTTGAGCGCCTGCGACAGGTCGTACACCCCGGCGGCCGCACCGAGGATGCCCGCACCGATGCCGAAGCCGGTGCCCAGCCCCGCCAGCGAACTGGCCGCCGCTGCACCACCCCCGCCGCCACCGCCACCGCCGCCACCCGGCGCGATGTTGTGCAGCGCAGCCTGCTGCACGTTGACTGGCTCCTGCTCGACCTTCGCCGCGCCGATCGACTTGAGGTCGATGGCGGCATCGTTCTCGATCTTCGCGCCCAGCACGTTGCACATCGACAGCGCGATCGCGGTGTCCATGCGCAGGCCGATGAAGGTGCTACGCGCGGTGCCGACCTGGAAGTCCGCCGCGTTGCCCACGTAGGCGTTGGAGTTGGCGCCCAGCACCACGTCGTTGGCTTCGCCCGCGATGGTGCGGTCGAAGTTGGCCTTGCTCACGAACTTGAAGTTGACGGCGGCCGCATGCAGGTCGCCGCCCGAGATCGACTTGGTCAGGCCCGCGGAGGTCAGCAGCAGCCCACCGCCGCCCGCGTTGACCTCGAGCTTCGGCGCCTGCTGCACCAGCATCGTCGTGCCGGCCAGCATCGTGTTGGCGGCCTGCAGCGTGTAGGTGCCGGTGACCACATCGGTCGAATCGGCGTCGACCTTGCTCGACGCGTTGCCGGTCACCAGCTCGTGCCGCCAGCCTGTCACCTTCACGTTGTGGAAGCTGCCGTAGTACCCGGTGAAGCCGTTGGTGACGGTCCAGAGCACGCCGTTCTTGTGGTCGTAGGTGACCTTGTCGCCCGCGATGTGCAGCAGCGTCTTCTTGATCTCGACCTTCTGCTTGCCGCGCACCGTGGTGGTGTCGTCGTTCTCGATGGTCGCGCTGCGGTCGTGGCCCACGCTGGTCGACGCATCGACCTCGACCGAGGTGCTCATGTTGCGTTCGGCGTGGATGTTGACGGCCTCCGCGCCCTTCTTGTCCTCGAACATGATCTCGTTGTAGTTGTTCGAGCCGCCGCCGGGCGTGGAGCGCGTCTTGAAGCCGCTCTGCGTGGCCGACTTGTACGGGATCGGCTGGTCGTCGTTGTACATGCGCCCGACGATGATCGGCCGGTCCGGGTCTCCGTTGAGGAAGTCGACGATCACCTCCTGGCCGATGCGCGGCGCGAAGTAGCCGCCCCAGCCGTCGCCGGCCCAGGGCTGCGACACGCGCACCCAGCAGGTCGACTTCTCGTTGCTCTCGTCGTAGCGGTCCCAGTGGAAGTGCACCTTGACGCGGCCCATGTCGTCGACGTGGTGCTCGTCGCCCTTCGGCCCGACCACGATGCCGCTCTGCGGGCCGGGCATGGTCACGCGCGGCGTGAGTCGCGGCGGGCGGAACGGCATGTCGGCCGGCAGCACCGTCAGCAGGAAGGCGATGTTGCCGGCCACGCCGCGGCGCAGCTCGGGCGTGTCCGCGATCAGCGACTCCAGCATGTCGAGCGTGTCGGCGTTGACGGCATCGTCGGCCAGCGCGTTGTGCAGCACCGCGCCGATCGACTCGGCCTCTTCCTGCACGTGGATGCCTTCGTAGCCCGCATGCGTGGCGACGAAGGTGCAGGCGGCGATGGTGTAGTCGCCGTCGGTCATGCCTTCGGGGTCGCCGGCGAAGGTGAAGGCGCGGCCGACCGCCACGTCGGGCCAGCGGGTCAGCGCCCAGTGGCGGTCGCGCCGGGCCTGCAGCTCGTCGCCGCGCACCCGCGCCGTGGTGTCGGCGTCCTCGCCGCTGAAGTAGCCACCGGGGAATTCGAAGACCTCGAGGTCCGCCAGTTCGTGGTCGTCGTGCGCGTCGATGTCGGCGCCGACCTTCTTGCGGATCGCCTTGAAGTCGCTGTCGCGCGCCGCATGCTTGCCGGTGTCGAAGCGGCGTGCGCTGACCCAGCGGCGGATCTCGTTGTAGCGGCCCTCGCCCGCGCCCTGCGGCACGAAGTGGAGCGTGTCGGCCACCGGCAGCTTGTCGTGTGCGACGTCGCTGGCGTCGGCCAGGTGCATGGTGCCCGGCGCGTCGTGCGCATCGAACCAGTAGTAGATGCCCGCGTCTTCCAGCAGCCGCGACAGGAAGCGGTAGTCGCTTTCCTGGTGCTGCACGCAGTAGCGGCGCGACTTGTGGGTGCCGATCACGCCGCCCGAACCGAGCTTCTTGAAGCGCTTGATCGGGCTGTCCTCGAACACCGCGTCGAGCACTTCGAGCACGCTCTTGTCCTGCAGGATGCGCGAGTTGGTGCGCTTGGCGAGCAGGCCGAACCACGACCGCAGCGTGATGCGGTATTCGAAGAAGCGCCCGACCGCGCGCAGCCGCACGAAGCGCACCGCGTGGCCCTGGCAGTGGCGCTCGTGCGCGCCGCCGTCGGCGTCCTGGAAGTCGATCGTCACGTCGAAGGCATGGCCGAGCACGTCCTTGGCGTCGACGCCCTTGTTCTTCGACAGCACGGTCAGCTCGTACAGCGAGGGCCGCGACAGCGCCTCGTGCCCGACCACGCTCCAGAACATCAGGTCGGCCGCGGCCGGCGAGTCGCTCTTGATGTGAAAACGTTCTTCGGCCATCACCGCCCCGGTCAGTCGAATGCGTAGGTGAAGTCGCTGTCCTTCACGTCCAGCGCCACGCGCCGGATCTCGCCACCCGAGGCGAGCCGTTGCAGGTACTCGACCGAGATGGTCGGCAGCACGGTGTTGGTGAGGATCGCGTCGATCACGCGGCCGCCGGACTCCGGGTCCTGGCAGCGCGCGACCACCTGGTCGACCACCGCGTCGCTGTAGTCGAAGGGCACGCCGTGGTTGGCCTCGACGCGCTTCTTGATGCGGCCGAGCTGCAGCCGCACGATCTTCTTCATCATGTCCGGCGACAGCGGGTAGTACGGGATGGTGACGATGCGGCCCAGCAGCGCGGGCGGGAACACCTTCATCAGCGGCGCCTTCAGCGCATCGGCCAGCGCGTTGGGCTCGGGCAGCAGCTCGGGGTCGCGGCACATGCTCATCACCAGCTCGCTGCCGGCGTTGGTGGTGAGCAGGATGATGGTGTTCTTGAAGTCGATCATGCGGCCCTCGCCGTCTTCCATCCAGCCCTTGTCGAAGACCTGGAAGAAGATCTCGTGCACGTCCGGATGCGCCTTCTCGACCTCGTCGAGCAGCACCACCGAATAGGGCCGGCGGCGCACCGCCTCGGTCAGGATGCCGCCCTCGCCGTAGCCCACGTAGCCGGGTGGCGCGCCCTTGAGCGTGGAGACGGTGTGCGCCTCCTGGAACTCGCTCATGTTGATGGTGATGATGTTCTGCTCGCCGCCGTAGAGCGCCTCGGCCAGCGCGAGCGCGGTCTCGGTCTTGCCGACGCCGGAGGTGCCGCACAGCATGAACACGCCGATCGGCTTCTGCGGGTTGTCGAGCCGCGCACGCGAGGTCTGGATGCGCCGCGCGATCATCTCCAGGCCGTGCTTCTGGCCGATGACGCGCTTGTTGAGCGTGTCGGCCAGTTCGAGCACCGCCTGCACTTCGTTCTTGACCATGCGGCCCACGGGAATGCCGGTCCAGTCGGCGACGACGGAGGCGACGGCCTG
>JAZKDL010000528.1:0-21792 GCA_040387575.1 Pseudomonadota bacterium
AGGCCGCAGGCCGGGGGACATTCGCGGAGGGGAGTACGCCGTCGGCGCGAGCCCGTCCACAGCGCCTCCGATGCACCGCACCAAACGACAAGCAAAGACCGGAGGAATGCATCTCAGCCCTGCCGCTTCTTCATCGCACGCGTATCGATGCAATGCGGCTGCCCCGGCAGCGCATGCGCCATCTCCCGCAACTGACCACGCTGGATCTTCTGCGACGGCGTGAGCGGCAACGCATCGACGAAGGCCACGTAGCCCGGCGCCTTGTAGTACGCGAGCTGCGCCAACGCGTGCGCGACGATGCTCGCAGCAGTCTCTGCGGGTGACGCGGTGTCCGCATCCTCGCGCAGCACCACGCACGCCAGCACCTCGTCGCCGCGCACCGCATCGGGCGTCGCAGCGACGGCCGATGTCTTCACCGCCGGATGCTGGTTCAGCACGCTCTCGACCTCGACCGCCGAGATGTTCTCGCCACTGCGGCGGATCACGTTCTTCTTGCGGTCGACGAAGAAGAAGTTGCCGTCGGTATCGCGCCGCACCAGGTCGCCGGTGTGGAACCAGCCGCCGGCCCAGGCCTCGTCGGTCGCCTCGGCGTCCTTCAGGTAACCCGAGAAGAAGTGGCGCCGCGGATCGGTGCCGGCCGAACGCACCAGCAGCTCGCCCGGCGCATCGGCGAACACGTCGGCGCCGGCCTCGTCGACCAGCCGCAGTTCGAGGAAGTCGGCCTGCCGCCCGAAGCAACTCGTGCCGACCAGCCGCGGCTCGCGGTTGGCCATGATGCAGGCCGCCACGCCGGTCTCGGTCATGGCCCAGGCCTCGACCAGCGGGAAGCCGAAGCGCGCCTCGAACACCGCATGGTGCTTGCGGTCGACGCCGGCACCGAAGCCCCAGCGGATCGCATGGTCGCGGTCGGCCGGCGACGGCGGCGCGGACAGCAGCATCGCGGGCATCACGCCCAGGTAATGCGCGATGGTCGCGCCGCTTTCGCGCGCGCTCTGCAGCCAGGTCTTCGGATGGAAGCGGTCGAGTTGCACCAGGCAGCCACCCGCGACCAGCACAACCATCGTCGAACAGGCCATCGCGTTCATGTGCGTGAGCGGCAGCGGCGTGATCACGCGCTCGCTGTCGGGCCGCACGCTGCAGACGCCGTCGAGCGCCGCATACCACTCGCCCGACCAGAGGTAGTACGCGTTCGACAGGATGCAGCCCTTCGGCCGGCCGGTCGTGCCCGAGGTGTAGAGCAGTCCGCATTCGGTGTCGCGGCCGATCGGCTCGGCGGCGCGCGGTGCGGCGGTCGATGCGGTGGGGATGGCGTCGACGTCGTCGGCCGTCATCGTTGCAAACGCGCCGACGCCCGCCAGCCTTGCCGCGGCCATCAGGTCGTCTGCGCGTTCCGGCAGCGTGACGGCCAGCGCGATCTCGCTGTGGCCGATCAGGTAGCTGAGCTCGGCCGAGCGCATGTCGGCGTTGATCGGCACCACGCTCACGCCCAAGGCGTTGAGCGCGAGCCAGTGCAGCAGGAAGGCCGGCCGGTTCTCCAGCAGCAGGCCCACGCGGTGGCCGTGGCCGTAGCCGGCGGCCGCATAGGCGACGCGCAGCCGCTCGACCTGCGTGGCCGCATCGCCCCAACGCAGCGCGCCGGGCGCGATGCCGTAGGCCTGTGCCGTGACCGACTCGGTGAAGAGGAAGTCGGCCTCCGGCGTGCGCGCCGCGGTGGCGCAGAAGACGGCGTGAACGGTGTGGTGCATTGACGGACGCCGGCTAGATGAACAGTTGCACGGCCTGCAGCGCCGCGTCGCAGTTGAGCAGGTTCACGCGCTTGAGCGCGATGCGCAGTTGGCCGTCGCGCATCACCAACTCGTGGATGAAGCTGCCGACCAAAAACTGCAGATCGTCGCCTTGCGCCTCGACGTAATGGAATTCGGTGCGCAGCGCGAACTCGCCGGCCTCGGCATCGAAGCGCTCGACCACTGGCACCTGCAGCAGGTGATGGCAGCGGCTTGGCGGTTGCTGCGCAAAGGCGCGCGGGCTCTTCAGGCGCTCGATGCGCAGCTCGCGCAGCAGCTTGTCCTCGTACATGTGCGACGTGTGGTTGATGCCGTCTTCCTGATCGGGCACCAGCGGCACCCAATAGAACGCCTCGTCGGTGAACAGCGCGTTCCAGTCCTCGTAGCGCTTGTCGTCGAGCAGGCGCGACTCGCGCACCACGAAGTCGATCAGGTCCTGGCGCGTCACCGGCGCCGTGGCGAGTGCGGTCGTCATGCCATGGTCTCCGTCATGCGCTCGACCCAACTGCGGTACTGGTTGCGCATCGGCAGTTCGCTGGTGCCGACGGTCGTGATCTCGCCGCCCGCAAGTTCGGACGGGTCGAAGTTGCGGTGCAGGCTGATCCATTCGTTGCCGCTCGCATGCAGGCCGGCCTGCACCTCGCGGTATGCATGCAGGTCGTCGTGGCCGACCACCGAGAACGGCGAGTTGATGAGCCGGTTGTACATGGTGGTGCGCTGCAGCAGCTCGGGCGGCGCGCCCTTCAGGCGGAAGGTCCAGCTCTCGACCAGCGTGCGGTCGGCGGCCAGCGGCTTGACCACGCGGATCGACTGGATCGCGCCCTTGATCGTGAGGTTCGGGTAGTACACCGTGTTGTGGCGCTGCGTCGCCAGGATGCGCGCGGTGCGCTCCTCGCCATAGGCCGCCTTCATCGCATCGTCGTATGCAGGGATCGGCTTGTACTTGCTGTGGATGCTGAAGTTCACGCCGGTGAAGCTGTGGCCGTGGTCGTACGTGCGCACGCCCATGTCCTCGAAGAACTTGTAGTCGGACATGAAGGGCACGAACTGCTCGATGGCCATCGGCTTCGGCTCGTCGGCGGGCTTGCCGGCCCACATCGCCTTGGCGGTGCCGGCCGACGACTCGTGCGCCACCATCGGATGCATCGTGTCGTTGAGGTTCTCCACGAACATCTTCCAGTTGCATTGGTGCACGAAGCGCAGGCAGCCGCCGGCGATCTCGAGTTCGCCTTCGGGCGAGCGGTCGGCCATGTTGTCGATCGAACTCAGCGAATCGCCGAAGTAGTCGTCGAAGTCCGGGCCGGCGTCGTTGATCTTCAGGAAGATGAAGCCGCGGTGCGTGCGCAGATGGCGCAGCGGCGTCAGGCCCTTGCCCGTTTCGCATTCGTGCAGCTGCGTGCCTTCATAGCCGTTGCGCAGCGGCATGCCGAGCAGCGCGCCGTCGAGCTTGAAGGTCCAGGCGTGGTACGGGCAGCGGAAGAACTTGCCCGCGTTGCCGCACGGTGCGCTGACCAGCCGCGAGCCCTTGTGGGCGCAGCGGTTCATCATCGCGCGCAGCGTGCCGTCGCCATGGCGCACGACGATCACCGGCCGGCCGCCGATGTCGACGTTCAGGTAGTCGCCCGGCTTCGGCACCTGGCTCTCGTGGCCGGCGTAGTTCCAGGTGTTCGCGAAGAAGTGCTCCTGCTCCAGCGCGAAGATCTCCTCGCTGGTGTACAGGTCGCGGTGCACGCGGTCGGGCTGCACGAGTGCACGGACCGCATCGGGGTTGCCGCGGTAGGTCGTTGGCCGATGGCTTGTCGTGTTTTCCAAGGGATCGCTCCTTCAGTGGCGCATCAGATGTCGAGCACCAGTCGCGCACCGGGCGCGGCGCGCGAGATGCAGACCTGGATCACGTTGCCGGCCGCCTTCTCGCGCGCGCTCAACACGTAGTCGCGGTGGTCGATGTCGCCATCGAGCACCGGCACGGCGCAGACACCGCATTCGCCGCGGTTGCAGTCGTAGAGCGGATCACAGCCGTTGGCGATCAGGCAGTCGAGGATGGTCTGGTCGGCAGCCACCGTCAGGCGCTGGCCCGACTGCGCGAGTTCGATCTCGAAAGGCTGGTCGCCCTCCTCGACCACCGGCGCATTGAAGAGTTCGAAGTGCACGCGGTCGTGCGCCCAGCCGCGTGCCTGGGTCTGCGCGAGCACCGCGTCGAGCATCGGCTTCGGGCCGCAGACATAGAGCCGGTCGCCCGCGGGCACGGCGTCGAGTACGGCGGCGATGTCGAGCGGGCCGCCGTGCTCGGCGTCGGCGTGCACATGCAGCGCATCGCCCAGCAGCGCCTGCAGCTCGGGCAGGAAGGCCATCGCCTCGCGGCTCGCGCCGGCGTAGTACAGGCGAACCGGCAGCCCTTCGGCCTTGCGCCGCGCGGCCATGCTGGCCAGCGGCGTCACACCGATGCCGCCGGCCACCAGCACGGTGCCGCCGGGTCCGGTGTGCAGCGGGAAGTCGTTGCGCGGGCGCTCGGCGACCAGGTGGTCGCCGGCCTGCAGCCGCTCGTGCATGTAGCGCGAGCCGCCGCGGCCATCGGCTTCCTTGCGCACCGCGATCAGGTACTCGGTGGGCGCCACGGTCGCGTTGCGCACCGGCGCGAAGTTGACCAGCGAGTACTGGCGCCAGTCGGTCGCGCCGTCGGCCAGCGTGACCTGCACGCGCAGGTGCGCGCCGGCCTCGAACGGTGGCAGCGCCGCGCCGTCGTCGGCACGCAGCCGGAAGATGCGGATCAGCGGATGCGGCGACCAGGCTTCGGCCACTTTCAGGTGAAGGGTGTTCGGGTCCATCGTCTCTGGTCTCTTGTCTTCTCGTTCGTCTCTTCGTTCGCGTGTTCAACCCAGCGCGTGCTGCGCCATCACCGCGCGCAGCTTGTTCCCGTGCTCGTCGGCCAGCGCCGCGTCGCGCAGTTCGCGCAGCGTGGCCGGCGCGATCGCGGCACCGGCGCGGCGCACCGCGTCCATCACGGTGTCGTAGTTGCGCAAGCCGCGCGCATGCGTGTCGCTGTAGCCCTTCACCAGCCGCTGGCACTGCGCGATCTCTACCGCCAGCTCGGCGTTGTTCGGCGCGGTCGTGGCGATGCGCTGCAGCCATTCCTCGATACGGCGGTTCTCGGCCGCGTAGCGCAGCGTCGTGCGGCGCCAGCGCTTCATGCCGGCGACGGTGCGCAGCAGCAGATAGCCGCGCAGCGAGTTGGTCTGCACCACGCGGCCCTTCTGGGTGAAGTGCTCGACGATGCGCCGCGGCAGGCCCGACTTGACCAGCCAGCGGCCGATGCCGGCCGGCAGCGTCTCGCAGATTTCCTGCAGCCGCGGATGCATGTACTCGTTGATGGCCAGCACCTGGCCGTCCTGCACGCGCGCCTCGCCGCGCACGCGTTCGAAGCGCGAGCTGCGGGTCTTGAGCGCCGCGACGCGCGCGGTGTCTTCGTACGACATCCACAGCGCCAGATGCCGTGCGGTCTCGCGCAACAACCGGCCGTCGTCGGCCGCGGGCAGCGCCGCCACGGCCTGCATGCGGTCGAGGTAGAGCGTGGCGTAGTCGAGGTCCTGGTAGTCGATCAGCCGCCGCACGCCTTCGAGCAGGAAGAATTGCGCGTGTGCCGGAAAGCGCGACTGCACGCGCTCGACCAATGCGCGCACCGCCGGATGGCGCGGCTGCGGCACCGGCACCTCGGTGACGGGCGCGGCCTCTTCCGCCGCGCCCTGCGCACGCGCGAACGCGCCGCCGAAGGCCTTCAGGCTCGGCTTCACGCCGACACCGCCGCGCTCGATCGTGGCCTCGAACTGCGCACGGCCGAAGGGCAGCACACCGGCACCGGCGAGCGCGCCGAACAGCACCGCGCTGATCACGCTGCCGGCAGACTCAGCGGCCTGCGCCATGTCGAAGCGGATGAAGCGCCGGGCCGCACGTTCGGCATGGCCCAGCAACTGCCGGCTGTCGACCCGGCCGTCGCCCAGCGCACTCTTCTCGGCGATCGAATACACACGGTGCGTCGACGCGATCAGCGTGGTGCGCTCGGGCGTGACCAGCCCGCGCTGCACCGCGCGGCCGGCTTCCATGAGCTCGGACGCGAGCACGATGTCGACGTCGCCCGGCAGCGGCATCAGCGCCAGCACCGGACGGCCGCCGTCGGCCGTGGCCTGCGCCTCGGGGTACAGCTCGACGTAGTAGATGGTGGCGCCGGTGCGCTGCGCGACCCCAGGCACCGAGGTCGTCTGCGCGACGTAGCCGTTGGCTTCGCCGAGGTCGACGATCCAGTCGGCGAGCACGCCGCCGCCCTCGCCACCCATGGCCAGAATTGCGATCTTTATCGGCTGAACAGACATCGTGGCCGCCCGTTCAGAACGCGTACTCGGCGCGGCGCTTCGCCTCGCCGCGCTGCAGCCAGCCGATCACGCCGCTGCGCACGCGCTCGCGGATGCGGTCCCAGCGGTTCGGGTTGCTCACGACCTGCGCCTTGTAGAACGACGGGCACAGCACCGCGGCATGCGACACCTCGCCGCAGACGCCGCAGCCCACGCAGCTGTCGAGCACGGTCGCGACTGGGTCGGTGCGCAGCGGATCGGGGTTGGGCTTGATCGACAGCGACGGGCAGCCCGACAGCCGGATGCACGAGTGGTCGCCGGTGCAGGTGTCCGAGTCGACGCCGAACTTCTCGCGCACCATGCGCTTGCCGTCGGCCACCGCCTTGCGCACCAGCGGCTTCTCGCGGCGCTGCCGGTTGAGCATGCATTCGGACTGGGCCACCAGCACCTTCGGGCCCTTCTCGGTCGTGGTCAGCGCCTCGCGCAGCACGTCGCGCATGCCGGCCACGTCGTAGGTGCGGCGCATCGTCTTCACCCACTTCACGCCGACGCCGCGCACCGCGCGCTCGATCTCGTGGCCGGTGCTGCGGGTCGCGTTGTGCGCGGTCGACGACAGGATGTCCTGGCCGCCGGTGGCCGAGGTGTAGTTGTTGTCGACCACGATGGTCAGGTTGTCGCTGCGGTTGAACACCGCGTTGGCGATGCCGCTGGTCAGGCCGTTGTGCCAGAAGCCGCCGTCGCCCATCACCGCGATCGCGCGCTTGCCCGAAGGCACGTTGAGCGCCGCCGCACCGGCCGCGCCCAGGCCGTAGCCCATGGTCGTGTTGCCGATGTGGAAGGGCGGCAGGATCGAGAACAGGTGGCAGCCGATGTCGGCGCTCACGTGGTGCGCGCCCAGCTCGCGCTCGACCAGCTTCATCGCGGTGAAGATCGGCCGCTCGGGGCAGCCGGTGCAGAAGCCGGGCGGGCGGGCGTTGACGCTGTCGCCGAGCGGCGTGAGTGGTGCAAGCGATGCAAGCGCATCGGCGGCCAGTACAGGCTCCGGCGCGTTGTCGACACCGATCGCCGCGACCTCGGTCAGCGGAATCACCTTGCGCACCGGCGCCGTGACGACCGGTGCGGGCAGCGGCGCGATCAGGCCATAGCGTTCGAAGAAGCTGCGCGCGCCCTTGAGCACTTCGGCCGCGGTGTACTCGCCGGCCACCGGCAGCATGTCCTTGCCGTGCAGCGCGGTGTCGGAGCCGGCCTGGCGCAGGATGGTCGCGAGGTTCTGCTCGACGAAGTTGGGCTGGCCCTCTTCCACCAGCAACACGGCGCGCTTGCCTTCGCAGAAGCGCCGCACCTCGCTGTCGATCACCGGGTAGGCGACGTTCATCACGTACAGCGGCACCTGGCTGTTGCCGTAGACGTCGGCCAGGCCGAGCCGCTCCAGCACGCGCAGCATCGTGTTGTAGCTGCCGCCCTGCACCACGATGCCGATGTCGCCGGCCTTCTCCGAGAAGAATTCGTTGAGCCCGCGTTCTTCGATGAAGCGCACCGCGGCGGGCCAGCGGTCCCGCACCTTCTCCTGCTCGTGCAGGAAGCTGGCGGGCGGCAGCACGATGCGGCTGACGTCGCGCTGCGGGTTCTCCATCGCGTCCTTCAGCGTGAAGCTGGCGCGCTGGTTGTCGCTTGCGATGAAGTGGCCGTGCACGTGGCAGGCGCGGATGCGCAGCTGCAGCATCACCGGCGTGCTGCTGGCTTCGGACAGCTCGAAGCCGTCCTTCACGGCCTGCACGATGCTCGGCAGATTGGGCCGCGGGTCGAGCAGCCACATCTGCGACTTCATCGCGAAGGCGTGGCTGCGCTCCTGCATGATCGACGAGCCCTCGCCGTAGTCCTCGCCGACGATGATCAGCGCGCCGCCGAGGACGCCGCCCGACGCCAGGTTGGCCAGCGCGTCGGACGCGACGTTGGTGCCGACGGTCGCCTTGAAGGTGACGGCGCCGCGCAACGGGTAGTTGACCGACGCCGCGAGCGTGGCCGCGGCGGTGGCTTCGCTGGCGCTGTTCTCGAAGCGGATGCCGTGGTCGGCCAGGATGTCCTGCGCGTCGGCCAGCACGTCCATCAGGTGCGAGATCGGCGAGCCCTGGTAGCCCGCGACATACGACACGCCGGACTCCAGCAAGGCCTTGGTCACGGCCAGGATGCCCTCGCCGCGGAACACATCGCCCTCGCCCAGGCGCAGCTTCTTGACCTCTTCGACGAACGAACGCTCAGCCATGGACACGCTCCTGGATATGGAGGTCCGGTACTGCGATGCGTGGGTCATTGCAGGTACGCCAGACAGCGTACGAAACCGGTCGATTTAATTTAGAGTTCAACATATGCTTAGTAATATGTCAACGAAGACAAACACGCCTTCCGTGCCGTTCGTCGATCAGTACCTGTCGGCGCTGCTCAACCAGGCGGCCCAGCTGATCACGGTCGATTTCCATGCCGTGGTGAAGCGGCGCGGACTCTCGTTGGTGGAGTGGCGCGTGCTCGCATCGCTGTACGAGCACGACGAGGTCAGCATCGGACAGCTGGCCCAATTGACCCTGCAGAAGCAGCCCACGCTGACCCGGCTGCTCGACCGCATCGAGCGCATGGGCCACATCGAGCGCTTCTCGAACGGCGGCGATCGCCGCATCACGCTGGTGCGCAACACCGCGCTCGGCCGTGAACTGGTGGCCGGGCTGATCGAGGACGCGAAGGCGCACGAGGCGCGCATGCTCGCGCCCTTCGGCGCCGAGCGCACCGAGGCGCTGAAGGCCGCGCT
This sequence comes from Pseudomonadota bacterium, assembly GCA_040387575.1. Lineage (GTDB taxonomy): Bacteria > Pseudomonadota > Gammaproteobacteria > Burkholderiales > Burkholderiaceae_C > Variovorax. The sequence continues at coordinate 8,928 of JAZKDL010000528.1, forward strand.
GCGCTCGCTGATTGCGCTGTACCGCGGCTGAGGCCGTCGCGTGCGGCAACCGCCGCGCCTCAGTCCTGCGCAGCGCCATAGTTCGCCTCCACCGCGCTGACCAGCGCATGCGCCATGCGGTTGAACGGCGCCGCCAGGCCATGGCGCTCGCACCCGCGCAACACGGCGCCGTTGAGGTTGTCGATCTCGGTGCGGCGCCGCGCACGAACGTCCTGCACCATCGACGGATGGTGGGCACGCGATGCGGCTGCCACGTCGCGCAGGAAGGCGCGCGCCTCGGCGCCATCGATCGCCACGCCCTCCGCCGCGGCGAGCGCCAGGACCTCGTCGCAGATGCCGTCGAGCACCGGCCAGATCGCCGGCTGGTCGCCGAGCTGGCCGCAGCTCAGGTCGGTCACGGCGCAGAGCCCGTTGAAGGCGCAGTTGACCACCAGCTTCTTCCAGATGCTGCGGTCGATGTCGGGTGTCACCCGCGCCGCGATGCCGCCGCGCTTCAGCAGCGCGACGAAGGCGTCGACCGGTGCGAGGTCCGACGGGTCGAGCGTCCAGACGTCGGTCACGCCCGCTGCCGTCGAGCGCGGCGAGATCACGCCGGGCGCCATCCTGTCGCTGGTGAGCGTGGTGAGCCCGTACAGCACGTGTTGCGCCGGGAACATCGCGCGCACCACCTGCGCATTGCCCAGCCCGTTCTGCAGCGTCACGATCACGGTGTGCGGGCCGACCACCGGCCGCGCGGCCTCGAGCGCCTCGCGCGACGCATGGCCCTTGACGAACAGCACCAGCAGGTCGACCACCCCGATGCCCGCGAAGCCGGTCTGCGCAGCGCGCACCGGCGACACCTGCTCGCCGTCGGCCATGCGCAGCCGCAGGCCATGCGCGCGGATCGCGGCCACGTGGGCCGCGTCGGTGTCGACGCAGACCAGGTCGGCGCCGCCCATCGCCAGGTGATGCGCGAACAGGCCGCCGAGGGCGCCCGCGCCGAGCATGACGATCCGCATGTCGATTTCCTTTGCTCGCTTGTCGAAGCCCAGGCCAGCGCTACTTGCCCAGCATGAGTGCCGGCAGCCAGGTTGCAATGCCCGGGATGAGCAGCTCCAGCACCAGCATCAGCAGGCCGAACAGCACGTAGGGCGTGACCGCGGCGAAGATCTCCGAGGTCGGAATCTCCTTGGGCGCGACGCTGCGCATGGTGAACAGCAGCATGCCGAAGGGCGGCGTCAGCAGGCCCAGCTGCATGCAGATCAGGTACATCACGCCGAACCACAGCGGGTCCCAGCCGAAGTGCACGACCAGCGGCATGAAGAAGGGCAGCGTCATCAGCATCATGCTGACCTGGTCGACGAAGCAGCCCAGTACCAGTAGCACCGCCATCATCAGCAGCAGCACGGTCCACGACGAGAAGTTCGAGTCGCGGATCAGCGAGACCAGCCCGTCCGTCGCACCCGAGAACGCGAGGATCTGCGCGAAGGTCGACGCGCCGATGATGATGAACAGGATGGTGCCGGTGATCGCCGCGGTGCCGCTGAGCGACTTGGCCAGGTTGGCCCAGGTCACTTTGCGGTACAGCAGGCAGACCACGAAGCTCGCCAGCGCACCGAGCGCGGCCGACTCGGTCGGCGTGGCCCAGCCGGCGGTCATCGCCACGACCACCAGAACGAAGATCAGCAGCAGCGGCGTGACGTGGATCAGCAGCGGCCGCCAGCGCGCCCAGCCTTCGAGCTGCATGCGGTCGTCCTCGTCCGGTGCAAGCGCCGGATTCAGCTTCGCGCGGATGACGATGTAGCCCACGAACATCACCGACAGCAGGACACCCGGCATCACGCCGGCGATCAGCAGACCGGAGATCGAGATGTTGCCCAGACTGCCCAGCAGCACGGTCAGCGCCGACGGCGGGATCAGCATGTCGACCGCGCCGATCGCCATGATCGGCCCCATCGCCATGCGCGGGTCGTACTTGCGGCGCAGCATCTCGGGCAGCAGCAGGCTGCCGAGCAGCGCGGTGGTCGCGACCGTCGCACCCGAGATCGCCGAGAACACCGTGCCCGCGACCACCGCCACCACCGCCAGCCGCGCCGGCACCTTGCGGATGACCTGGTCGAAGGCGTCGATCGCCTTGATGGCCACCCCGGTGTGGAAGAGCAACTCGCCCATCAGCAGGAAGAACGGGATCGGCGTGAGCGAGAAGTTGGTGACCGACGCGACGCCGTTGCGCACCGCCTGCATCAGGCCCGGCTCGCCACCGAAATAGACCACCGCACCGACCAGGTTCAGCACCAGGAAGGCGAAGCCAGCGGGCAGGCCGATCAGCAGCAGCACGGTGAGGCCGCCGAACAGCATGATCAGGGTCGTCCACCAGGTCATGCTTCGGCTCCTGCGGGCGCGGCATCGGCCGGTGCGTCGTTGACGGTCCAGGGCATGAAGGCGCGGCGCGCGCATTCGACCGTGAGCAGCGCGAAGCCGATCGGCACCGGGATGTAGATCCACCACTCGGGGAACACCAGGCTCTTCATCACCAGGCTGCCGGTGGCGCGTGAGTCGAGCAGCAGCGCCATCGCATACCAGGTGAAGATGCCCGCGCCCACCACGCCCACCCCGGCCGCGATGCGGTCGATGTGCTTGAGCACCCGCGGCGGCAGCACCATGTTCAGGATGTCCAGGCGGATGTGCTGGTTGCGGTACATGAGCCACGGCGCCGACGCGCAAATCGCCGTCGGCAGCATGTACTCGGTCACGTCCAGGATCCAGTCGAGGCTGCCCAGCCCGATGTTGCGCATGACCACGTCATAGCTCACCAGCACCGTCATCGCGCCCACGAGCAGTGCGGCAAAGCCGCCGCAAGCCCGCATCAGCAGGTCGTAGAACTTCATCATGTCGTTGTCAATCTAGATGGCGCGCACGGACTTCATGTGGAACACCGCGGAACCGGCTTCGCCGGGCCGCTGGTGTCGCCCCCGGAAGGGGGTTGGCGAAAGCGACACGCAGTGCGCGAAGCCTGGGGGAGAACTTCAGCTACGGTGCCATGAGTGCGCGCAGCTTGGGACCGTGTTCCGGGCTGTTCTTGACGATGCCGGCCCAGGCCGCGTCGAGCGAAAGTTTCTCGTAGGCAGCGGTGTCGGCCGGGCTGAAGGTGATCGTCTGGATGCCCGCTTCCTTCTGCTTGGCGATGTTCTCGGCCGCCGCGGCCAGCGAATGTTCCAGCGCGGTCTTCTCGAGCCAGTCGCGCTGTTTCTCGAGGAAGGCCTTCTGCGCCGGATTCAGCTTGGCCCAGGACTTGGTGTTGAACTGCACCGCCAGCTCGAGCATGTAGAAGCCAGGGTCGACGCGGTACTTGGTGATGCCCTGCCAGCCCATGTCGAAGATGCCCAGCAGCGGCCAGCCGTAGCCGTCGACCACGCCGCGCTCCAGCGCGGTGTAGACCTCGCCCGGCGCGGTCTGCACCACCGTTGCGCCCATCGCCATGAAGAAGTCGCGGAAGACCGGCGCGATGCGGATCTTCAAGCCCTTCAGGTCGGGCTTGTCGATCTTCTTCGTGAGGTAGATGTGGTACTTGATCATGTCGCCGGTGCGCGCGAAGTACATCAGCCCCTTCGGCTCCATCAGCTTGTTCATGTAGTCGACCGCACCGTTCTTGCGCAGTTCGGTGAAGGGCAGCGTGGCGTAGTTCAGCGCCAGCAGCTCGGGCACGATGCTGGCCGTGTAGGCCGCCGTGGTGTGCGCCATGTCGACCACGCCATTGCGCAGCGCGGCGCCCTGCTCCATGGTGGGAATGGCCTTCGGCCCGCCGACGTACTGGATCTGCACCAGCCCCTTGCCTTCATCGTTCACCTTCTTCACGAAGGCTTCGAAATCCTTCGCGAAGTAGGTGCCTTCCTGGAAGCCGTTGACGGCCTTCAGGGTCACTTCCTGCGCCTGCGTGGCACCGGCGAATCCGAGGGCGGCCAGGGCCGCAACAGCCGCCAGGCGGCCGAAAACTGAGCATCGCATCTGAGCACTCCAACGTGGGTCGGCCGCATGCGCTCTTGCACGGGCGCAGCAGCCGGAGATCGACGAGTCAACGGCCCGCTAGCGGACCCCGGATCACCGGGCAGGCCCAAATACTTTAGACCTGATCCAATGATTAATCATCGATATAGCAAGATGCAGACCAGCTTCCGATCGGCTTCCGACGTGCTTTTGGAGCCCCGCGACAGCGGGACTGCGTCAGGCTGGTGCGCTCGGCGGCCGCCCGGACGATTCAGCGCGCGCCGGGCAGTGCAGCGAGTTCGGCGAGTTCGGCGAGCGAGTCGAGGTAGCCGTCGGCATCGACATGGCGCACCGGCTCGCCGTGGTTGTAGCCGTAGCTCACCAGCACCACCGGGCAGCCGGCCGCGCGCGCGGCCTGCGCGTCGTTGCTCGAGTCGCCGACCATCAGCGTGCGCGACGGCTGCGTGCCGAGCGCCTCGCAGGTCTTCAGCAGCGGCAACGGATCGGGCTTCTTGCGCGCGAAGGCGTCGCCGCCGAACACGGCCGAGAAGAAGCCGTCGAGCCCCTTGGCGGCGAGCAGCGGCACCGCGAAATCGGTCGGCTTGTTGGTCAGGCAGGCCAGCTTCCATCCGCGTGCGCGCAGCGCCTCGAGGCCTTCATGCACGCCGGGATAGACCGCTGAATGCTGGCCGTTGACGGCGAGGTAATGCGCCTGATAACGCGCCCAGGCCCGGTCGAACAGCGCACCGGCAGGCGCCGCGAGTGCCGGCATCCCGGCTTGCAGCGCCACATGGTTGAGCACCGAGAAGATCAGGTGCTCGGAGCCTTTGCCGACCATCGCGCCGACCGCCTGCGCATCGACCGCGGGCAGCGACAGGTCGACCAGCATGCCGTTGAGCGCGACCACGAAGTCGCCGAGCGTGTCGACCATGGTGCCGTCGAGGTCGACGATGGCGGCGTCCAGCGGAAGGGATGACAGGCGAGGGAAGTTCGATAGCGGCACGCGGATGTCCTGGGCTGAGAGGCGTTGAGATCGGGTCTGCGGGCGGTGAGGCCAGCGCCCGGCAGCATAACGATTCAGCCCGCCTTCTCTCGCGCCTCAGTCGACCACGATCTTCTGCTCGCGAATCAAGGTCGACAGCAGCTTGCCTTCGTCGTCCAGCAGCGTGCGGAACTGCGGCGTGTCCATTGCGACCGGTTCCGCACCGAGCTCGCCGTAGCGCGCCTTCAGCGTCGACTGCGCCAGCGCCTTGCCGATCTCGCGGCTCATGCGGGCGATGACCTCGGGCGGCGTCTTCAGCGGCGCCCACATGCCGAACCAGATGTCGAGATCGGCTTCCTTGAAACCCATCTCGCCGACCGTCGGCACGTCGGGGAAGAACGGCGAACGCTTGGCGCTGACGATGCCCAGCAGCTTGACCTTGCCGGTCTTGATGTGCGGGAAGGCGATGCCCGGATCGCAGACGAAGTCGGCCTGGCCCGACATCACGTCCATCAACGCCGGTGCGGCGCCGCGGTACGGGATGTGCGTGACGTAGGTGCCGGTCGCGAGCTTGAAGAGCTCGCAGGCCAGGTGCGGCGGTGTGCCGGTGCCGGACGAGGCGTATGACAGCTTGCCCGGCTGCGCCTTGGCCAGCGCCACCAGCTCGCGCACGTCGTTGGCCGGCAGCTGCGGCCGGGCGACGAGGTACATCTGCGTGCGCCCGACCGTCGCCACCGGCAGCAGGTCGCGCGACGGCAGGATGGACGACTTGAACAGCGACGGGTTGGCCGTCTCGACCGAGGTCGGCGCGATCAGGAAGGTCGCGCCGTCGGGTGCGGCGCGGATCACTTCGGACGCCGCGATGTTGCCGCTGGCGCCCGGCTTGTTGTCGATGATGACCGTCTGGCCCAGCGCCTCCGACAGCGACTGCGACAGGATGCGCGCCATCACGTCGGTGCTGCCGCCGGGCGCGAAGCCGACCACCACGCGAATCGGCTTGGTGGGCCAGGCCGGCGCGGTCGGTTGGGCCTGCGCGGCGCCCGCCGCGGCCAGGCAGAAGGTCGAGGCCACCAACGCGCGCAATGCGCGACGTCGCTGCGCGAAGAAAAGGTCGAGGTTCATGTCGTGTCTCCGTTGTTGTAGTCGGCACCCCGGCCCGCCCCGCTGGCAGGTCGCGCGCGCAAGCGCCGGAGCGCTCGCGGGGCACCCGCGCGCTCAATCGGCCCTGGCGGCGGCTGCGCGTTCTGCGGCTTCGGCCTGCAGCAGCTCGCGCAGCTTGAACTTCTGGATCTTTCCGGACGGCGTGGACGGCATCGCGTCGCGCAGCACGAGCCGCTCGGGGATGTACTGCACGGCCACCTTCTGCGCCTTCAGGAAGTCGACGATCGATGGCAGGTCGACGGCCTGGCCCGGCCGCGGCACGACCACGGCGCAAGCGCGCTCGCCGAGCCGATCGTCCGGGTAGGCCACGATCGCCGCCATCGCGATCGCCGGATGGCGATACAGCAGCGACTCGATCTCCACCACCGGAATGTTCTCGCCGCCGCGGATGATCACGTCCTTGGTCCGGCCGGCGATGCGCACGTAACCCTGCGCATCGAGCCGCGCCAGGTCGCCGGTGTCGAACCAGTCGTCGGCATCGGTGCCGTTGAGCTGCGGGCGCTTGAGATAGCCGCCGAAGTTCGAGCAGGCGCGCAGCATCAGCTTGCCGATCTCGCCCGGCGGCAGCGCCTGGCCGTCGATGTCGACCACCTTGAGCTCGACGCCTGGCAGCGGACATCCGTCGGTCTGGACCGACCGCTCGTCGTCGTCATCGAGCCGCGTCAGCGTGACGGCGCCGTTCTCGCTCATGCCCCAGGCCGACACGATCTTCGCGCCGAGCGCGCTGCGCGCCTGCTCGACCAGCGGCCCGGGAATCGGCGCGCCAGCGCACAGGAACACGCGCAGCGTGGGCACCGCGACGCCGCTCTCGGCCACGGTGCGCGCGAGGTCCGACAGGAAGGGGGACGAAGCCATCGTGAAGCTCGCGCGCTCGGCGTTGATCAGCGCGATCGCCTGCTTGGGCTCCCACACGTCCTGCAGCACGGCCGACGCGCGCAGCATCAGCGGCATCACGAGGCCGTACATGAAGCCGGTCTGGTGCGCCATCGGCGAGGCCATCAGCACCACGTCGTCGGCACCGAGCCCCAGCCGCTGCGCATACGGAACGATGTTGGCCATCAGCGAGTTGGCCGAATGCATCACGCCTTTCGGCTCGCCGGTGGTGCCCGATGTGTAGATCAGCTGGGTGACGTCGTCCGGGCCGGGCCGGCTCGCGCGCAGGATGTCGGGCGCATCGGGCGCGTCCTCCCAGGCCGGGCCCGAGAGCAGCGCGTCGAAGCTGTTGGCGCCGCTGCCGCCGACGATCACCACCTGCGCCAGGTCCGGCAGTTCGGCCTGCAGGCCCATCGCCATCCGTTCGAAGTCGAAGCCCTTGAACCGTGCCGGCGCGATCAGCACCTTCGCCTCGCCGTGGCGCAGCATGAAGGACAGCTCGCGCTCGCGAAAGATATGCATCAACGGGTTCATCACCGCGCCGATGCGCGAGCACGCGAGGTAGGTCAGCGTGAACTGCCACCAGTTCGGCAGCTGGCAGGCCACCACGTCGTTGCGCCGCACGCCGAGCCGCGACAGGCCGACGGCGATGCGGTCCGCCATGCGTCCGAGTTCGCGGTAGGTGAAGCGATCGATCGTGCCGCCTTCCATGCGCAGCGCGGTCAGCGCGATCTTGTCGGGACACGCGGCGATGCAGGCATCGAGCTCCTGGTTGATGGTGCGGTCGTGCCAGAGCCCTTGCGCCACCATGCGCGCGCGGCGTGGAGGCAGCAGTACGGCGTCGAATTCCATGGTCTTGTCTCCTGTCGTTGTTTTTGTGGGCCGGGCGTGTCTCAGGCCGGCACGGCCGAGCGCCCGGCCCGCGTGCGCGCCACGATGGTCTTCATGATCTGGGCCGTGCCGTCGCCGATCTGGAAGCCCAGCACGTCGCGCAGCCGCTGCTCCATCGGCCCGCGGTCGTAGCCGCCGTGGCCGAACATCAGCAGGCACTGGTGGATGGCGTCGTAGGCGAGCTTGGGCGCCCACCACTTGCACATCGCGGCCTCGGCCGTGTGCGGCGCACCGCGGTCCTTCAGCCACAGCGTCTGCAGGCACAGCAGGCGCGCGGCTTCGACCTGGGTGTCGAAGTCGGCCAGCGGATGCGACACGCCCTGGAAAGCCGACAACGGCTTACCGAAAGCCTCGCGCTGCGCCACGTACTCCCAGGTCTCGTCGAGCGCGATGCGCGCCACCGCGAGCACCTGCAGCCCGATCAGCGCCCGCGAGAAGTCGAAGCCCTGCATCACCTGCACGAAGCCCTTGTTCTCCTCGCCGAGCCGATGGTCGATCGGCACGCGCACGTTCTCGAAGAACAGCGAGCCGCGCCCGATGGCACGCTGGCCGTGGCAGTCGAAGCGATTGCGCGTGAGGCCCGGCACGTCGGTCGGCACCAGCAGCGCGGTCACGCCATGCGCACCCGCCTCGACCGTACCGGTGCGTCCGAACACGACCACCGCATCGGCCTGGTCGGCGGCCGAGATCGAGGTCTTCTCGCCGTTGATGACGTAGTCGTTGCCGACGCGCTCCACGCGCAGCCGCAGGTTGGCCGCATCCGACCCGCCGCGCGGCTCGGTCAGCGCGATGGCCAGCAGCGCGTCGCCGCGCGTGAGCTTGCGCAGCCAGGGCGCGGCCACGTCGCGCTGGCCATGCGCCGACAGGATCTGCCCGTTCAGCGAGGCCAGCAGGTTGATGTAGCTCAGGCTCAGGTCGGCACGCGCGATCTCTTCATGGATCACGCCGGCCGCGAGCGAGCCCAGGCCCTGGCCGCCGTGCACCTCCGGCAGCTCGGGGGCGATGAAGCCCATCTCGCCCATCTCGCGCATCAATGCGCGGTCGAGCACGCGCGTCTGGTCGCGCTCCAGGAAGCCCGGTGCCACGCGACCGCTCGCGAAGCGGCGCGCATGCTCGGCCAGCGTGGCGAGGTCGTCGTCGATGTAGGGGTTCATCGCTGCGCCTTGTCGCGGCTACTTCGCGTACTTGCGGAAGTCGGGCTTGCGCCGTTCCGCGAGCGCCTTCACGCCCTCGCGCGACTCCTCGGTGTCGTAGTAGAGCTTGAGCGCATACATCCCCATGCCCGCGATGCCGGCCTGGTGCGCGGTGTCGGCGTTGAAGCTGCGCTTGGCGATCGCGATGGCCGTCGGACTGCGCTCGCAAATTTCCTCGGCCCATCGCTGCACTTCGGCATCGAGCTGCTCATGCGGCACGACCGCGTTCGCCAGGCCCATGGCCACGGCTTCGGCACCGCTGTAGCGCCGGTTCAGATACCAGATCTCGCGCGCCTTCTTCTCGCCCACCACGCGGGCCAGGAAGGCGGTGCCGTAGCCCGGATCGACCGAACCCATCTTCGGGCCGACCTGGCCGAAGACGGCCTTCTCGGAGCAGATCGTCAGGTCGCAGATCGTGCACAGCACGTTGCCGCCGCCGATGGCGAAGCCCTGCACGCGCGCGATCACCGGCTTGGGCACGTTGCGGATGGCGTCGTGCAGCTCCTCCATCGGCAGGCCGATGGTGCCGCGGCCGTCGTAGTTGCCGTCGTGCGCCGACTGGTCGCCGCCCGTGCAGAAGGCACGCTCGCCGGCGCCCGCCAGCACGATCGCACCCACGCTGCGGTCGTAGCCCGCGCGGTTCAGTGCGCGGATCAGTTCGTCGCAGGTCTGGCCGCGGAATGCGTTCATCTTGTCCGGCCGGTTGATGGTGATCCAGGCCACGCCGTTGCGCAGTTCGTAGAGGATGTCGTCGAATTCCATTCAGATCTCCTTGGGTGTGTCGTGGTGTGCGGTGCTTCAGCCGTTCATCGTCAGGCCGCCGGACACGCTGAGCACCTGGCCGGTGATGAAGCCGGCGTCGTCGCTCGCGAAGAACGCGATCGCGCCGGGCAGGTCGTCGGGTTGGCCGATGCGCCCGAGCGGGATCGCGCGGGTGAAGGCTTCCATGAGCTTCTCGGGATTGCCCGCGCCTTCCTTGTAGTCGGCGAACAGCGCCGTGTCGGTCGGCCCGGGACACACGACGTTGACCGTGATGCCGTGCCGCGCATGCTCGCGCGCAATGGTCTTGGAGAACGCGACCAGGCCGCCCTTGCAGGCCGCATACACCGCCTCGCCCGACGAGCCGACCCGCGCCGCGTCGGACGCGATGTTGACGATGCGCCCCGCCTTGCGCGCGGCCATGCCCGGCAGCACCGCGTGGTGCATGTGCAGCGCGCCCGTGAGATTGATGGCGATGAGCTTGTCCCACTGCGCGGGCTCGGTCTTGGTGAAGGGCCGGAACACGTCCCAGCCGGCGTTGTTCACCAGCACGTCGATCGGACCGAGGCTCTCTTCCACGGCCGCCACCGCCGTGTTCACGCTGGCCCGGTCGGTGATGTCGCAGCGGAAGGCCTGCGCCTGGCCGCCGGCGGCCCGGATGGCGTCGGCCACGCGCCCCGCGGCGTCCGGGTTCAGGTCGAGCACCGCGACGCGGGCGCCCTCGCTCGCGAAACGTCGGCAGGCCGCCCCGCCAATGCCGCCGCCGCCGCCCGTAACGGCGACGGTCTTTCCTTCGAATCTCTGCATGCGTTCTCCAGTTGAAGCTTGGTATCGTCGATCGATCAGTCGACCGACTTCGCCATTAATACGTCAATGTATTTACGTATCATAGGAGTTTGTCAGGCACGCCGAAACCCTTCCCACTTGCAAGAAGACCATGGTTATCCCTATTGAATCCAACGAATCCGCTCGCATGGAGCTCGCGAACCGGGTCTTCTTTCGGCTCTATCAAAGCGCCAACATGTTGCATAAAACAGGGACGAAGGCGGTCGAGGAAGAAGGCCTGACCACCCAGCAGTGGGCGGTGCTGGGCGCGCTGTCACGCAAGGCGGTGGCCGACGGCATGAGCGTCGGCGATCTCGCGCGCTATCTGAAGGTGAGCCGGCAGAACCTGTCGGGCCTGCTGGGCCGCATGGAGCGCGACGGGCACCTGCGCATCACGCCCGACGGCCGCGACAGGCGCTCACGCCTGGTCACGATGACGGACTCGGGACGGCACGTCTGGCTGGTGGAAGCGCAGCCGAAGATCCATGGCTACTACGAACAAGCGCTGGCGGGCTTCTCGGTCAACGACATCGCCCACACGCTGCACTACCTGCTGCGGCTGCTGGAGAACATGCAGCGCGTGGACGCGGTGCAGGGCGGCGGCACCGCGGACGCGGAGGAGTGAGGGAGACGAAGGCCGCAGGCGCGGCCCAGCGAAGACCGCGGAGCGGTCAGGCCTCGGCCAGCGACTGCGCCGCCACCACCGCTTCGGTCCGGTTGCGCACGTTGAGCGCGCGGAAGATCGCCGCAAGGTGGATCTTCACCGTGCCTTCGCTGATGCCCAGGCTGCGGCCGATCAGCTTGTTCGGCTTGCCCTGCGACAACAGCTGCAGCACCTCGACCTGGCGCTCGGTCAACACGTTGCGCAGGTGGTCGAGCGTCTGCGCCGCACCGCTGGCGGCAACGGGCACGCGCGCTGCCGAGTCGGCACCAGTTACCACGCCCGCCACAGCGCCCGCCACCGCCAAGCCGGGCAAGCCCGCGACGATGCCGGATGGCACGGCCGACAGCATCATCTGCGGCACGTACACGCCGCCGGCCAGCACCAGCCGAACGGCCGAGATCATGACTTCGGGTGAATAGGCCTTCGGGATGAAGCCGAGTGCGCCGCGGCTGAGCGCCTCGCGCATCACGGTCGGGTCTTCGGTGCCCGACAGCACCACCACGGGCACCGACGGATGCCGGCGACGCAGTTCGTCGATGTGCGCATAGCCGACCGCGCCGGGCATGGTGAGGTCGATCAGTGCGAGGTCGACACTGCCGACCGCAGCCGCGTCCAGCGCGAGCAACTCGGCAACGCTCATGGCCAGGATGAATTCGACGTCTTTCGCCAACTCCGAGAGCTTGGCCTTGACCGCTTCGATGACGAGCCGGTGGTCGTCGGCGATCAGGATTTTCATGACGTGCCCCATGCATTCGGGAGAGAGTGGATCGGCACGAGGGAAGATACCGGTGATCCGGGTTGACGGCAAGACACGTTTGTCACACGAATGGCATAGGCCCCAAGCGCTATGGCGCGGCCCAGGTGGCACGGAAAGAATCAACCCATTCCAGCCCCCAACGATGCCATGGCACGCCTGATCGATCGGTTCTCGGCGCTGTCGGCGTTCGGGCTCGAACTCGGCACGGCGATGGCCGCCGGCCACGTGCCCGCATCCCTCGGCCGCCTCCAGGAACGCGCGCTGCTGCTGCTCGACGCCGCACGCGCCGATGCGCTGGCGGCCGGCACCGCGCCCGCGCAGGTCGAGGCCGCCTGCTTCGCGATGGTCGCCTGGATCGACGAGCTCATCACCCGCGCGCCCGGCTGGAACGGCAGCCGGCCGACGCTGCAGGCGCAGCTCTTCAACTCGGACAACGCACAGAGCGAGTTCTTCCACCACCTGGCTGGCCTCACTGCGCGCGACAACGAGGTGCGCGAGGTCTACCTCGACGTGCTCGAGAAGGGCTTCAAGGGCCAGTACTACTTCGAGGCCGGCGACGGCGGCGAACTCGGCAAGCTCAAGCGGCTGCACGGCCTGCAACTGCATGCGCAGTCGCTGGCGGCGCGGGGTTCCATGCCGGGCGCCGCGCAGGCCGCAGGGTCCGACTCGGCAAGCCCGCCCAGCATCTTCGGGCTGCCGAGCAACTTCGGCGACATGCCATTGCGGAGTCACGCCAATGCGCCCAATGCAGAGCGCCCAATGCGTCCGGATGCACCGCGCGTGGCGCATGCGGACTC
>JAZKDL010000529.1:0-4990 GCA_040387575.1 Pseudomonadota bacterium
CGCGCGAGTTCGCTCAGCGGCAGCGCGAGGTCGGCTTCGCAGCACCTGGGCATCGGCGCGGTTCGCACGCGCGGCAAAGGCAACGGCGCGTCGCGGTCCTTGCGGTCTTTCGGTGCGCGTGGGCCGCTGCCCGCGAGTGCGCTGCGCAGGTGGTCGAGCGGTGGCCAGAGGTCGGTGGTCATGGCGTGGTTGTCCTGAATGGCTATGTCTTCAGGCGTAAGACGCTTCAGCACCGAGGATTTTGAAAACCAGCAGGATCGCGCCCATGTTGTCCGGCGCGATCGCGATGCCCAGCGTCTGCGAGATCCAGCGGCCGAGCGCGGTGCGCGCGTAGTCCGCGGGCAGGCTGTCGCGCTTGTGGACCAGCCCGAGCCGGCCCGCGCGGTAGTGGTACGACGCGATGGCGTGCCGCGACGCCACGCCCGACAGCCCGCCGGCCGCCTCGCGGCCGAAGCCCTCGCACAGCAGCAGGCGCTCGGGCTCGTCGAGTTCGGCGATGAAGGCGCGCGCGGCCTGTTGCACGCCGCGCGCATCGAGCCCGTGCTCGGCCAGCTCGTCGCCGGCTTCGTCGCCGGTGCCGACCTGCGCCTCGAAGTCGGCGTCGCTGATCTGGCTGCCGATCGACAGCTTGCGGCGGAAGCTGCTCGCGCGCGTGCAGTCGATCAGGTAGCGGCGGAAGTACGCGCACAGCGCGAAGGCGCTCGACGGCGCGCTGTGGGCGCTGCGCACCGCGTCACCGCGATCGATGCTCTCCGTACCCTCGCTGCCGTCGTCCGGATCGGCATCGAGCCGCAGCACCTTCACGTAGATGAACTGCGCGACCAGCTCCTGCCGGCCTTCGCCGAGCACCTTCAGCTCCGGCGGATTGCAGGCCTGCAGCGCACCGCCGACGATCGCGTACATGCGCCCCATGTCGCCGGGCGACAGCGTCTGGCGGCGCTGCCACAGGCGCATCAGCTCGCTGCTGTCGGAGGACGAAAGCGTCTCTTGCATCGGTGGCACGGAACGAGCGCGTCAGTCATCGACGCAGGAGCCTTCTGCGGGCACCAGGCACTGCGGCAGGTCGTCGCCGACCGCCGCGCCGCGCGTGCGGATCGACGATGTCGCAGCCGCCGCCACCGCCAGCCCGCGCGGCAGCAGGATCCAGAGCTGGCCGCGCTCCTTCATGCGGCGCGCGTTGGTCGCGGCCTGCTGGCCGTTGCCGAAGAAATAGTCGGCCCGCACCGCGCCGCGGATCGCACCGCCGGTGTCCTGCGCGATGGTCAGGCGCTGCATCGGCGCGCCGGTGCCGGGCGCGCGCGTCGACACGAACACCGGGTAGCCGAGCGGCGTGCTGCGCGGGTCGACCGCGATCGAGCGGCCGGCCGACAGCGGCACGCCGAACGCACCGACCGGCCCGGCGCCGACGGCCGCCACGGCTTCCTTGAAGAACACGTAGCTCGGGTCCTGGATGCCCGACCCCTTGGCGCCCGCCACGCTGCGGCCCGGCACCACCACCGGCCCGCTCGCGATCGGTCGCGCCAGCGTGAAGCCGCGCGTGCGGATCACGCTGGTATCGGTCGCGGCGCCTTCGTCGTCATCGCCGTCGTCCAGCTCCAGCTCGATGCCGCTGCCGCGCGTCTTCACCGCGGTGCGGTCCTTGCCGTTGGCCGCCTTGGCCAGCGTCGGGCGGAAGGGCTGGCCGTTCTGCTCGGCATAGGCCACGCGGACGATTTCGCCGCTCGCCAGGCGGATGCGGCCCGAACCCTGGATCTGCATCTCGTACAGCGCGGTCGCGCTGCTCACGAAGGCCAGCACCTTGGCGTTCGGCGCGCCCTTGGTCTCGATCTCTTCGCGCGTGTAGTACGGCCGCAGCTGGCGGCCGTCGGTGCGCAGCCGCACCTTGCGGTCGAGCGTGTCGCGGGTGATGGTCGACAGGTCGAGCGCATACAGGCCGGGCGCGCCCATGTCGCGCGTGTTCAGGCCGGTCTGCACGACGACGTTGCGGCCCTCGATGCGCGCGGCCACCGTGCCGTTGCCCGGCGGCAGCTTGCGCGCGTCGACGAAGAACATGTCCTCCGGCTGGCCGTACACCGGGTAGATGAAGGGCGGCGCGTAAGTGCGGCTGCCGGTGATCTCGGGCTCGAAGTAGCCGGTGACCACGCCGTCGGGTTTGCGGTCGTCGTCGCGGATCTGGTAGGCCGAGAACTCGCGCTCGAAGAAGCCGCGGATGGCGAGGTTGTTCTTGCCGTCGACCGCCGATGTGCGGGCGCAGACATCCTTCCACTCGGCGCCGCGGCCGGTCAGCACCTTGCAGCTGCCCAGAAAGGCCGGCCAGCTCTCGACGAAGTCGTCACGGCCCCAGCCCGGCATCGCGCCGAACGCGACCGAGGTGTAGGTGGCGAGCTGGGTCGAGAAGGTGCGCGCCTGGCCGGCCACGCTGGCGTTGGCGAGCGCGGGTCGCGACGCTGCGGCGGGCGCGGCCGGCTCGGGCTCGGGTGCGGCCGACACGGCGGGCGCCGGTGGCGGTGCCGGGGGTGCGGCTGGCGGCGGCGCCGCGCAGCCGGCGAGCGTCGCGGCCAGCGCAGCCGCCGCTGCACTCACCCCCCGCTTGCGCGCCCACCGCCGGGCGATGCATTCAGGTGTCGATGACGGTGTCGTTGCTGCGTTCATGGGTGGCTCCTGGAAATGGAAACAGGGGCCCGCGGGCCCACGCCGAGCAGACGATCACTTCTCGACGATTTTGAAATTGGCGGCGCCATAGACGTCCTTGCAGGCGGTGCCGCCGGGGCAGTTCGGCCGACCGGCCAGCGGTGTCGGCCCGGTGCCGCGCGTGGCCTCGAGCGCCGCCAGCACGGGCAGCGGGAACTGAGGGAACACGCCGTCGTTCTGCACGCCCGACGCGCCGAAGTCGCGCTCGTGCTCGCTCACCATCACCACGAAGCGGTTGCTGCCGGCCGGGCCGCCCGCGTCCATCGGCCACGAGGCGCGCGGCAATGCGAGCGTGCTGTTGGCGGCGATCTTGTTGTACTTGTCGAGCAGGTTCGGGAACAGCAGGAACATCTCGCCGCCGCTGGACAGCAGGTAGACGTACACATAGCCCTCACGCTGGCTGCGCACTTCGAAGGCCAGCCGGTCCTTGCCGATCGCGACCTCGGGCTTGCGCGGCGTGGCGGTGACGCCGAAGCCCGGCGTCGCGCCATCGACCAGCGCCTGCAGCGAGTCGGCCGGCGTGCGGGGTGCGGGTGGTGGCGGTGGCGTTGGGGCAGCGGCAGATGTGGCGGCGGCCCCGCTGCCGGCCGACGGCGTGCCGCCGTCCTGCGCGGCCTGCACCGGTGCGCCCGCGGGCGCACCCGATGCCACGGCGCCATCGGCGGCGCCGCGACCCATCCACCACCAGCCGGCACCGCCGGCCAGCACCAGCACGGCCACGGCCGCAGCCACCAGCGGCATGCGGCGGCTCGGTTTGTGGTCATGGTTCGCAACGCCGGTCGCGGTCGCCGCGGTGTTGCCGACCGTGCGGCCTGCGGGCGCCGACGTGCGCTGCGCAGTGACCGGCCCACCGCCCGCGCCACGTCCGCCCTGCGTCACCGCGGGCCGTGTCGGCGCGAGCGTCTGCTCGCCGTCCAGGCCGAGCATCGCGCGCAACTCGCCCATCGACTGCGGACGCGCATCGGGCCGCACGCCCAGGCCGGCGTCGATCGCGGCCAGCAGTTGCGGGCTGTAGCGCTGTCGCAGGATCTCGTTGCCCGACAGCGGCACATAGCTGTCGGACAGCAGGCGCGCAACGGACGGCGGCGGCGCGCGGCCGCAGACCGCGACGTGCATCACCGCGGCCAGCGCATAGACGTCGGTCCAGGCGCCCTGCACCATGTCCGGCATCTCGGCGTACTGCTCGATCGGCGCGTAGCCCGGTTTCAGGATGACGGTGATCGCCTGCGTCTTGTCGGTGATCACGCGGCGCGCGGCGCCGAAGTCCAGCACCACCGGGCGGCCCGAGCCTTCGAGCAGGATGATGTTGTCGGGCGCGATGTCGCGGTGGTAGCAGTTGGCGTGGTGCATGACGGCCAGCGCCTGCGTCACGCCGTCCATGATGCGCATCAGCCAGGCTTCGTCGACGCCGCCGGGGATGGCCGCCAGCGCCTGGCGCAGCGTGTCGCCACGGTAGAAGGGCATGACCATGTAAGTCGTGCCGCGCTCCTGCCAGAAGCGGTAGACCTTGAGCAGCGACGCATGGTCGAACTGCGCCAGCAGCCGCGCCTCGTTGATGAAGCTGCGCATGCCGAGGTCGAAGGTCTCGCGGTGCCGCTCCGACAGTGGCACCACGCTGCCGTCGGCCTGCCGGGTCGACAGCGCCGTCGGCAGATATTCCTTGATCGCGACGACACGTTCGAGCGTGTGGTCCCAGGCCTCGTACACCACGCCGAAGCCGCCTTGGCCGACCACGCGGGTGATCTCGAATTCGGCGACGCGGCTGCCGATGGGGAGCAGGCCGGCCTCGTGCGCTTCACCGCTGCCAGTCGATGGCGGCGCCCGGCCGGCGCCGCTGGGCGCGAACATGCCGCTGCCCGCGATGATGGTGGCGCCATCGTCGGGCAGTGGCGCGGATGAAGGCGCGGGTGCGGCCGATGTCGCCGGCGCCGGGCCGATCGACGACGCGCCGGTCACGACCTGCGTGCGCTCGTCGTCGCCATCGAAACCGGTGCCGATGTCCTTGCCGTCGCTCATGGCCGGACCTCCATCGGCAGCGCTTCGTCGCCGAAGCCGAACAGCGCATCGAAGGCTGCGCCGCGCGGCAGGCCGGCGGTGGCCATGCGCGGGGCGCCGGCGTCGTCGGGTGCCGCGAGCCACAGGGCCTGGCCGGGCGATGGCAACAGGTCGTCGCTTGCAGGCGGCTGCTCGCCGATGCCGAATGCTGCGGCGCCCTCGTCGAACAGCCGCTGCAGCAGCGCATCGAAGCGAAGCGCATCGAGGTCGTGCTCCAGCCCGTCGAGCGCGGCCTGCGCGGCGA
>JAZKDL010000529.1:5090-9806 GCA_040387575.1 Pseudomonadota bacterium
AGCACGAAGCACCACAGCGGCGCCTCCAGGTAGCGCGCGGTCCAGTCGGCATGGCGTTCGCGCAGCCGCATCAGGCCGTCGTGCAGCCAGTGGTCCCAGGTCTCGCGAAAGGCATCGGGCAGGCGCCGATGCGCGAAGTCGCCCATGCCCGGCAACTTGCCGAACCATCCAGGCAGTGCGACGGCAACGGGCGCTGCGTTCACAGTCCCTCCGGGCATTGGAATTCGCGCAGTTCCTTCAACCGGATCGGATGCTGCACGCTGTTGGTCGTCACTTCGAAGCGCGTCTTGCGCGCGCCGATCTGGAAGGTGATGAAGAACTTCTCGGGCGCATCGCCGGCCTCCAACTGGCCGTCGTCGAGCGCGCGGAACAGCGCCCACGGCCCGTCGACCGCCATGCCCGAACTGCCGCTGGTCGACGGCGGCGTCACCTGCACGCGCACCTGGTTGCTGCCCTTCGGCCCGGGCCACTGCACCGCCATCGGCACCACCGGCCCGTGCGCGTACTTCACCAGCTGGCCGTCGACGTCGAGGATGAACTGCGTGATGCCCGCGTCCATCTCGACGGGCTTGAAGTCCAGCCGCAGGCCGGGCGTGCGCCCGCCGCCCCGGAAGAAGATGTCCTTGATGCGCGCCGCCCGCTCGAACTGCGCGAGTGCGGCCGGCGTGATGGCGCCCTGCTCGGCCACCGGCTTGTAGCGCCACGGCCGGGTGCTGGTGTCGACCAGCGCGGCCAGCCGCTTCTGGAAGAAGTCGTCCATCAGCCCGCCGGGGCCGAACATCTGGCCGAAGTCTTCCGGCAGCACGTCGCGCGTGCTGGTGCCGACGAACGGGTAGCGGCCGGCGATGGCGCGCGTGCAGAACTCGCTGACCGGCCGCAGGTCCTGGCTCAGGTTGCCGCGCTCGGCCACGCGTGCCTGGGTGGCGCCGCTGGTGCTCAGGTTCTCGACCATCGAGCGCACCGGCTCGGGCAACCGGCCGGCGTCGGACTTGAGCTTGCCCGCGACGTCGCCAGGCGGCGGCGAGCTGCGCGCCTTGACCGCCGTGTCGACCGCCGTGAGGTAGACGTAGACCTCGTTGAAGAGCCTGAGCGCGTCGTCGAGCGGCGCGGGCGCGCCGGGCGTGGGCGCGGTCACCAGCCGGCGCAGCGGCTCGAAGCGGTCGTCCACGATGCTCTCGATGCGCTTGCCCGGCGCCACCTGCGGCCGGGCCGGATCGCCGCCGAACAGGTCTTCGAGCCCCTTGCGCGTGTTGCGCACGGTCTCGCTCGCCTTGCTCACCACGTCCTTCGCGCCGTCGGCCGGAATCAGCGTGGTTTCCTTGACCACGCCGCGCAGGAAGTTGGCGAGCGGCGAGCCCGCGCCGGACAGGATGCGCGCGGTCTCGATGTTCTTCTCGAGCCCGGTGGCGCGCACCAGCCGGATGTCGGACAGCAGCGCCTCCCAGACCTTCACGTACTCCTCCAGATACAGCCGGCGCACGCGGTCGGTCAGCGCGCCGAGCTGCGCCACGTCGCGCGCGCGGTCGGCCACGCTGCGGTCCATGCCCAGCACCCACGGGTCTTCCTGCGCGAGCAGCCCGGTGACGGTGACGACCTCGGTCTGGAAGCGCTTGTGGTACCCGTCGTAGGTGAACATGCCCGGCACGCCATCGGTCAACGGCTTGCCGCTGATGCGCTCGAACACCAGCGGCCCTGACGGCCCGGCCGCGGTGGCGACGCTGAAGGCCGGAATGTCCTGGCCCAGCCGCTGCCGCTTGAGCCGGCTGAACACGCGCTGCTCCAGCGGATAGCTCGCCAGCACCGCGCGCACGCTGCGCACCAGGTTCTCGTCCATCTTGAGCGGCGAGCGCGGCGGGCCCTGCGCGATCAGCACGTCGAGCTGGTCTTCCAGCGCGCGCCGCTGGTCTTCCGGAATGCCGCGGTCGAGGCTGCGCGACCAGTCGAGCGTGATCCAGGCCTTGAGCGCGTCGGCGTCGAAGCGATCGGGCTGGTGCAGCATCAGGTAGCTCTTGAGCGCCTCGTAGGTGAACTCGAGGTTGTCCTTCTGCGCGCTGCGCAACTGGTCTTCCAGCCGCTTGGCGAGCTGCGGCAGGAAGGCATCGTTCAGCGCGCGCTGGTGCGCCAGCATCGCGGCGGCGTCGAGCTTGTCGCCCTGGTAGAGGCCGAGCGTCATCGCCAGCGGCGCGTCGCCCTGGCGGTTCTCCGGCGTCCGCCAGATGCCGCGCAGGCTCTGCAGCACCGGCGCGACCTCGACCAGGTTCTGCACCCGCGCCGGCAGCGCCGCCAACTGCTGGCGCGCCGGCTCGACGCGCGCCTCGACCGCCTTCAGGTAGTTCATGTTCTGCAGCGTGCTGAAGCCCCAGGCGCCCAGCAGCCCGACCGTGATGAGCGCCATCGCCGCGATGCCGGCGACGCGCAGCGTGTGGCGGCGGCGCTCCAGCGCCACGTCGGCGCCGGCCAGCCGCTGCTCGGGAAACACCACGTCCTTCAGCAGCGTGGTGAGGAAGTAGCTGCGCCCGCTGGCCTTCTGCGGCGCGGGCATCGCGCGCTCCAGCCCGAAGCTGCGCGCCAGGCTGCCCATCACGCGGTCGATCGGGCTGCCCTCCTGCGTGCCGCTGGTGAAGTACACGCCGCGCACCCACGGCGGCTGCGTGAAGCGCGAGCCGGTGAAGACCATGTCGAGCAGCTCCGACAGCAGCGGCCCGACCGAGCCGAACTGCGCCGGGAAAGCGAAGATCGCGGCGCGCCGGCCGGCGTCGGTCTCGCGCTGCATGCGCGCGACCAAGCCGTCGTCGATGCGCGCGTGCAGCAGCGCGAACTCGCGCTCGAAGGCGGTGGCGAGGCCTTTCTCGTCGAGCTGGGCGCCGTCTTCCGCCGGCAGCGTGAAGCCGAAGACCTGCGCGCGCTGCTCCTTGCCAAGCTCGGCGAAGGTGTCGGTGAAGCCGTTCAGCAAGTCGGTCTTGGTGACCAGCACATACACCGGCAGCCGGGTGGTGAGCCGCGTGTCGAGTTCCAGCAGCCGGGCGCGGATCGACGCCGCCAGCGTGCTGCGCTGCTCGGCGTTCTGGCTCAGCAGGTCGGCCACGCTGACGGTCAGGAACACGCCGTTCAGCGGGCGCCGCGGCCGGGCCTTCTTGAGCAGCGCGAGAAAGCCGTCCCAGGCGCTCTTGTCCTCGGCCTGGTGGCTGTCCTGCGTGGTGTAGCGGCCGGCGGTGTCGATCAGCACCGCCTCGTCGGTGAACCACCAGTCGCAGTTGCGCGTGCCGCCGACGCCGCGGATCGCACCCGCGCCGAACTTGTCGGCCAGCGGGAACGACAGGCCCGAGTTGACCAGCGCGGTGGTCTTGCCCGCGCCGGGCGCGCCGATGAACACGTACCACGGCAGGTCGTACAGATAGCTGCCGCCCGACAGCGACATCCAGTCGCGCCAGCCCGGCTTGCGGCCGGCGGCGTGCAGGCGCATCTTCTTCAGCGTGGCGACCGCTTCGGTGAAGCGGGTGTGCAGGATCTTCTGCTCGCCCGAGGCCGCGTCGTCGGCCGGTCCGCCTTTCGGCGCGGGCGCCTTCAGCAGGCCGTCGGTCAGGTGCCGGCTGGCGGCGCGGGCGCGCCAGCGGCGCCACAGCGCGCGCAGCAGCACCAGCAGCACGATGACGCCGATCAGCACCGCGCGCGACGGCTCGCTTTCCAGCGGCACCAGCGCACCGACCTTGATCAGCGGGCCGATCCACCAGATCAGCACGCCGACGACCAGCAGCGCCAGCGCGGTCAGCAACAGGGGATGGAACAGCCATCCGAACAGCTTCTTCATCGCTTCACCTCCGCAGGTGCCACCGCAGCCGGCGCGGCGGCCACGCGCTCCGGTTCGGACAGCAGCACGATGTCGACGCGCCGGTTGCGCGCGCGGTTGGCCGGCGTGTCGTTGGGCGCGACCGGCTCGGCGTCGGCCTTGCCGTCCGAGCGCAGGCGCGACGGGTCGACCAGCGTCGACAGCGCGCCCTTCACCGCGTCGGCGCGCGCGGCCGACAGGTGCCAGTTCGACGGATAGCGCATCGAGCGGATCGGCTGGTTGTCGGAATGGCCGGTGATCAGCACCTCGCCCTTGACCTCGGCCAGCGCCTGGCCGATGCGGTGCAGCACCGGCAGCGACTGCGACATCGGATCGGCGCTGCCGGAGCCGAAGAACGAATCGCCGCGCAGCCGCACGGTGCTGCGGTCGGCCTCGTCGGTGACGGTGACCAGGCCCTGCTTGATCTCCGGCTCCAGAAAACGCGCGAGCCGCGGCGACTTGGCCGGCGCGGCCGGCGGCGCGATCTGCACGTTGGGCACGCGCAGGCTGGAGACCGCCGCGTAGGTGCTGTCGGAGCGGTAGTTGAGCGCCATGCGCAGCCCGAACCAGGTCAGCGCCAGCAGCAGCGCGAAGCCGGCCGCGAAGACCCACAGCGGCAGCGACTCGCGCAGCCGCACCGCGCCGGCGCCCTGGCCGCGCCAGTGCGGAGAGAGCTCGGCCTCGAGCGGCGGGCGGTCCTTCTCGATCAGGCCGGCCAGCCGCTGGCGCACGCTGTCGAGCTGCGCGCGGCCGTTGTCGACCACGCGGTAGCGGCCTTCGAAGCCGAGCGCGAGCACGCAGTAGATGAGCTCCAGCAGCGGCCGGTGCGTGGGCACGTCCTGCGCGAGCTTGGCGAGCAGCTGGAACACCTTCTCGCCGCCCCAGGTCTC
>JAZKDL010000530.1:0-2068 GCA_040387575.1 Pseudomonadota bacterium
GCCACCGCACGCACCGCGCGCGACGGATCTTCGAACACCGGAATGCGGTGCCGCTCGAGCGCCTGGTTGACCTCGGGGCGCGACAGCATCACCAGCACCAGCAGGCGATCCGGGTGCTGTTCGCGCACCGCGATCAGCTCGGCCTGCGTGCTGGCGAAGCGTTCGGGCGACAGGCCGACGTGCGCGAGGTACGCGAACACGGTGCCGTAGTCGGCGTGGTCGAGCATCACGCCGACGGTGCGCGACACGCCGCTCGGCACCGAGGTGACCTGCGCCGTCATGTCGAGCGGATTGCTCGCCACCGCGAAGGGCAGCAGGTCGAGCGCGGCGCGGCGCGCGGCCTCGGGCAGCGGCTTCAGCGCGAGGTTGCGGTCGCCGGCCTCGTCGGCCATCAGCACGCCGATGCCGCCCGAGCCGGTGACCACGCCGACGTCGGCATTGCGCGGCAGTTCGCCGGCCACCGACAGCAGGTAGGCGATGTCGAGCATCTCCTCGATCGATTCGGGACGCCACGCGCCGCACTCGGCGAACACGGTGTCGTAGACCGCGTCGTTGCCGGCCAGCGAGCCGGTGTGGGTCGATGCCGCAGCCGCGCCGACCTCGGTGCGGCCGACCTTCATCACCAGCACCGGCTTGCCGGCCGCGGCGGCCTTGAGCAGCGCGCTGCGCAGGCGATCGCCGTCGCGGCACGACTCGAGCGCGGCGCAGATCACGCGCGTGTCCGGGTCGCCCGCCAGGTAGTCGATGCACTCGGCCACGTCGACGTCGGCCTCGTTGCCGGTCGCGATGATCTTGCCGAAGCCCAGTCCGCGCAGCGAGGCCATGCCGTAGGCGGCCGAGCCGAAGGCGCCGCTCTGCGTGGCCAGCGAGATCGGGCCGGGCACCGGCTTCAGGCCGTTGAGCGCGGTCGAGAAGGTCGAGAAGAAACGCGTCGGCACGTTGAGCAGGCCGAGCGAGTTCGGGCCGAGCATGCGCACGCCGGACTCGCGGCACATCGCAACCAGCCGGTCCTGCAGCGCACGGCCGGCGGCGTCGATCTCGGCGAAGCCGGCGGTCAGCACCTGGATCGCCTTCACGCCCTTGCGGATGCAGTCGCGCACGGCCGCTTCGACGCCGGCCACCGGCACCGCGATCACGGCCTGGTCGACCGGATGCGGGATGTCGAGCACGCTCGCAAAAGCGGGCAGGCCCTGGATGGTGGCGCCGCTCTTGTTGACCGGATAGATGGGCGCCTCGAAGCCGCCTTCGAGCATGAAGCGCAGCGGCCGTCCGCCGATGCGCTCGGGGTCGGACGAGGCGCCGATCAGCGCGACCGAGGTGGGATTGAACAGGCAGTCGAGCGGGTGCATCGGATGCATGGGTGTGGGTCTCCTCAGTGCAGTGCGGGTTCGGCCGCCAGGCGGTCGAGCAGGGTGAAGCGGTCGCCCCATTGCTGGCTGCAGGCCAGCGTGTGCATGGCGAGCCGCGCGGCCGGCAGCTCGCGCGACATGCCGATGCCGCCGTGCAGCTGGATCGCCGACTCGGCTGCGGTGCGGCCGGTGACCGACAGGTAGAACTTGACCAGCGCCACGTCGCGCAGCGTCGCGGCGGACAGCGTGCCGGCGGCCGCGCCATCGATCGCCACCAGCTGCTGGCGCACCATGCCGCGCGCGTTTTCATAGGCGACGTACATCTCGACGACCTTGTGGCGCAGCGCCTGGAAGGTGGCCAGCGCCACGCCGAACTGCTGGCGCATGCCGAGGTAGTCGATGGTCTGTTCGATCATCGCGCCGATGGCGCCGATCATCTGCGCGCAGCACAGCAGCGCGCCCACGGCTTGCGCATGGTCGACCAGCGGCTGCACGCCGTCGCCGCGCAGCAGCACGCTGGCGGCAGGCAGTTCGAGCGCGTTCAGCGCGATGTCGGTGGTCTGGCGGCCGTCGACGCCGAGGTAGTCGCGCACGCCGCCCGACAGCGCGGCGCGCGGTGCCAGGAACAGCGCGGGCGCGCCGTCCAGCGGTGCGGTGAAGAGCAGGTGCGTCGCGGGCTCCGACAGGTCGATGCCGCGCAGCGCGCCGTCGAGCACGAC
>JAZKDL010000530.1:2168-6419 GCA_040387575.1 Pseudomonadota bacterium
CCCGCGATACCGGCCAGCAGCGTGGGCACGACTGCGCAGCGCGCCACCAGCGGCGCCGGCAGCGCATGGCGGCCTGCCGCTTCGGCGATGGCCGCGACGTCGCCCAGCGACGCGCCGGCGCCGCCGTGGGCTTCGGCGATCAGCACCGCCTGCCAGCCCAGTTCGAGGAACTGGTCCCAGGTCGCGCTTGGCTTGGCACCGCTGAAGCCCGGGCTCGCGGGTGCGTCGGCGGCCACGCGTGCCGTGGTGTCGAAAAGGTCGCCGGGGAACATCGGCTCGGCATGGAATGGCATGGGGTCAGGCTCCGAAAAGGTCGCGCGCGATGACGTTCTTCTGAACTTCGCTGGTGCCGCCCGCGATGGTGCGCGAACGGTAGAAAAGATAGGTGTGGACCAGCTCGCGCTGGAGCTCGACGTCGCCGGTCGCGCCGATGCCCTCGACCAGCCGCGAGGCGTAGTCGTTGCCGGCGATGTCCAGCGCGATGCCGATGATCTGCTGCGACAGCTCGGAGCAGAACAGCTTGAGCGCGGACGACTTGGACGCCGCCAGCGTGCCCTGCATCTCTTCCTGGATGGCGCTCAGCAGCATCTCGCGGGCGCCCTTCACGCTGGCTTGCACCAGGAAGAGCCGCTCCTGCAGCACATGGTGGCTCGGCGATGCCGGGCCGGCGCCGCGGCGCTCGGCCAGCAGTTGCTCGACCTGCTCGGCCAGGCGCGCGAGGCGCGGCACCGTGGCGGGCGACAGGCGCTCGCGGTCGAGCAGGAACTTGGCGCACTTCCAGCCGCCGCCTTCTTCGCCGACCAGGTTCTCGCAGGGCACGCGCACGTCGTTCAGGAAGACTTCGTTGACGTGGTGCCAGTGGTCGATCGTCGGGATCGGGCGGACCTCGATGCCGGGCGTGTTCATCGGCACCAGCAACAGCGAGATGCCGGCCTGCTTGCGGCCCTCGGTGGAGGTGCGCACCAGCGTGTACATCATGTCGGCCTCCTGCGCGTGCGAGGTCCAGATCTTCTGGCCGTTGATCACGTAGTGATCGCCGTCGCGCACCGCCGAGGTCTTGAGCGACGCCAGGTCGGAGCCCGCGCCGGGCTCCGAATAACCCTGGCACCACCATTCGCTGCCGTCGAGGATGCGCGGCAGGAAGCGGGCTTTCTGCTCGGGCGTGCCGAAGTGCAGGATCACCGGCCCGATGTGGCCGAGTCCGTGGTGGTACTGCGGCGGGCAGTCGGCCTGCGCGGTGATTTCCTCGAACAGGTAGCGCTGCTGCAGGTCCCAGCCGGTGCCGCCCTGCGACACCGGCCAGTTCGGCGCGGCCCAGCCGCGGGCGAAGAGTTTCTCCTGCCAGGTGCGGTATTCGTTGCGGGTGAGCTTCTGGTTGCTGCGCACGAACTGCTTGAGTTCTTCCGGGCATTGCTGCTCGGCGAACTGCCGCAGCTCGGCACGGAAGTCGGCGTAGGGATCGGCGTCGGTCGAGGTGGCTTGGGTCATGGTTCTGTGTGCGAAGGAAGGGGTGGGCCTTCTCGTTTCAATGGAAGCTGCGGCCGCCGTCCACGGCCAGCACGATGCCGGTCACGAAGGACGATTCGCGGGAACTCAGGTACAGCGCGGCATGGGCGATTTCGATCGGCTGGCCGATGCGCTGCAGCGCATAGCGCGGCGCGACCTGCTCGCGCAGCACCTCGTCGCTGTAGCCGCTGCGCACCATCGGCGT
Source organism: Pseudomonadota bacterium (assembly GCA_040387575.1). Lineage (GTDB taxonomy): Bacteria > Pseudomonadota > Gammaproteobacteria > Burkholderiales > Burkholderiaceae_C > Variovorax. Next base: position 3,880 of record JAZKDL010000530.1, read on the forward strand.
GTCGACCGCGCCGGGGCACACGGTGTTGACGCGGATCGGCGCCCATTCGAGCGCCAGCGTCTTGCCCAGCGAGATCACGCCGGCCTTCGACGCCGCGTAGGCGCCGCGCCGCTTGAAGGGTTGCAGGCCCTGGCCCGAGGCGAGGTTGACGATGGTCGCGTCGCCGGCCGCGCGCAGGTGCGGCTCGCAGGCGCTGCAGACCAGGAAGGTGCCGGTCAGGTTGACGTCGAGCACGCGGCGCCAGTCGGCCGGCTTCAGTTCGGCCAGCAGGTCGGTGTTGGCGATGCCGGCGGCGTTCACGACGCCGTCGAGCCCGCCGAAGCGCTCGGCCGCGGCGGCCACGCCGTCGTGCACCGAGGCTTCGTCGGCGACGTCCATCGCGAGCGCGATGCCGTCGCCGCCGGGCGCGCTCGCCAGCGGCTGGCGGTCGCACCAGGCGACGCGCGCGCCCTCGGCCGCGAACAGCGTGGCGATCGCCTGGCCGATGCCCGATGCGGCGCCGGTGACGAGGATGCGCCGGCCCTGCAGGCGCGGCAGCCGGAGATCGGGTGCAGTGGGAAGAGTCGAAACAGGTGTCGTCATCGCGTCTCCTTCAGTCCAGCTGGATGTGGCGTTCGCGGATCACCGGCGCCCAGCGGTCGTGCTCGGCTTGCAGGTAGGTGGCGAACTCGGGTTGCGTCATCAGGCGCGGCTCGACGCCGGCGCGGTCGATCGCCTCGCGCACCGCGGGCTGTTCGAGCACGGCGCGCAGGTCGGCGTAGATGCGTTGCTGCAGCGCGGGCGGTGTCTTGCTGGGCAGGAAGAAGCCGACCCAGCCACCGGCCGCGAAGTTCGCGAGCTGCGGCACGCCGGCCCGCGCGATCGGCACCAGCCCGGGTTCCCGCGCGATCGGTGCGTCGCTCGCCACGCCGATCGCCTTGAGCTTGCCGGCGCGCACGTACGACATCGACGCGATCGAGTCGAACATCGCCTGCACCTGGCCGCCGAGCAGGTCGTTGAGCGCCGGGCCGTTGCCGCGGTACGGCGCATGCACGATCTCGAAGCCGCCCAGCGACGCCAGCAGCTCGGCGGCGATGTGCGGGCTCGACCCGTTGCCGGACGACGCGAACACCACTTCCTTCGGATGCGCCTTGGCGTAGCTGACCAGTTCGGGCACGGTCGATACCGGCAGCTTGGGCGACACGAAGAGCACGCTCGGCGCGTCGGCCATGATCGTCACCGGCACCAGCGCCTTCGGGTCGTAGGGCAGCTTCTTCATCAGCAGCGGATTGCCGATGTAGCCGAAGGCCGTCAGCAGCAGCGTGTAGCCGTCGCCCGGCGCGCGCGCCACGACGGCGGTGCCGATCGACGTGCCGCCGCCGTTGCGGTTGTCGATGACCACCGGCTGGCCCCAGCGCGCCGACAGCGCCGGCGCGACCAGGCGCGCCAGGTTGTCGGTCAGCCCGCCGGCCGCGTAGGGCACGACGATCGTCACCGGCTTATCGGGAAAGGTGTCGGCGCCTGCCCATGACAAGCAGCAGCAACAGCCCAGTGCAACAAGGATTCTGTGAATGACACGCATCGTCGACCTCTGCAAAAAAGTTTACCTAACGGCCGGTAAGTTACAGAGCGGGTTAACCCTGTCCGGCGATTTCGGTGGCTTCTGTGCCCGCGACAGTGCGGGCGGGAGGACGGGTGTCAGGCCGCTGCGGTCCGCGAAAACTGCGGACGGCGGACTACTCGCCCGTCAGCGCGTGGTGCGAAGGCCGTTGAAGGCCATGTCGAGGTACTGCTCGATCACTTCACGGGTGGTCAGCCGGCCGTTGACCGAATGCCACCGCGAGATGTGGTTGAGCATCGACAGCAGCATGCGGCCCGCCATCGCCGGATCGACCGCACGCACCTCGCCCGCGGCGATGGCTTCGGTGATGGCGTCGCGCAGCAGATGCTCGTAGGCGTCACGCAGGTCGACCGCGCCAGCGCGCGGGCTGCCCTCGCTGCCCGACCAGAAAGCGTTGGAGCCGGCGATCCAGGAGTCGCGATACCGGTCCAGCCGATCGGCCGAGGCCTGCATGAACAGCCGGATGCGGTCCAGCGGCGTCTTGCCCTGCGCCATCGTGCTGCGCGCGGTGTCCACCAGCGCCTGCATCGACTCCAGCACGATGCGCTCGTACAGCGCTTCCTTGTTGGGGAAGTGGTAGTACAGCGCGGCCTTGGTGATCTGTGCTTCCTCGGCGATGTCGCGCAGCGACGTGCCCTCGAAACCATATTTGGCAAACAGGCGAACCGCGATCTCGATGAGCTGTTCCTGGCGCACGTCGGATTTCCGCCGAGAGCCGCGTTCCGGCTCCGACGTTTCGGCGACTGTGGTGGGATTGGCCATCGGTGGAGGTCCTCTTTGTCTTCGTATGGCGGGGCACGGGTGCGCTGGCGGCGCTGTCAGCGGCCAGTGTAGACCGGCGCCCGCTTCTCCAGGAACGCCCGCTGGGCCTCCTTGGCGTCGTCGGTCTTCGACAGCGCGACGGTGTTGCCCTGCTCGTAGCGGTAGGCGTCGCGCGAAG
>JAZKDL010000530.1:6519-8255 GCA_040387575.1 Pseudomonadota bacterium
GTCTTCGACAGCGCGACGGTGTTGCCCTGCTCGTAGCGGTAGGCGTCGCGCGAAGGCATCACCTGCGTCATGCGCGCGGCTTCCTTCGCCAGGCGCAGCGCGATCGGGCTCTTGGACGCGATCTCCTTCGCCAGGTCCATTGCGAACGGCATCAGTTCTGCGGCCGGCAGGCAGGCCTCGACCAGCCCGAGGCGATACAGCTCCTGGCCGCTGACCTTCATGCCGGTGTAGAACATGCGGCGTGCGCGCGAGCGGCCGAACACTTCCTGCAGGAAGGTCACGCCGCCGGCCAGGCCGACGTTGATCTCTGGCATCGACACGTACGAATCTTCCGAGGCCACCCAGATGTCGGCTGCCATCACGAGCCCGAAGCCCGCGCCCATCGCCGGACCGTTGATGGCCGCGATGATCGGCTTGGCGCACTCGACGACTGCATAGAAGGATTCGCGCACCAGCCGGTTGTGGCGACCGTAGGCGCCGGGCGTGGTGCCGAGATTGGGCCGCTCGCGGATGTCGGCGCCGGCCGAGAACACCTTGCCGCTGCCGGTCAGCACGATGACCGACACGTCGTCGCGGTCCGACAGCTCGTCGAACACCTGGGTGATCTCGCTGCGCAGCTCGGCGTTCTGGGCGTTCACCGGCGGGCGGTTCAGCGTCACGACGGCAATGCGGTCCTGCACGTCGAGCAGCAGGGTCTTGTAGTCCATATCAGTCTCCTTGGATGACAACATCCGTGCCCGACAGTCGGTAAGCAGTTAGTTACCTGTCGCACGGTAAGTTTAATGTGTCGCAGATCGACGGCTTTGACAAGTCGGGCTTCCGCGCGCTTTTGGCCCTTTTGTCGCAGGAGGGACATCCGCCGAGGCAAGCGAGCGACGCATCGTCCTACCGAGTGCTGCTCGCTCTTCCGGCTTGCGACGCCGGACGCGATCGGTTTTCCTCGACGAATCGCCGCAGCTGGTTAGACGACGTCCTGAAGACCGCGCGCGAGCCGCTGATTTCGCCAATTTCCCTGCCTGAGTCTGTTCATTCCCTGTTTTGGGCTGCCCGACCCGGGCCGCGCAATGCGCACTGTTGCGGAGTATTTGAAATGGGTGTGCCCCACGAACACGAGTCGCTCGACTCGGCCCGCTTTGCCGACCAGATGATCGCGCTGGTGAGCCACGATCTGCGCAATCCGCTCTCCACCATCGAGATGGGCACGCAACTGCTGGCGCGCGGCGAACTCGGTTCGCGCGAGCGCCGTGTGCTGTCGCATATCGCCAGCGCCAACGGCCGTGCGCAGCAGATGGTGGCCGACCTGCTCGACTTCGCGCTGGTGCGCTTCGGCCACGGGCTGGCAGTGGCGCCGGCGCCGGTGTCCCTGCACACGCTGGTCGCTGAATGCGTGGAATCGCTGTCGCAGACGCATGCCGACGCGCTGTTCGAGCACGATCGGCTCGGCGAAGGCGTCTGCCACGCCGACGCTGGCCGGCTGGTGCAACTGATCGGCAATCTGGTCGCCAACGCACTGGCCTACGGCGCGCCCGGAAGGCCGGTGATCGTGGCGTCGATCGTCGAGCCGGACGGCTTCTGCGTCGCCGTCCACAACGAAGGTCCGCCGATCGCGCAGGACCGGATGCACGGCCTGTTCGAGCCGGCCGCAAGCCGCAGCGCGACGCCGAGCGGGCGCAGCGTCGGACTCGGCCTGTTCATCGTGCGGCAGATCGCGCTGGCGCATGGCGGTGACGTGCGAG
>JAZKDL010000531.1:0-5543 GCA_040387575.1 Pseudomonadota bacterium
CCATGTCCTCCACGATGATCATCGCGGTGTCCTGGTCGAGCGACTGGTTGATGGTTGCCATCATTCCCAGCTTCATGAGCTGCTTGATGACTTCTTGCGCCTTGACCGCCATCTTGTGGGCCAATTCGGCCACGGTGATGGTTTCGGGCACGTGGACTTCGAGCACGCGCGCCTCGACCGGTGCGGCCTGCACATGTTCCTCATGGCCTCCGCGATCATTGCCACGGCGACCACGCGGACCACCGCGCCAATTGCCACGCCCGACGCCACCGCTCGCATCGCCGCGCGTCTTGATTTCCTTCTTCTTGGCCGGATCGCCAGCCCAACTCGACGAGAGCTTGGCAGACTTGACTTCCTTGCCAGCACCCGGCGCCGCAGCACCCGCAGCAGCCGGCGCAGCCGGTGCGCCAGGACGTGCAGGCGGCGTGGCCGGCTTGTGCAGCGTGCCCTTGACACCAACAGTCTTGGCCGCCGGCGCTGGCTTCTCGGGCGCCTTGTGTGGCACCAGCACGCGTGCGGGCGCATTCATCATTGCGCGGATGGCCTCGGCCTCGGCCAGGGCCTTGCGACGGCGCTCGTCCAGATCCTTCGCACGCACAGCTTCTTCGTCGGCGCGCGCCTTCGATTCGGCCTCAGCTTTGGCTCGTGCGTCTTCCTTGGCCTGTGCAGCAGCAGCAGCCTTGCTCTCGGCAGCAGCTGTCGCGGCCACTGCCGAGGCAGTCGGTGCGGGAGCGGGCGCAGCATTCTGCTTCTGCGCGGCAGCCGCTTGCACTGCAGCTGCGGCGGCACGCCGCTCGGCTTCAGCCTTGGCCTGTTGTTCGGCCCGCTCGACCCGCTCGCGCTCCAGCGCTTCGGCTTCTTCACGCTGGCGGCGTTTTTCGTTCAGCTCTTCTTCCTGGCGACGGATGAGTTCGGCCTGACGGCGTGCCTCTTCCTCACGACGCGTCAGTTCCGCGTTGTCCACCTTCGGCTCTGCCGGCGGTGCGGCAGGCGCCTCGGCTTCGACGTGCTCAGGCGCGGCGGGAGCGTCATCACGCTGGATGAAGGTGCGCTTCTTGCGCACTTCCACCTGGATCGTGCGGGCACGCCCCATGGCGTCGGCCTGCTTGATCTCACTGGTCGATTTCTTGACGAGCGTGATCTTCTTGCGCTCGGGCTCGGCGGTGCCGTGGCTGGCCTTCAGGAAACCGAGCAGACGCTGCTTGTCGGACTCGGTGAGCGCATCGGTGGGTGCCGCCTTGGGCACGCCTGCGCTCTTGAGCTGGTCAAGCAGGGTTTCGGGGGTCTTCTTGAGCTCGTTAGCGAACTCGGCGACAGTGGTGCTGGACATATGTGGTTCGTGCCTCCATGACCATCACGCTTGGCCGGCGAACCAATGTTCGCGGGCTTTCAAGATGAGGGCTTTGGCGTCATCGGCGCTGTGGCCGGTGATCTCGGTGAGTTCATCGACCGCGAGGTCGGCCAGGTCGTCACGGGTGTGCACACCCGCCTCGGCCAATTTCGGAATGAGTTCGGGATCGAGTCCTTCGAGGTCGCGCAGATTCTGCGAAACGCCCTCCGCGCTCTCTTCCTTGGCGATTTCCATCGTGAGCAACGCATCCTTCGCACGGGAACGCAGCTCATTGATCGTGTCCTCATCGAAGCTTTCGATTTCGAGCAACTCGGAGATTGGCACATAGGCCACTTCTTCGAGGCTGGTGAAACCTTCGTTGATCAGGATGTCGGCGATTTCCTCGTCCACATCGAGCTTTTCCATGAAAAGCTTGCGGCTGGAGTCGGTTTCGGCCGCCTGCTTCTGCGCCGATTCGCTGGCGTCCATGATGTTGATCTTCCAACCGGTCAGGTCGGAGGCCAGGCGTACGTTCTGGCCGCCCCGGCCGATCGCGATCGCGAGGTTTTCCTCGTCGACCACCACATCCATGGCGTGCTTTTCCTCGTCGACCACGATCGATGAGACGTTGGCTGGTGCCAAGGCGCCGATCACGAACTGCGCGGGATCTTCCGACCACAGCACGATGTCGACGCGCTCGCCGGCGAGCTCGTTGGTCACGGCGTTGACGCGGGTGCCGCGCACGCCGACACAGGTACCGATCGGATCGACGCGCTTGTCGTGCGACAGCACGGCGATCTTGGCTCGCGAACCAGGGTCGCGGGCGCAGCTCTTGATCTCGAGAAGGCCTTGCTCGATTTCCGGAACTTCCTGGCGGAAGAGCTCGATCATGAACTCAGGGGCGGACCGCGACAGGATGATCGGCGCACCACGCAGGGTAAGGTCGACTTCCATGATCATGGCCCGCACGCGGTCACCATTGCGCAGATTTTCCTTGGCAATCATCTCGCTGCGACGCAGGCGCCCTTCGACGCGGCCAGCCTCGACGATGATGTCGCCCTTGTCCAGGCGCTTGACGGTACCAACGAAAATCTTGTCGCCACGCGACATGAAATCGTTCAGCAGCATCTCGCGTTCGGCGTCACGGATCTTCTGCAGGATGACTTGCTTGGCGGCCATCGCGCCAATGCGACCGATCGGCACCGAGTCCACCGATTCCTCGATGTATTCGCCGACTTCGATGTCCGACATCTCTTCCTTGGCTTCGAACAGGAGGATTTCCTGTTCGGGCAGCTGCAGGCCAGCCTCGTCCGGGACGACGTGCCAGCGGCGGAAGGTTTCGTAGTCGCCGCTATCGCGATCGACAGCGACGCGAATGTCCACCTCGCCCGGATAGAGCTTCTTGGTCGCTTGCGCCAGCGCCGATTCGACCGCGCCAAAGACCACGTCGCGCTCGACGTTCTTTTCGCGCGAGATCGCATCCACCAACATCAACATTTCGCGATTCATGCCACTACGCTCCTCTTTCAGTCCGACACATCCGTGCCGCCAATATCCGAAAAACCCGTTGGGGTTTTGTCTGCAGAACCCTCAGGGGCTCTGGCCTTGCGGCCTTTGAAATCCACGATCGGTGCAAGCCGGGCTTCGCGCAATTCGGCCAACACAAAACCAAGCGCCTGCAACGGTGCAGGCGCGCGCTTCTTGCTGACTTTTTGCCCTGGCTTCGGCGCCGGCTTGCCTTCGGGCTCCTGGCTCCAGACGATCTGCCAGCCGGCCCCACCTTCAGCACGCTCCAGCGTGCCGCGAAACTTCTTGCGGGAGGCAGACACCAGCCCTGCCGCCGCAGCGCCCATGGGCGCCTTCAACGTGATGTCGATGATCTCACCGACAAAACGCTCGAAATCCTGCTCATTGCGCAACGGCCGATCGATACCGGGCGAGGAAACCTCAAGCCGCTTGTATTCGGCGCCATCCACCTCCAGCGCAAACTGAAGCTGACGCGTGACCTTCTCGCAATCCTCGACCGTCACGAAAGGCTCTGGCACACCTGCCGCTACAGCTTCCGACGTGGGGGCATGCCAGGGCAAATCAATCGTGACACGCAGCAATCCACCCGCCGAGCGCTCGATCTCGACCAGGTCGTAGCCGAGACCGGCCACGGTTTGTTCCACTGTCTGCTGCAATGCCACGTGTATTTATTCGCCTTTGGTGTTGCCCGATATCCGCCTGCCCGCCTGCATGCGGCATCGAGAATGCGTCGACCCATAAAAAAACGGGCGGTAAGTACCCGCCCGTTTGGTCGTGAGCCTCGAATTATATGCCAATTGCGTTTAAATACAGCGGCTTCTAAGTAGACGACACCTCAGCGGTGCGCCGCGAACGGCGCCAGACCCAGATAAACAGCAATGCCCCGAACGTCAGTGCGACCGCCGCAGCAAGCAAAGGGACGTTGAATGAACCCGTGCGATGCACGAGAGGCGCGGCAAACAACGGCCCGACGATCTGGCCAACCCCGTATGACGCTGTTGCATAGCCGATCAAACCTGCCGCCGCGTTGCCGTGCAACCGGCGCGCCTCCCGTACCGCGAACAGGGTGATCGCGGTGAACGGCAACCCCAGGAGCAAGCTGCCGAGCGCAAAGCCACCGATCGTCGGCCACACGACCGACAACACCACGCCGACCGCCTGCATCAGGAAACCAGCGGCAAGCAGCAGCCGATTATCCCAATGCATCGGCGCGCGCGCGCCGATCAACACGCCCGGCACCACCGCGACTCCGAACAGCGGCCAGAACAGGTCGGGCCAGTTCGAGCCCGGCAACGCTTGCCGCGCGATCACCGGGAGAAAAGTGGCCGTGATGATGTAGCCAAAACCGGCAAGACCGTACAGCCCGACCAGCCAGCGGGCATCAGACCGCGCAACGGCTGCATCGGCTGCGACGGCAGGCGCGGCGACTGCAGCCGGTTCGGCAGCCTGGCCGGCTCCGTCCACCACGCCATCGTTGAATACCCGCCAGATCACCGCGATCAGCGCCAGTGCGACCAAGCCAAAACCGAGCCAGGCGGCATCCGATCCCCAGCGGCCGATCACACCACCGAGCAACCCGGTCGCCGCGATGCCTATGCCGGGCCCGGTGAAGATGACGCCACCGAGCGCTGGCGCGCCACTCTCGGCCAGTCGACGCGAGCCCCAGCCGGAAGCAAAGACGAATGCCCAGGCGCTCACCACGCCAGCGGCGGTACGCAGCACGCTCCAGACGGTGAAGCCATGCAACAGCCCCATGCCCAGCAGCATCACGGCGGTCACGAGGAGAGCAGTTCGAACCATGAAAACCGGCCGCAAACGAATCGACGCACAAGAAAGCGCACCGATGAAATAGCCCAGGTAGTTCAGCGATGCCAAGAGGCCGCCCTGCTGCAAGTCCAGTTTTCCCTCGTGCAACATGATGGGCAACATCGGCGTGAAAGCGAAACGCCCCAGCCCCATCGCCACGGCGAGCGTGACCATGCACGCCAGCGCGGCTCGCCATGCACCACGGCGGTCATATCCGATATTCGACATTCAGATTTCTTTTTGTTCTCAATCAGCCAGCGCAGCAGCCACCAGTGTCCGGGTATAGGGATGTTCAGGCGCATCGATGACACGATCGACGGGGCCGGTTTCGAGAATCGCCCCGTCTTTCATGACGATGACCTGGTGCGCCATCGCGCGGATCACCTCGACGTCGTGGGTGATCAGCAGATAGCTGAGACCGCGCTCGCGCTGGAGGCGCTGCAGCAGGCCGAGCACCTGCTTCTGAATCGTCACGTCGAGCGCGCTGGTCGGCTCGTCGAGCACAAGCAACTGGGGTTCAACGATCAGCGCGCGGGCAATCGCCAATCGCTGACGCTGGCCGCCCGAGAACTCGTGCGGATAGCGCGCCAGCAGCGCAGGAAACTGCTTTTCGGTCAGTCCGACGTCGGCCAGCGCGGTGAGTACGCGGCTCCGTCGTGCTTCCGCGTTCAGCATGGGCTCGTGCACCGTCAGCCCCTCGCCGACGATCTCTTCGACCGTCATGCGCGGTGAAAGAGATGAAAACGGATCTTGAAAGACCACCTGCATCGTGCGCCGCAACGCGCGATCGGACGCGCGCCCCATGCGCCAGGTCTTGCCGGTGACGTTCAGCGTGCCGCCGTGCGGCAGCAGCCCGAGCGCCGCCAGCGCCAGCGTCGAC
>JAZKDL010000532.1:0-7647 GCA_040387575.1 Pseudomonadota bacterium
AGGTCTTGCCGGTGCCGGCGCTGGCTTCGATCAGCCGGCTGCCGCGCAGCGGGAAATCGAGTGGTTGCAGCAGCGTGGGCAAGCGGTTCATTCGGATGCTCCCGCCATCGTTGCGGCCTTGGCCGGCTTGGACGAGGCACGCAGGATCGCGTCGTCGATCGGCTGCAGCAGCGCGCGCGCCCAGGTCGCGAACTCGCCGCCGGACCAGAGCGCGGCGAAGTCGGCGAAGGTGCGCGCGAGGTAGGCGTTGTCGTCGCGCTCGCCGAACTGCATGAAGGCCGGCTCGCTGTCTTCGTAGCGCGCGCGGGCGGCGGCGTAGGCCTCGCTGCCGGGCTGGGCCGCGTCGCTGCCGCCCTTGTCGCGCCACGCGATGCCGCTGCGCAACGCGAACGGCAAGGGCCGCGACAGGCCCAGCGTCCACGCATCGAGCAGCGTCGCCCAGTGCTGCCGCGCCTGCTCGGCACCGAGCGGCAGCAGCGTCACGCTGCCGGCCTTGCTGACGATGCGCGTGCTGAGCACATCGCCGTCGAGGTGCGCCGCGAGATGCGCGATCCAGTACGGCACCAGCCGGTCGAGCCGGTAGCGGCCCTTGGTGACGAGGCTGCCGCTGTCGAGCATCAACCGGCAGCGCAGGCCGGCCGCGTTGGCGCGCAGTCCGTCGAGCCAGTCGACCAGGCGCAGCGGCTCGTCGCGGCCCGCGGGCAGATGGTCGAGTGCCGCATCGGGCAGCGCCTCGGGCCAGTCGGCCAGCGCGGTGGCGTACTCCGCGAACATCTTCTCCATCGGCTCGGCCAGCTCGGCCTGCACGAGTTCGGCGAAGTGGCCGGCCGGCAGTTCGCCGCGGCGCTGCATGCGCGCGAGCGCGTCGTGCAGCGCGGCTTCGCGCGGCGTGCCGTCGGCCATCGCGGCCTGCTGCGCCAGGATCAGTTCGTCCTGCAGCCGCCAGTTGCCGAGCGCGTCGATGGCGAACGGCTCCTGGTCTTCGCCGACCGGATCGGCCGCGCCGAAATGGATGTGCAGGCGCTCCTTGAAGAAGCTGCCGACCGGGTCCTTGACGAAGCCGGCCAGCAGCCGCAGCGTGAGCGGGCCTTCGAAGGTCCAGGGCGCGAGTTCGGGCGGATCGACGTCGGCCTGCGCGTCAGGCACGGCTGCGAATCCGGCACGCCATTCACGCGCATGGCTGAACAGCCGCGCATCGCCACCTTCGCTGAAGTACGCCGGGTGAAAGGGCTGCAACCGGTGCTCGACCGTGAGCGCATGCAGCAGCCGCTCGCCCGCGTCCGCATCGCCCTGTGCGAGCGCCTCGTCGCCCACCAGCCGCCAGCCCGCCGCCAGGTGATCGCGCAGTTGCGCGACCAGCACCGACGGCGGCCGTTCCGACTGGTCGTGGATGCTGCGGCCGACCCAGCTGATGTGCAGCCGCTCGCGCGCCGACAGCAACGCCTCGAGGAACAGATAGCGGTCGTCTTCGCGGCGCGAGCGGTCGCCGGGGCGGTAGTCCGGGCCCATCAGGTCGAAATCCATCGGCACGCGGCTGCGCGGATAGTCGCCGTCGTTCATGCCGAGCAGCGCGACGATGCGGAACGGAATGGCCCGCATCGGCATCAGCGTCGCGAAGGTCACGGCGCCGGCAAAGAAGGGTTGGTTCAGCGAGGTCTGGTCGATCTGCGCCAGCCAGTGCTCGCGTGCCACCGACAACGGCAGCGGCTCTTCGAGCGCAGCGGCTTCGCAGGCCGTGAGCCAGTCCTGCAGCGACGCTTCGAGCCGGCGCAGCGTGAAGCCGTCGCTTTCGGTGGCGGCGAGGAAGAAGTCGGCCAGCAGCGCACGCAGCCGCACGCCCCATTCGGCCGGCGTCGCGGGCGTGGCGAGCGTGCGCCAGTGCGCTTCGAGCGTGCCGAGCAACCGCACCAGCGGGCCGAGCAATGCGGCATCGAGCCCACCGATCTCGTCGAGCGGCTCGATGCCGTCCCACGCCGCGCCGCTGCCGACCGCGTAGCCGAGCAGCATCCGCTTCAGGCCGAAGTCCCAGCTGTTCTGGCCCGACGCGTCAGGCAGGTCGAACGCGCGCCGCTGGTCGCCATGCAGACCCCAGCGGATGTTGGCGGCCGACATCCAGCGGTGCAGCAGCGGCAACTGGTCTTCGTCGATGCCGAAGCGCGCGCGCAGCGCCGGCACTTCGAGCCAGTCGAGCACGTCGCTCATCGCGACACGCGACTGCGGCAATGCGAGCAACGCTTCGAGCGCGGCGAGCAGCGGGTCGTGGTGACGCCGGGCCTGGTCGGCCAGCGTGAACGGAATGTGGCGCCGGTCTTCCGGGCCGAACAGCCCGAACACGGCCTGAATGTGCGGCGCGTAGGCGGCGACGTCCGGCACCATCACGATGACGTCGCGCGGGCGCAGCGTGGCGTCGGCCGCCAGCGCGGCCAGCAATTGGTCGTGCAGCACTTCGACTTCGCGCTGCGGCCCGTGCGCGACGTGGAAGCGGATCGAGTCGTCGGCCTGCGCATCGAGCGCCGGCCACAGCGCACGCGATTCGGCCAGCGGTCGCAGGTCGCGGATGTCGTCCTGCAACTGGCGCAGCAGCGTGTCGCGCGCGTTCGGCTCGAAGTGGTCGATGCGCTCGCCGATCGCGGCGAAGCGCTGCGCATAGGCCTCGTGCGCATCGTGCGTGTCGAGCAGGCGGATGAAGTCGCGGCCCTGCTTGCCCCAGGCGGCCAGCAGCGGCTGCGCATGCAGATGCAGCGCGTCGTCGGCGATGGCGCGCTCGCTGCCCGGACGGCGGCGCTGGCGCCAGCGCTCGGCGCGCAGCAGGTCCTTGTCGGCCACGATGTGCGACCAGTCGTGCTCGCACGGGTTGTGCACGCACATCAGCACCTGCACCCAGCGCGCGAGCGCGGCCAGCACTTCGAGCGACTGCTGCGGCAGCGACGAGATGCCGAAGACGACGAGCCGCCGCGGCAGGCCCGCGGGACGCGCATCGGGCCCGTTCGCCACCGCGGCCATGAAGCGCTGGTGCACGGCGGCACGGCTGCTCGATGCGCCTTCCGCACCCACGTCTTCCAGCAGCGCGCGCCAGAGCCGCGGCTGCCAGCGCAGTGCGTCGGGCACCGGCTGCGTGCCGCTGCGGCTGGTGGCGATGTCGTCGCCGCCCGCGGCCCAGCCCGCGAGCCAGTCGGCGCGATAGACCTGGTATTGGTCGAACAGGTCGGCCAGCCGCTCGGCCAGCTGGTGGCGCTTGCGGCGGTCGGTGTCATCGTCGAGAAAGCGCGCGAGCGGCGCGAACACGTCTTCGGCCAGCAGCGCCGGCAACAGCCGCATCAGGCGCCACACCAGCAGCGGCTTGTCGAAGGGCGATGCGGCGGGCACGGCGTTCGCGCCGAGCACCGCGCGGTAGGCCTGCCAGATGAAGCGCGACGGCAGTTCGGTCTGCAACGCGGCCGCGATGCCGACGCCGCCATGTCGCACGTCACGCGCCAGCGACAGCCGCAGCCACTGCGCGACGCCGTTGCTCTGCACCAGCACCCATTCGTCTTCCAGCGGCGCCAGCGGATGCCGGGCGATCCAGGCCAGCACCAGGTCGCGCAAGGCTTCGGGGTGGTTGCTGTGCACCGCCATGAAGCCGGGGGAAAGGGGCGTGTCGCTCATCGTTTCGGAACGTGTCGATGGTTCAAGGATTCACTCAGGACAGCGGCAGCATGCGCACGCCGACGCCCATGTCGCGCCAGTGTTCAGGGTGGCAGGTGAACAGCAGCACCTGGTGGCGCTGCGCGGCATCGAACAGCACACGCTTCATCTGCGCGAGCCGGCCGGCGTCGCTGTGCACCAGCGCGTCGTCCAGGATCAGCAGCGTCGGCCGGCCGGCCTGCTGCAGCAGGTCGGCGTAAGCGAAGCGGCTGATCAGCCCGAGCTGCTCGCGCGCGCCGAAGCTCAGCGCCTGCACCTGGCCGGTTTCGCTCGCGCCGCCGACGCCGGGGCGCACCAGCGTGCCGGGCGCGAGGCCGGCGTCCATCTGCACCGTGGCGCCGGGCATGAGCAGCGGCAGGTAGTGCTGCAGGCGGTCCTGCAGCGGCGCTTGCAGGCGCGCGAGCGTGTCGCGGCGCTTGTCGTCGAGCCGGCGGCACAGCAGGTCGAGCGCGTCGGCGCGGCGCTGCAGTTCGGCGTGCCGGCGCTGCACCTGGCCGAGCTGGCCGGCGAGCGCATCGCGCTGCTCTTCCAGGCCCTGCGCGCCGGCCTGCTGCAGCGTGTTCTCGAGCAGCAGCAGTTCTTCGCGGCGCTGTTGATGGCCACGCACCATCTGCTCGATGCTGCGCTGCAGCCGCTCGATGTCCTGCGCGACGATGTCGGGCCGCGCGTGTTGCACCTGGGCTGCGGCGATGTCGATGCGCTCCGCCAGCGCCTCGCGCTCGGCGCCGTTGGCCAGCAGTTGGTCGCGCGCCTGCGCCTGGCGCTGGCCGCGGGCCGGATCGGCGAGCGCCGACTGCGCAGCCGCGTGTTCGCGTTGTGCGGTGTCGTATTGGCTCTGCGCGGCCGCCTGCCGGCGCTGCGCATCGGCCAGCGCCTTGGCGGCGGCCTGCTCGGCGGTGGTGGCGGCGTCCTGCGCGGCTTCGGCGCTGTCGAGCGGCAGAAGGCCGCTGGTGGCATCTGCAGCGACGGCGGGCAGTCGCGCCAAGGCCTCTTGGGCCGTGGCCGCACGCGAGCGCGCCTCGGCCTGCGCGCCGTGCAGCGGCTCCAGGCCCTGTGGCGCAACGATCGCGAGCGCCTGCTCGGCCAGCCGGATCTGCGCCTCGCGATCGGTCGACGCCGCCAGCCGCGACTGCGCTTCGGCCAGGTCAGCCACGCCCGCCGCCTGCAGCGCGGCGATCAGCGATGCCTGCGCCTGCTCGTGGCTGCGGGCCAGGTCGGACAGGTTGGCACCGCCGGGCGTGACGATCAGTTCGCCGCCGCCGGGCAGTTGCAAGGTGGCTGGCGCATCGAGCAGCTTCTCGCCTTGTGATTGCAGGCGATCGGACTTGCCCTGCGTATGCAGATCGATCGCCTGGCCTTCGGGCAGATTGAACTGCAGGCGCGTCGCGACGGCTTCTCGGCGCAAGGCCGCATCGCGCTCGGTGCGTTCGAGTTCGACCAGTTGGCGCACCTGCGCCGCGCGGATGGCCGGCGCCTCGGCCGCCTGCGCGCGCAGCGCGGCCAGCCGCTGGCCGGCCTCCTCCGCGCGCTGCAGCGCCTGGGTGCTGCGCTCCGCATCGACACCGGCGCGCTGCAACTGCTGATGCAGCGCCTGGCGGTTGGCCTCTTGCCGTGCGACACGCCACGCATCGCGTGCAGCCTGCGCGCGACGCTGCGCGGCGTCGGCTTGGGCACGCGCCTGCGTCGTGGCCTGGTCGGCGGCCTGGCGCTGCGCATCGGCCTGCGCGAGCGCGCGGGCACGCGCGTCGGCATCGGCTTGCTGGCGCGCGAGGCCGTCGAGTTCTTTCAGCAGCAGATCGCGCGTGCCGTCGAGCTGGCGCAAGCGTGCGCGGTCGGCCTGGAGTTGCGCCTGTTGAACCTGCAGTGCCTGCTGCTGCGCCTGCGCGCCGGCGAGCGACTGGCGCAGCGGTTCCCACGGCTGGGCGGTCTCATCGGACTGATGCTGCATGCGCAGTTCGGCCAACTGGTCGACCTGGCGGCGGTAGGTGGCGATCTGCGCGTCCAGGGCGGCCAACTGCGGCTGCAAGGCGTGGATCGATTCGGCCGCTTCGGCATAGGCAGCGCGCGGCTTGCCGGCGCCGGTCAGCAGTTCGTTGCGCTGGGCGCGCAGCTGCTCGAGGATCTCGTCGCCACCGGTCGCGGCCAGTGCGCCGGCGGACGTGCCGACCTGGCCTTGCAATGCATCGTGCAGATGGTCGCGCGCATGGCTCACCTCGAGGTCCTGGCCCGCGCCCTGCTCCACCCACAACAGGCCCGGAATGCCCCAGTGCTCGGGCTTGCTCGCGCCCTTGCCGGCGAAGGCGAAACCGAAGCGCTGCGCCAGATGGTCTTCGGCATCGGTGCCGTCGAACATGCGCGCGCCGACCTGCAGCGTGCAGCGCTTCTTGCCGAGGAAGCTCTTGACGAGCCGATGCGCTTCACCGTCCAGCAGGAAGTCGAGCTCGACCTGCGGCGCGGCGCCGCTGCCCTCGCCCCACGGACGCAGGTCGTCGACCGCGGTGGAGCGGTGCCGTTCGAAGAAAGCGGCGCGGATGGCGCGCACCAGCGTGCTCTTGCCGGCCTCGTTGGGCGCCGCGACGATGTTCAGGCCGGGCTCGAAGCCGGTGAGTTCGAGCGGCTGGCGGAAGCGCCGCAGTTGTTCGACGCGCAGGCGGGTGATCTGCAGGCTCATGGCTGGGAGGCTCCTGCGGATGTCGTCGCCGATGCGGTTGCTTCAGTGGCGGTGGCCGAGGACACCGCTGCCGGCAGACGCTGTGCCAGCGCGCCGGCCAGCAGCGCCAGCGCATCCTGCGCGGTGCGGGCCTGCGCCGGGTCGCTGCCGGACTGCAGATCGCGCAACTCCGTCAGCAGCTCGCCGAGATAGCCATCGGCTTGCAGGCCGGCGATGTCTTCATCGGTCGGCACCAGTTGCAGCGCCGACAGGTCGGCCTGCAGATGGCGCGCACGGGCTTCGGCGCGGCCGATCGCGGCCTTCAGGCCCTGCAGGCCACCAAGGTCAGTGCGGCCTTGCACGCGCAGGTCGACCACGTCGCGCGGCCCGAGGGCGTCGAGCTGTGCCTGCAGCGCGTCCATGTCGCTCGGCACCTGCAGCGCCACGGAAAGCAGTTGCCAGCGGTACTGGCCGATGGCGAGCGGCGTGACGACCGGCTCACTGCCCGGTGCGGCGATCTCGACCAGCAGCGCCTGTCCCGCATCGTTCGCCTTGAAGCGATCCGGCTCGGGCGTGCCCGCGTACCAGGTGCGCGCGTCGATCCGCTTGCAGCCATGCCAGTCGCCGAGCGCGAGGTAGTCGAGCCGTGCCCGCCAGGCGCGATCGGGCGCGATCGGGTTGGCCGAATCGATGTCTTCCGACAGGATCCCCTGCACGCTGCCGTGCGCGATGCCGATGCGCAGCAGGCCGTCAGGTGTCTGGGCCGTGTCGAACCATTCGGTGAGATCGCCGTAGGTGTGGCGTTGCGTGAGCGGCGCGGGCAACACCGCGAATCCTTGCGCCGCGAACAGCGCGGGCGACGGCGCCAGCAGCAGATGCGCGTTGGCCGGCACCGCACCCAGGCGCTGCGCGCGCGTCCAGACGCTCTCGGCCAGCGCCGCATCGTGGTTGCCGGGAATCATCAGCCACGGGCCCGCGTAGCCGGCCAGCGCATTGAAAAGCCGCCGCACCGTGCGCTCGGACACCGTCTGTGCATCGAACACGTCGCCGGCCACCAGCACCGCGTCGACCGCATGCTGCGTCGCGAGTGCGGCGATGCGCTCGACCACCGCAATGCGCGCCTCCGCCAGGATGGGCGCGTGCTCGGGGTCGAAGGTGGCGAACTGGCGGCCGATCTGCCAATCGGCGGTGTGCAGGAAACGAATCATGGAACCTCGGAATGGGGTGCCAAGTTTGGCAGCATTCGAGGCGTCGATACGCCGTACAGGTACGTGATCGGTGGACGCGGGAAATGCGGATTGGCTGCGGGAGCC
>JAZKDL010000533.1:0-19322 GCA_040387575.1 Pseudomonadota bacterium
TGACCCGCGTGTCGGCGGCCTGATCGCCCGCCGCGTCGTCGCAGCGGACCCCGAAGCGCGTGCCCAGCGCGAGCACCTCGCCCTGCGCCGTCTCCACCAGTAGCGGTCGCCCGCGCGGGTCGACACCGCTGTCGATCAGCAACTCGCCCGCCATCAGCCGCAAGCGGCGCTCGGTGTCGCCGTAGCGCAGATCGACCGCGGTGCGGGTGTTCAGCACGAGTTGCGTGCCGTCCTCCAGCGTCAGGCTGCGCCGCTCGCCGGGGCCGGTGCGCAGGTCGGCGGTCCATTCGCGCCAAGGTGTGTGCCGTTGCAGCGTCCAGGCCGTGCCGCCCGCGAAGAACGCCACCGCCAGCGTCTGCACCGCCTGGCGTCGGCGCACCGAACGCCTCGGCGCCAGCGCCGCCTGAGCGACCATGGCCGTCGCCGGCGCGCCCAGTCCGGCGAAGCGGCCGTTGACCGCTTCGATCCGCTGCCAGGCCTGTTCGTGCAACGGATCGGCCACGCGCCAACGCGACCATTCGCGGCGCAACGCGTCGGACGCCGGATCGGACTGCAGTTCGATCAGCCATTCGACGGCCCGCCGCGCCACCTCGGGCGGGATGGACGTGCTCATGCTCACGGGGCCGAGGCGTCCACTACAGCGCCGCGAAGTAGCACTGCACGCCGGCCTGCACCAGGTAGCGCTTGACCGTCGTCACCGACACGCCCAGTGCATCGGCGATCTCCGACTGCTTCAGGCCTTCGAGCTGCGCCATCAGGAAGGCGCGGCGCACCGGCGCCGGCAGGCCATCGAGCAGTCGATCGATTTCGTCCAGCGTTTCCAGGAGCATCGCGCGGGCTTCGGGCGACAGCGCCACGGCCTGCGGCGCATGGGCCAGCGCTTCGAGGTAGGCCTGTTCGAGCTGCTGACGGCGGTAGTGGTTGAACAGCACCCGCTGCGCGACGGTGGTCAGGAAAGCGCGCGGCTCGCGCGCCGCGACGGGCTCCTCGCGGGTCAGCAGCCGCATGAAGGTGTCTTGCGCCAGATCGGCCGCATGGGTCGCATTGCCCAACCGTTTGCGCAGCCAGCCGTTCAGCCACCCGTGGTGGTCGACATAAAGCGTGGCGATTTCTTGGTGGACGGCGACGTCGGCGGCAAGCATGGCGTGACTCCTGGGTCGAAAAGCGGGGCCGACACCCGAGGCCGACCGATAATAAGAATGGTTATCATTTGATTGTATCGTGGCCAGAGGGAGAAACCGCGGGTTGCAGCCGCGACGCAGGCGTTCCGCCGACACGCCCGAGTGCCGATACGCGAAGAAAATCCCCGCATGGCGCCGCCCTCTGTGGCGCTATCCGACATCTGCTGTCTGCCGCCGTCCTTGCCGCTCTTCGACACCTTCCCGCCATGGCTCTCCTCCCCTTCGACCGCCCCGATGTCGGTCGCCGTACCGCGCTGCTGGCCGGCATCGGTCTGTTGACGCTCGGCCCGGCCCATGCCGCGCGTCGCGCACCGCCCGCAGCATCTGCAGCACCCGCACCGCCGGCGCCCGATCTCTGGCCACGCGATTCGCGCGTGCCCGGCGGCGTCGCGCGGCTCTCGCTCGGGCCAGCGGCGGCGCGTCCCGTTGCGCATGCGGGCGACGCATCGCTGCTGGTGATCGGCGACCCGATCGAATGGACGGCGATCGTCGGCATTCCGCTGTCGGCTGCCCTGGGCGCGGCGAGCATCGACGTGCAGACTACCGACGGCGCGCGCCGTCATGTGCCCTACAGCGTGCAGCCCAAGCGCTACAGCGAACAGCGTTTGAAGGTTGCGCCGGGCACGGTCGACCTGTCGCCCGAGGACAACGCGCGTTATGAGCGCGAGCGCGCGCACCTGACCACGGTGATGGCCACCTTCAGCGCCCAGCCGGCCCACGACCTGCGCATGGCGGTGCCGGTGCCGGGCCGCCGCTCCAGCTCGTTCGGCCTGCGCCGCGTGTTCAACGGCCAGTCGCGCAATCCGCACAGCGGCATGGACATCGCCGCCGCGACCGGCACACCGGTCACCGCGCCGATGCCGGGCCGCGTGATCGACACCGGCGACTACTTCTTCAACGGCGGCACCGTGTGGCTCGACCACGGCGGCGGGCTGCTCACGATGTACTGCCACCTGAGCGCCATCGACGTGAAGGCCGGCGACGTGGTCACCACCGGCGACCGCTTCTGCGCGGTGGGCGCGACCGGCCGGGTGACCGGCCCGCACCTGCACTGGGGCGTGATGCTCAACCGCACGATGGTCGACCCGGCGCTGTTCATCGCGGCTTGATCTGCCGGATCGACTGGATCGACTTTTACGCCCTGCCCGGCTTGCGCGGCCTGAACACCGCCGTACTCCACGCGATCAGCACCAGCAACACGACTTGCAAGGGCAGCCGCGCGACCAAAGCCCAGTACGGCACCGACGCGAACTGATCCGCCTGCAACAGCATCTGCACGTTGGCCGGCGTCACGGCCAGCGTCAGCAGCAGGAGCCCGATGCCGGCCGCACGCCGCGTGGCGGGCCAGAGCAGACCGGCGGCACCGAGCAGTTCAGCCGCGCCGCTGATCAGCACGACCGCACGCGGCCACGGAACGAAAGGCGGCACGATCCGCATCTCGGCCTCGGTGAAGGCGAAATGCGCCACGCCGCCGAGGGCGAACCACAGGAAGACGAAGACCAGACCCGCGATGCGCCAGCGGCTCATGGCGATCAGCCCGCGGTCTGGCCGGCCGGCCACAGGCGCACGACCAGCGCGGCGATGGCCGACGCCGTGGCCAGCGCGATCACCGCCATCCAGCCCCACTGCGCCAGCATCAGGGCGCCGAGCGCAGAGCCGATCGCCATGCCGACGAACATGCCGACGAACAGGATCGCGTTGAGCCGGCTGCGCGCACCCGGATCGATGCTGTAGACGATGGTCTGGTGCGCGATCAGCGTGGCCTGGATGCCCAGGTCGAAGCCGATCGCGGCGATCACCAGCAGCACGAGCTGCGCATGCGGCTGCATCCACGGTGCCAGCGCCATCAGCGCGAAGGACGCGACCACCAGCACGGCGCCGAGCCGGGTGACGAGTTCCGGGCCGCGCCTGTCGGCGATGCGTCCGGCGATCGGTGCAGCCAGCGCACCCGCCGCACCCGCCAGGCCGAAGGCACCAGCCGCCGCGCTGCCCAGGTGGAAAGGCGCGCCGTGCAGCATCACCGCCAGCGTCGACCAGAACGCGCTGAAGCCGATCGACAGCAGGCCTTGCGCAATGGCCGCGCGGCGCAGCGCGCCATGGCGCTTCCAGAGCTTGCCGAGCGATCCCATGAGCGCGCCGTAGGCGAGCTGCGTGGTCGGGTGGAAGCGCGGCAGGCCGCGCCACGCGGCTGCACCGATCAGCGCGATGCTGGCGGCTGCCGCCACGAACATCGTGCGCCAGCCGAAATGCTCGGCCACGAAGCCGCTGACCACGCGCGACAGCAAGATGCCGAGCAGCAGGCCGGTCATGACCGTGCCGACGACCTTGCCGCGATGCGCCTCGGGCGCCAAGGTGGCGGCGGCCGGCACGATGTCCTGCGCCATGGTCGCGGCCACGCCGATCGCGAGGCTGGCGACCAGCAGCACGCCGATCGACGGCGCGGCGCCGCCCAGCAACAGCGCGGCGCAGAGCACGGCCGCCTTGATCAGGATGATGCGGCGCCGGTCGTAACGGTCGCCGAGCGGCGCCAGGAACAGGATGCCCAGCGCATAGCCGAGCTGGGTCAGTGTCGGGATGAAACCGACCGCCCGGTCGGAGGCACCGATGTCGGCACCCAGCACGCCCAGCATCGGCTGCGCGTAGTACAGCGCGGCGACGGCCAGGCCCGCGCCGGACGCGAGCAGCAGGATGAGCGGCAACGGCAGCCCGCGTGCCATGTCTGGCGTTTGCGGTGTTTGCGGCGCTGGCTTTGCATGCGCGCCTTGAATGGAAGACATGGTGTTAACCCTTTGTTATTGTCCGAATGGGCTGAAGTGTCCGGCGTTCACCTTCTGGGCGGTAGTGCCGTCCCACGCACAATTGATATACGCTGGGCGCATGACAACCTCACCGGCCACCACCATCGGCGTCGACCGCATCGAACTGATGCAGACCTTCGTGCGCATCGTCGAAGCCGGCAGCCTGTCGGCCGCCGCGGCGCAGTTGGGTGCCACGCAACCCACCGTCAGCCGGCGGCTGCAGGCGCTCGAACGCTCGCTCGGCCTGCGGCTGCTGCAGCGCTCGACCCACTCGATGAAGTTAACCGAAGACGGCGAACGCTGCTTCGAGCGGGCCAAGGAACTGCTCGCCAACTGGGACGCCTTCGACGCCGAACTGCGCGGCATCGGCGACGAGCCCGAAGGCACGCTGCGGGTGGTCGCGCCGCACGCCTTCGGCCAGCAGCTGCTGATCGATCCGCTGGCCGACTACCTGCGCCGCTATCCGCGTGTGACGGTCGAATGGCTGCTGCACGACCGGCGCCCGGAGTTCATCTCGGAAAGCATCGACTGCGCGATCCAGGTCGGCGAGCTGATCGACCCCGGTGTGATCGCGATCAAGCTGGGCGAGATACCGCGCATCGTCGTCGCCGCGCCGTCCGTGCTGGAAGCGGCGGGCGGCGCGCGACCCGAACATGCGGCCGACCTGAGCGCCCTGCCCTGGCTCGCGCTGCGGACCTTCTATCGCAACGAAATCACGCTGACGAATGCGCTGACCGAGGAAAGCTGCCGGCTGCCGATCCGCCCGCGCTTCAGCACCGACAGCCTCTACGCCCTGCGCAGCGCCGCACTGCTGGGCACCGGCGTGTGCGTCGCCTCCGAATGGCTGCTGACCGACGACCTCGCGGCAGGCCGACTCGTGCACCTGCTGCCCGGCTGGCGCGCGGCGCCGCTGCCCATCCACCTGATCTATCCGTACGCGCGCTTCTATCCGGCCAAGCTGCGGCGCTTCATCGAAGCGATGCGGCATGCGATGGCGGCGGTGGTCGTCGACACGACGCAGGCGCCGTAGCCGCATCGCCGGCCGGCGCGACGGCGCGCACCCGGCACGGTCAGTGGATCGCCGCGTACATGATCCGCTCCTGCGTCGCCTCGGTCGCCGAGAACTCGGTCACCACCTTGCCCTGCTTGGCGACCAGGATGCGGTCCGACAGCGACAGCACTTCCGGCAGGTACGACGAGATCACGACCACCGCCTTGCCCGCGTCCGCGAGCCGGTTGATCTCCGCATGAATCTCGGCGATGGCGCCGACGTCCACGCCGCGCGTCGGCTCGTCGAAGATGATGACGTCCGGGTCCTGCACCAACGACTTGGCGATCACCACCTTCTGCTGGTTGCCGCCGGACAGCTCGATGACCTTCACGTCCTTGCTGATGGCGCGCACGTTGAGCAGCTTGATCCACCGCTCGCCGACGGCCTTCGCCTTGGCGCTCGACACGAGTCCGAACGCGCTGCCCAGCTTGCCGAGCAGCCCCATGTAGATGTTCTGCGAGATCGACATGGTCTCGAAGAAGCCTTCGATCTTGCGGTCTTCGGTGATGTAGGCGATGCCGTCGCGCACCGCCGAACGCGCCACCTTGTAGCGCACCGGCTTGCCGCGCAGCAGGATCTCGCCGCCATGGAAGAAGTCGCGCTTGATCAGCCCCGCCACGACCTTGAAGGTCTCGGTTCGCCCTGCACCCACGAGCCCGAAGACGCCGGTGATCTGCCCCGCGAACACCGACAGCGAGTTGTTCTTGACCATCGACGACATGCGCAGATTGCGCACCGACAACAGGCATTCGCCCTGCGTCCGCACCGTCGTCTTCTTCTGCCCATAGAGCGACTGCGACAGGTCGCGCCCGACCATCGCCTGCACGATGCGCGCGCGGTCGAAGTTGGCTTTGTCGTCGGTGACCACATGCCGACCGTCGCGCAGCACGGTGATGCGGTCGGCCAGCAGCAGCGCCTCTTCGAGCGCGTGCGAGATGAAGATGATCGAGACGCCGCGCGCCTTCAAATTGAAGATGAGGTCGAAGAAGTACTTCTTCTCCTCCGGCGTCAGGCTGGCCGTCGGCTCGTCGAAGATGATGATGCGGGCGTTGTGCAGCACCGCACGCGCGATCTCCACCATCTGCTTCTTGGCGGCGCCGAGCTGTCCGACGGTCGCGGTCGGGTCGACGTCGAAATTGAGCGACTGGAGAAACTGCTGGGCGGCGATGTACACGCCGCGCAGACGGTTGAAGAAGTCCTCCTGGCCCAGGTACAGGTTCTGCGCCACCGTCATCGTCGGCACCAGGCTCGTCTCCTGGAACACCATCGCGATGCCGCGCTGGCGTGCGGCCAGCGGCGTGCGCAACTCCACCACCTCGCCTTCGACCAGCATCTGCCCTTGCGACAGCGGGACCACGCCCGCCATCACCTTGGTGAGGGTCGACTTGCCGGCTCCGTTCTCGCCGAGCAGCGCATGGATCTCGCCGCGGCGCAGCGTGAAGTCGACCTCCTCGATCGCCGGCACGCCGGCATAGCGCTTGGTGGCGGCGCGCAGTTCGAGCACGGTCTCGGCCGCGTCCGATGCGGCCACCGTTCGCGCGACGGCTTCGGCTCCGCTGATCATGTCGGTCATGTCGCTCCTCCGGCCTGTGGCAATGCGATGCGAAGGAGCCGGCCGCTCCCTTTGGACGCGACGAACAGCGCGTCGCCGATTTCGGCCACGGCGGTGATGCCGTGGTGCTGTCCGTCGACCTGGCTGTGCAGCGATTGCGTGATGCGCCCGCGCGCGTCGACATGCACGACCAACCCATAGGAGCGCGGCGGCGCCCACGGCTTCAGGACGCCCATCTGCTTGACGCCCGCGCCCTGCAACGGCTCCAGGTAGCTGGTACCGGAACGCAGCGCCGGCGCCACCCAGTAACGCGGGTCGACGGTCGCCAGCATGCGCGTCCGGTAGGCGTCTTCGCGCAGCACGAATTCGACCAGCTGCGTGCGGCAGGCAAAGCAGGTCAGCCAGAAGCCGCCGGTCTGCGAGCTGGCCATGCGCGACGGATAGCCCGGCAGATCGGCGAGCATCGGCGCCGCGTTGGCGACGCGGCCGACACGGTGCCGCCAGCTCTCGCTGTAGAGCACCTGGCCTTCGAGCGACAGCACGCCGAGTGCGTGATGCAGGCCTTGCGCGAGCAGCTCCGTCGCATCGCCACCGGTGCTGCCGACGCCACCGATTCGCCAGCGCGAGACCCGGCCGGTGCGGCCCTTCTCCATGAGGTCGCGGCACCAGTCGGCAGGCGCGTGATGCGCCGAGCCTTCGGTGTAGAGCAGCGCATCCGCCGTCTCGAAATGCAGTGCGTTGACGCCGTGCAGCGGCGCGGCGCCGGACGTGCGCAAGCTCGCCCGCTCGGTCCACGTGCCGCCATGCACCGATCCGACGACGATCGAGCGCCCGGCCACGGCGACTGCCAACGGTCCGCCTGGATACGCCGCGAGCGCGGTGATCTCGCCGTCGAAGCGCCGCAACTCGACGAGCTGCGCGCCGTCGAGCCGGTACAGCAGCGCACCGGCCGTGACGAACAGCGACTGCCCGTCCGTGGCCAGGTCGTCGATGTCCGGCAACTGCGCGACGAGTTGCGCTTCGTCGAGCGCGCGGTTCGGCTTGAGCGCGCCGTCCATCACCGGCACGGTGATGGCGGCGCTGCCGCGGCCAAGAAGCCGGTCGCTGAAATGTCGCAAGGCATCGAACATCAGGCGGTCCTCCATCGGCGCTCGTACTGGACGAAGTCCGGGTCCGCATCGGGCAGGCGATAGCGTCCGATCCGGTTGTTGGAAATGCCGCCGAGATACAGGTGCCCGCGGTGCTCGCGCATCGACGTGATCATCGGATGGTTCTCGCCGCCGAGGTCCCACAGCGTCTCGAGCACTTCGCCCTTCTCGCTGAACTTCAGCACGCAGCCGGTGTTGATGTTCGGGAAGAGCCACTCGTCGATCGGCAGCCGCGACGCCATGCGCTTGCGGAAGCCCGGCATCCGCATGGCCAGGTCGTAGGCCGGCGAGCGCATGCCGACCAGCGCGAGCCAGTAGTTGCCGTCGGACGCGAGATTGATGTTGTCCGGATAGCCCGGCAGGTCGTCGATCACCGTCTCGACCTTGCCGGCCTTCGGGCCGTCGAACCAGTAGCGCTTGACGCAGCATCCCCAGGTTTCCGCGAACAGGATCGACTGGCGGTCGCTGGCGATCGCGATGCCGTTCGGAAACTTGAGGTCGCGCAGCACCGTGCGCGTCGACTTGTCGCGCGGGTCGTAGCAGACGATACGGCCGTTGCCGCGCGCCTCCAGCCCGTCGACCGCCCACTCGTCCATCTCGTAGCGCACGGTCGCCTCGCTGAAGAAGACCCGGCCGTCGTCGGTGATGTCGAGGTCGTCGGCCAGGCGCAGCCGGCTGTCGTCGTTGATCGAGCGCCAACTGCGGTTGGTTTCATCGGTGACGCGCTCGACCTGGCGCTGCGGCGTCACGCGGTACAGCCCCATGCCGCCGACGCAGACGTACAGGTTGTCCTCGCGGTCGAAGGCCATGCCGAGAGGCTGGCCGCCGATGTGGGCGAAGACCTCCATGCGCTCGTAATCGGGCGCGAAGAAGCGAATGATGTCGCCGTGCCGCGAGCCGGCGTAGAGGTTGTCGTCGCGGTCCAGGATGACGTCTTCGGGCGACTCGATGCGCCCCACGCCGATCAGGCTCACGTCCCGCAGCTTGTTGTTCAGCGCATAGACGCCGCCGGCCTCGGCACTGCAGTCGGGCGCCGGGTCGAGCTTCTGGTAGGTCGGGCTGACGTAGACCTTGCTGATGATGCGTTGCCGGTTCTTGAGCCAGCGCACGTCGATCACCGCGGCCAGCACCAGGATGGCCGCCAGCACCATGCGGATGACGCCGCCCGACGCCGACATCGAGGTCAGCCCGTTGGTGATCAGCAGCACCAGCAGCGTGCCGACCAGCGCCTTGGTGACCGACCCGCGACCGCCGCCGAGACTGATGCCGCCCAGCACCGCGGCGGTCAGCACCAGCACTTCCATGCCGACGCCGATGTCCGCGCCCGCGGTCGCGAGCCGCGACGCGAAGAAGCAGCCGGCCGCACCCGTGAGGACGCCGCAGCCGACATAGCAGAGCGCCACGGTGCGCCGCACCGCGATGCCGCCGTTGTAGGCCGAGCGCCGCGATCCGCCGATCGCCATGATGTGCCAGCCCATCCGCAGGCGGGTCAACAGCACATGGCCGCCGATCGCGGCCGCCGCATAGATCCACGCCACGGTCGGCAGGCCGAGGAAGGTGCCGTCGCCCAGAAAGGCCCAGACGGCGGAGTCCGGCAGGCTGCCCGCGATCTCGGTCGAGTACTGCATGCTCAGGATCTCGTAGACCGACCGGAAGATGATCAGCGTGATGAGCGTCGTGAGGAACGCGCGCAACCGCAAATAGCCGATCAGCAGCCCGTTGATGGCACCGAGCAGCGCGCCGCACACGAGCGTGCCCAGCACCGCGAGGCCGACCGGCCACTTCAGCACGTGCATCAGCAGGAGCGCGCAGAAGTTCGTCAGCGCGAACATCGAGCCGACCGACAGGTCGATGCCGCCGACGATCATCACCAGCGCCATGCCGAGCACCACGAGGCCGATTTCGCCGGCCTGGCGCAAGGTGTCCGCGAGCACGCCGGGCGTGTAGAAGTTGCCGATCAGGCGGCCCGAGGCGAAGACCACCGCGATCAGCAGCAGCACCGGGATGGCCGTCTCGGTCCAGCGCTTGGACAGGATCTCGCCGACCCAATGGTCCGGCCAGAAACGGTAGCGCAGGCGCGTCAGTGTTTCGGTCATGGCGACAGCGGTGTCGAGCCCGTCACTTGGCCGCGGTCAGCTTCCAGCAGGTGCCTTCGGTCGACGCGTTCTCCTTGGTGATCGGGATCAGCGTGGTGTAGATGTTCTGCTTGGCGGCGCCGGGCTTGATGCCGTTCTGCACCAGCCACTTGATCAT
Source organism: Pseudomonadota bacterium (assembly GCA_040387575.1). GTDB lineage: Bacteria > Pseudomonadota > Gammaproteobacteria > Burkholderiales > Burkholderiaceae_C > Variovorax. The sequence goes on from JAZKDL010000533.1 coordinate 9,984, forward strand.
CGCGGCCATGTTGCTGGCCTGGGTCGGCACGTCGTAGCTGATGTCCGAATCGAAGGCGCCGGACTTGACCTGGTCGCAGGCGCCCTTCTGCTCGCCGCCGCCGGAGGTCGCGAGGAATACTTTGCCGGTCAGGCCCGCTTCCTTCACCGCCGCCGCCGTGCCGATGTCCATGCCGTCCCAGAAGCCGATGATCCCGCAGAGGTCGGGGTTCTGCTTGAGCACGGTCTGCGTCAGCGCCTTGGCCTTGGCCGCGTCCCAGTCGGCGGCCTGGTTCGACACGACCTTGACTTCCGGATGCTTGGCCAGCACGTTCTCGACGCCCTTGAGCGTGTAGGCACTGGTCGCCGCCGTAGGCGCGCCCTGCACGATGGCGATCTTGTTCGACTTGCCCTTGCAGGCCTGCACCACCGACTCTGCATTGCGCTCGCCGACGTCGATCCAGTCCGCACCCACGAACACGGTCGACGGCTGGACCGAGCGCATGTTGATCTGCACGACGTAGATGCCTTCCGACTCGGCCTTCGCGATCAGCTTGGCGTAGGTCGCCACGTCGGGGTTGTGGATCACGATCACGGCCGGCTTCTCGGCGATCAGCGACGTGAAGGCTTGCGCACCGGCATTGGTGTTCCAGTTCGGGTCGCGCGCCACCACCTTCATGCCCGACGGCTCGAGCTCCTTCTTCAGCCCGTTGTACCAACCCTGCGCCAGGTCGAAGCCCATCGCGACCGGGATGTAGCCGACGGTCTTGCCCGCCAGCGCCTTCTTGTAGGGCTCGCGGAAGGGCTCGTCGAGGCCCTTGCCCTGCGCGAGTGCGCTCTGGGCGGCCAGCAGGCCGAGGCTGAGGCAGGCGGCGGCCGCGATGCGTTGTCCGATTTGCATGATGTGTCTCCTTCTTTTTCGATCAAGGCGCCATGGAAGCCTGGCGTCGGGCTGTGAACTCTGGAAGGTCGTCAGATGTCGCCCTGCTGGGCGGTCTCTTCGTTGCGCGGATTGAAGATGGAATCGACCAGGATCGCGATGAGCAGCACCACGCCCTTCACGATGTTCTGCACCGAGTACGAGACGTCGAGGATCGTCATGCCGTTGAGCATGGTCCCGATCAGCAGCGTGCCGATGATCACGTTCAGCACGCCGCCGCGCCCGCCCGACAGGCCGATGCCGCCGAGCACCACGACCAGGACCACGTCGTAGATCATGGTGGAGTTGAAGATGCGGGTCGGCATGCTGTTCACCGAGGCGGCCATCACGATGCCGGCGAAGACGCCGATCAGCGCGGCCATCACGTACTGCAGCACCATGATCGGCCGCGTCGGCAGGCCGGTGGCACGCGCACCGAACGGGTTGTCGCCGATCGCGTAGATGAAGGTGCCCGCACGCAGGCGCTTGAGGAAGAGCGCCAGGCCCGCGGCGGCAATGCCGAACATCACGACCGGCATCGGCAGCCCCATGAAACTGCCGCGCCCGACCCAGGCCATCGAATCGAGCGAGTTCGGCCATTGCACGACCTCGAGCTGGAAGAAATACGCCTGGCCCAGTCCCGCGAGGAACAGGCCGGAGGCCAGCGTCGTGAACAGCGAAGGCACCTCGGCATAGGCGATCAGCCAGCCGTTGACGAGGCCGAACAGCAGCGACAACCCGACGGCCAGCGCGCACGCCGCACCGAAGCCCATGCCGTTCTGCATCAGCTGCAGCAGCAGGCCGGACGGCACCGCCAGCGCCGCGATCATCGAGATGTCGATGCCGCGCCCGATGACCACGACCGACATGCCGAGCCCGAGGATCCCGAGGATCGCCACGTTCTGCAGCAGGGTGAGCAGGTTGTCGACCTGCGCAAACCCCGGCAGCAGCAACGCGAAGCCGAGGAACATCAGGACGAAGAGCACGAAGACGATGCTCTGCTGCGACACGTGGATCTTTTTCATGCGGTGCTCCGGTTCAGGTCATCGCGACATGCAGCGACTGGCGCAGTTCGCGCTTCATCACCTTGCCGTTGAGATTGCGCGGCAGGGGCTCGGTGCCGATGGTCCAGGTCTCCGGCACGGCGTAGTCGGACAGGCGCTCCCGCCCGAAGGCCATGAGCGCGGCGGCTTGTGTCGACGCATCGAGCTGCTGCACGCAGACGAAGGCATGCACCCGCTCGCCCAGCACGGCGCAGGGGATGCCGATCAACGCGACTTCCTGCACGAGCGGATGCTCCATGAGCACGTTCTCCGCCGCCGCGCAGAAGATCTTGTAGCCACCGCGGTTGATGACGTCCTTCTTGCGATCGAGGATGCGCACGAAGCCTTCGGCGTCCATGCTGCCGATGTCGCCCGAACGCCAGTAGCCGCCGCGGAATTCGCTGGCCGTCGCGGCGTCGTTGCGCCAGTAGCCGGGCGAGACCATCGGGCCGGAAATCCAGATCTCGCCGGCCTGGCCGCGCGGCACTTCGTTGCCGGATTCGTCCACGATGGCGATGTCGCCGCAGGCCACCGTCAGCCCGACGCTGTCGGCATGCGCGGTGTTCTCGCCGCGCGGCATGATCGTCGCCGGCGAGCAGGTCTCGGTCGAGCCATAGGCGTTCATGAGCGTGAGGTCCGGCAGCCGCTGCGCCAGTGCCTCGATGCTGGCCGACGGCATCGGCGCGCCGCCGAATGCGCCGATGCGCCAGTGGTGCAGCTCGTAGTCCTGCAGGTCGGGCAGCAGCAGGCACAGGTTGTACATGGCCGGCACCATGATGGTGTGCGTCATGCGCTCGGCGGACGCGAGCCGCACGAACTCCTGCGCCTTGAACGACGGCATGAGGACCGCACAACCCTGCACATGCAGCATGAGGTAGAGCTGCGCCACGAGCCCCGTCACATGGGTCAGCGGCACCGCCACCACGCTGCGGTCTTCCGGCGTGAGCCCCTGCGCCCGCGCGAAGTGCATGACCGAATGCGCGACGTTGATGTGGCAGAGCATCGCGCCCTTCGGCTTGCCGGTCGTGCCCGATGTGTAGAGCAGCACGGCGACGTCTTCTTCCGCCGAGGCGTGCGGCTCCGAGACCGGCGCAGCTTGCGTGAGTTGCGCGAACGGACGGCAGCCATCCGCGGCATCGCCGGTGACGAAGCGATGACGCAGCGCGGGCACGGCATCGGGCAACGGCAGGAAGCCCGCAAGCTCGTTGCCGCAGATCAACGCCAACGCTTCCGAATCGTTGAGCGTGTATTCGAGTTCGGGTGTGCGTGCCCGCGCGCTGATCGGCACGGCGACCGCGCCGAGCCAGGCGCAGGCATAGGCCGCGATCACGAATTCGGCGCAGTTGCCCATGTAGAGCGCGACGCGATCACCCGGCCCGACGCCCTCCGCCCGCAAGCCGCCGGCGCACTTGCACACCGCGTGATGCAGCCCGCGCCAGGTGAGCCGCAGCGACCCGACGACCAGCGCTTCGGCGTCGGGGCGTGCAGTCATCGCATCGACCAGCATCTGCGCGATATGGGGCGGACGCGGCGTGAAGCAGCGCACCACGCGATGACCAAAATGAACCTCACGGCGAATCTCTGCCACGGTGACTCCAGGAGATGTGGCGGCCGAAGCTGGCCGCGCGGATTCGTTGGTTGCGGCCGGCGCGCTCAGCACGCCCCGCATGAGCATTTCGATGCAGTGCGCGACCGCGTCGCCCAGGCCGTGCGTGCCCTGGGTTTCTGGCCGGTACCAGCGGCCGACGCCACTGAGCGCGCCGACGACGGTGTACGCCGCCATGGCCGCATCGCCCACTGCGATCCAGCCGTCGCGCATGCCCTCTTCGATCAAGGCGCGGAACTCGGTGTCGATGCCGCCCTTGAGCTCGCGCAGCTCACGCCGGCGCACTTCCGACAGCGGGTCTTCGCCCACGCGGATCACGCAGAGGCCGAAGTCGCTGGTCACGATGTCCGCATAGTTCTGCATCGCTGCGCGCAGGCGCTCGCGCCCGGTCAGGCCGCGTTCGGCCGCTTCGCTGATGCATTCGCGCAGTGCGCCGAGTCCGCGGCGCACGCACTCGAAAAGGATCTCTTCCTTGTTGGAAACGTAGTGGTAAAGCGTCGGCTTGGTGACGCCGAGACTCTGCGCGATGTCGTCCAGCGACGTGCCCTGGAACCCGCGTTGAGTGAACAGCCGCGCCGCCGCAACGAGCACCGCATCGCGCTTGGCGCTGCGTGGCTGCTGCTGTTCCCGATCGATCCGCCAAGGCGAATCCGCACGCTGAGTACCCATTCGACTCCCCACCGAACTGAATCCCCGAACAACGTCCATCGCGCCGCACGGCCCCAGTGAAATGCGGGGGTTACCGTGCGGTAAGCGACTTGACCGGTGCGAGTGTGAGCGCGCGTTCGACGCCGTGCATGAGCGGTTGCCCTAAGCTGCACCGCAGCATCGAAGGCCTCGAAAAACGAGTCCGATCGGACGAAGGCAATCGGGGTCTGAAGCGCCGAAGCAGCCGCTGCAAGCGGCGCGCGGCATGCAGCTCAGGCGAGCGTGGCGCCTGCGCGCAGGGCGTCAGCGGCGTCGTGCTGAAGGCGCATGAGTGGCGGCTCCGCTGCATCTGCAGCGAGCCGCTCGAGCACCTCGGCGACGGCCAGCGGATCGGCCTCGAAACCGCGGATCGCCTGAAGCGTGCGCTCGATGTACGCGCGCTGATCGGTGCCGCTTGGCGAGCTGGCCGCCATGCCCTGCAGCGCCACGACCGCATGGCCGAGATTGGCCGCGGCCAGCAGACCCGCAGGCGCCTCGCCGTGGCGGCCGGCACGCTGCAGATCGAGCATCAGCCGCAGGATGCGACGCGACGATCGCGCATGCCAGTCGGCTGTCGGGCGGGTGTCGTACAGCAACCGCTGCAGATCGCGCCGAATGGCCTGCGCAAAGCCACGCGAGCGTTCCGCCGAGCGGTCGGGCGCAAGCCAGAAGCCGAAGCCGACCAGCGCGGCCGCCAGCAGCAACGCGGCTGCGCCATTGAGGATTTGCGCGGCGCCCGCCGCCGGCATGCCGGCCTGGCTGCCGAGCATGAAGCACATGTTGGCGTCGAGCGCCGGCATCGCCGTGCGGCGGCTGAACCGTGCGAAGGCGCCGAGCACGATGAAGGGCGCCACGCTCAGCACCAGCGCGCCGGTGCCGTCGACATGGGGCTGGATCACGAAGCGGTAGAAGGTCGCGAACAGCACGCCGGCCAGCACGCCGGCGAGCAGCTTGGGCGCGACCATTTTTGGCGCCGCGAGCGAGCCGAGCACCATCGAGAAGATGCAGACGCCCAGCGCGGCGAGCTCACCTGCAGGCCAGCCCGATGCATAGCCGGCCGCGGCCGCGATGAAGGTGGCGCCGCCGGAGACCAAGCCGTGGGTGCAGGCCCGCTGCCAGTCACGGTGCGGCGCGAGCTGTGTCACCTTCGGGCCGAACGAGCGCGCATCGGCGCTGCCGGGCTCGGCCATCAATGCCTCGCATGCGGCCACCCGTTGCGCGTCGGCTTCGGCCAGGCGTTGCACTGCATCGGCATCGGCGGCACCTCGCGCTCGCCTTGCGCGCAGCGCACTGCCCGCGGCCATCACGGCGATCGATGCGGAGATCAACGCATTGCAGTGGCGCAGCCGGCGGTAGCCATCGACCGAGCCGGCCGCGACCAGCCGCGCATTGGCGTCGACATCGCTCATGCCGGCCAGCGTGCGGCGCTCGAGCTCCGCGGTCTGCGCTGCACTCGCGCCACTCGCCGCCTGCGCTGCAAAATCCTGCGCATCGGCCGCCAGCGACTGCACGCGGCGATAGAACTCATCGCGGCGCGAATGCGGCGTGAAGAAGCCGGTCACCAGCGTCACGACGACCACGCCGATCAGCGTGCATTCGACCCGCGCCGCGGCCAGCGCCAACATGTGTTCCGGCGCGGTGACCGAGGGCAGCACCACGACCGCGGCGGTCATGCCGGCCATCATCGCGCCGTACGACAGCACGCCGCGAAAGATGTGCGTGAACGCCGCGTTCAGCGCCACCCAGACGCCGAGCAGCGCCAGCAGCGCGTACGGATGGCCGGCTGCCACGTGCAGCATGCCGAAGCCGGCCGCCGCGCCGAGCACCGTGCCGACGATGCGATAGAAGCCGCGCTCCAGCAGCAGCCCACGCGCCGACTGTGCGACGACCCAGACCGGCATCGCTGCCCAGTAGGCGTTGTGGACGTGCAGCATCGCCGCGATCGAGAAGGCCAGCAGCGCGGCCAGCGCCATGCGCAGCGCCTGCTGGGCACCGGCACGGTCGATCTGGAAGATGGAGGCCAGGGAAGCAGTCATCGGAAGAAGCAATCGAATGGCCGCGCAACGGCGGCCCGCAGCTTCAGATCGGCTTGGTCAGGTAGACCGCCTCGCGCCCGACGATCGGCGTGTGCGTCGGCATGAAGATCGTGCAGTCGTCGCACGGCGAACGGATTTCCTCGGTGCCGTTCATGGCGATGAGCTCGCCCTTGGCGAAGGTCTCGAAGCCGATCAGCGGCCGGGTGAAGGCGAAGCTCGGGTCCTTGACCATGTGCGTCTGCAGCAGTTCGAAGCGGCGTTGCGGCGCGGGCGCCGGGCGTGCCGGATCGGCATCGATCAGGCCGAAGTGCGCGAGGAAGTCGAGCGTCACGGCGGTCGCCAGATCGGCAGCCGACTGCTTGAAATGCTGGCCGCACTCGACCACGACCGCGCCGCCCTTGCCTTCGACGTTGGCGTGGTGGCCGTACTGGATCAGCGGCGTGCCCGAACCCAGGCCGTTGGGCATCACCAGATGCACCGGCGGGCGGCCGACCGCCAAGGCCACCTGCGCGTTGCGCTCGTAGGCCGGATAGACCCAGAAAGGCACCACGTCCTGGCTGGTCGAATGGATGTCGAGGATGTAGTCGGCCGCGTCGATCACCGGGCGCAGCACGCGCGCGCGGCGCAGCTCGGGGCTGTCTTCCGGGCCGTCGAGCAGCTCTTTCGACCAGATGCGGTTCATGTTGTGCACGATCTGGCGGCTGTCGAAGGGCTTGGCCTTGTCGAAGGACTCGTAGGCCTCGACGTTCGAGAAGCTGACGGTCAGCGTGCCGATCTTGGGGCGCACGCCGGTGTCGAGCAGGTGCGTGGCCGCGACCATGCCGCAGATCTCGTTGCCGTGCGTCAGCGCGTTGATCAGCACGTGCGGGCCGGGCTTGCCGGACTCGAAGCGGTGCACGTAGTCGATGCCGATGTTGCCTTCGCGGTAGGCGGACAGGTCGCGCGGAAGGACTTCGAAGCTGGGGAGGATCTGTGTCATGGGGAGGGCGAAAACGGTCGGTTGGGGAGGCCGAGTTTGCTACAGCCGCCCAGGAAAGGCCCGCAGTCGGACATCGCCACGAAGCGCCGCGCCCAAACCGGCCGGTCTTCCGACACGCGGTGACACGTGGCGCGCATTAAATGGCGGTTGTTCAAGAGAAGAGGAAATCGCCATGTCCCAATTCGCCACCATCGTCGGCCACGTCACCTACACGCCGGGTGACGGCCCACCTCTCGTGATCCCGCTGGGCCGCGTCGAGGTCGACCTCGCACCCGACAGCGCCACCCTGAGCTGGGAAGCCGAAGCCGGCGTGCTCGGCCTCACCGCCATGCCGCGCACGCAGTTCGAGGAGTATGTGGAGGCTGGGAAGATCGAGCTATAGGCGTTGGCGATTGGGGTTCCACAGGGGCTCCGTTAAGCTTCCTGCATCCAATTACTTCCGCGCCGCTGTTGCGACGCGCCCTGACTGATGGGCCTTACCAATTCGCCCCGAGTCGTTGTATTTGCCGGGCCGAATGGCGCCGGCAAATCCACGCATGCCGATGCGATCCTGTCCGGTCTGGGAATCGGAACTTTCGTGAACGCAGATTTCATCGCGCGAGGACTCTCCGGCCGGGACACGGACGCAGTCGCATTCGAAGCCGGACGGATCATGCTGAAACGCCTTCGCCAACTGGCCGACGCCGGAGACGATTTCGGCTTCGAATCCACGTTGTCGAGTAGGAGCTTTGCGCCGTTTCTCCGAGGTCTTCAGTCAAAGGGATATCGCGTCGTCATCTTTTACTTTTCGCTCGCCAACGCACAGTTGGCGGTACGACGCGTCAGGCTTCGCGTATCGATGGGCGGCCATGCGGTGGCGCCCGATATCGTGCGTCGCCGCTTCGCTCGAAGCCTGACCAACTTCATGACGCTTTATGTGCCGCTGGCATCTCAGTGGGCGCTGTTCGACAACTCCAGTCCGCCCCACGCACGGTTAGTAGCTCAGCACGACGGCAATACACTCGACATCGTGGAAAACAGCATATGGCTCAAACTTCAGAAACTCGCCCAAAACCCTTGATGCTCCCGCCAAAGGCCCTGGAGAAAGCTCTGCGGGAATCGGCAGACCATGCGAGACGCCTGGCTGCTGCGTTTGGGCAAGAGGTGCCTGTGATCACGCCTAGAACTAAAACGCCGAGCCCCAAAAAATCAGGTTGAGCGGGACATCGGCAGCGAGCCGAACAGACTCGCGGCAGCGCGCGGAGCCTCAGTGCCCGCCACCCAGGTAAGCCGCCTTCACCGCCGGATCGCTGCGCAACTTCTCGGCCGGCCCATGCAGCGAGATGCGGCCGTTCTCCAGCACGTACCCATAGTCCGCGACACCCAGCGCCGCTGCGGCGAACTGCTCGACCAGCAGCATCGTCACGCCCTCGCCCTTGAGCCGTTCGATGATGCGGAACACCTCGGCCACCAGGATCGGCGCCAGGCCCATCGACGGTTCGTCGAGCAGCACGACCTCCGGGTTCAGCATCACGGCGCGTGCCATCGCCAGCATCTGCTGCTCGCCGCCCGACAGCGTTCCCGCCAGCTGAGCGCGGCGCTCCTTGAGCCGCGGGAAGAGCTCCATCGCCCGTTCCAGGTCGCCCGCCACGTCGCCGCGTGGCCTGCTACCGGTCAGCCGCGGAAACGCGCCGAGCGTGAGGTTGTCGGTCACCGTCATCGTCGCGAACACGCGCCGGCCTTCCGGCGAATGCGCGAGCCCGAGCTTGGCGATGTGGAAGGACTCGAGGCCGTCGATGCGCTTGCCGTTGAGCGTGATCTCGCCCGCGGTCGGCGCGATCATTCCGGACACCGCGCGCATGGTGGTCGTCTTGCCGGCGCCGTTGGAGCCGATCAGCGTCACGACCTTGCCCTTGGGCACCTCGATCGAGATGCCGTGCAGCACCTGCACCTTGCCGTAGCCGGCGGAAAGATTCTGGATGGTCAGCATGGGGAAGTCCTCGCTTCAGGCATGTGCGGGTTCGGCGCCTTCGGCGGCCTGGCCACCCAGATAGGCTTCGATCACCTTCTCGTCGGCCTGCACCGCAGCCGGCTCGCCTTCCGCGATCTTCT
>JAZKDL010000534.1:0-495 GCA_040387575.1 Pseudomonadota bacterium
GCCGCAATTTCCCATGCGATCTTTCATCGGTTTCATAAATGTGCGAGTACGTGGCACTTGCATGAAGTTAATCAATTAAACCGATGGATTAATACTTTAGTAGTTAATCCATCGGTTTTATAAAAATTCACATCGACATTCTGCAAGATGGCCGTAGCGGCGTCACGCTTTTGAAATTCGAGCCTGAAGGGTTTCGCCATGAAGATGAGGTTTCGTAACGTAACGCGCGCATTGGGACGAGATTTTTCGACCATTCCTCGCAGCGGGTAATTACCTATGAGCAGTCGAATCTCCTTTCATATCAAGCATCTTCTTAAAAGATCGACTGGATTTTTTTCTGCGGTTCAAGTGCGGCGGCCGTGTCGCGCAACGAAATGCATCTGTTTGTGGACGAGGCTGCATCAGTGGCCAATCGACCCGTTCGTCAGTCTTTCTACTGCGCTTCCGGGTCACCCCGTCGTATTAGCCAGGCCGCCAAGGCCATTGATTCACCAT
>JAZKDL010000534.1:505-4299 GCA_040387575.1 Pseudomonadota bacterium
AGTGACCGCCGCGGCGAGCGACCTCGCGAAGGTTTCTGAAACGTCGCGTGTTCCCATGTAAGCGCGTGAATTCGTAACGTAACGGGCCCCGCAAAACGGGAACATTCCGACCCGTCGGAGGCTGCGGGTTTGTACTAAAAATTCCAAAAAAACCTTTCAGATCAATAGCTTGCGGAGGCGCATCGATCAATTGAAAAACCGCTGCCAATTGCGGCACGCATGTTGCGCAACGAAATGCATCTTTTTGTTCAAGAGGGTGCCATGGCAGTCAATCAATCAGCTTCTGATCTTTCTCCCGCAAGTGGAGTTACGCCTGTCGTTCTTGCGCAGGCCAACACAGGTGCAACGGCCATGCCGATCGCCGCCGCATCGGTGCCTTCGGGTCCGGCGCCCATCTCGGCGGCGGGAGGCGTCGGCACCTTGTCCGATGCGACGCCTGGCGTGGCGATCATGCGAGACGGCGTTCGCATTCCCGTCGAAGGTACCCAGACGCTCATGGCCGGCGACCGCGTGATGGTTCCCGACGGCGGCCAGGCCGGCGTCTCCTTCCCCGGTTCGGCTGGCAACAATGCGCCGTTGGCCGGCACTTTCACCGGCGGCACCGACGCCACCATTGCAACCACCAAGCTGCCCGGCGGTCTCGAGCAGGTCGACGTCGACCTGGCCTCGGGCGATCTCGTCGTTGCGACGGGCGGCGATGCCGATGCCGCGGCGCTGGCCGTCACCAAGAAGGTGGCCGCGGGCGCCGGCGGAATCGGCCTGGGCGAGTTCGCGCTCGGCGCCCTGGGTGCGTTGGCACTCGGCGCGGCGTTGAACAACGGGCATGACAACAACAACAGCACGACCACGCCCGTGACGCCGCCGAATGGCGAGGATGGCGATGCAGATGCAGATGCAGATGCAGATGCAGATGCCGATGCCGACGCCGACGCCGACGCCGATGCCGATGCCGATGCCGATGCCGACGCAGACGCCGACGCCGACGCGGATTCCGACTCCGATGCGGACGCCGATGCAGATGCAGATGCAGATGCCGATTCGGACTCAGACGCCGATGCCGATGCCGACGCCGATGCCGACGCAGACGCAGACGCAGACGCAGACGCAGACGCAGACGCAGACGCAGATTCCGACGCCTTGCTCGACCCCGCCCAGGAACTCGTCAACAACCTGATCGACACCCTCGACAACACCGTGCTCGACGGCCTCGGCCTCGGTGGCACGCTCGGCCCGGCCATCGGTGCGGTCGACGGTCTCAGCGATGCGCTGGAAGACCTGCTGGCGCCGCTGGTCGGTGGTGAGTTCGATCCGAACAACCCCAACGAACTCGATCCGCTGGACGACACGGTGGCGACCATCGCCGACGGCCTGGCCGACCTGCTCGGACCGGTCATCGACGGCATCCTTGGGCAAGGCGCCACGGCCGGCCTGATCGACCCGCTCAACACCCAGGTCGATTACCTGACGGACGGCCTGTCCACGCTGCTGGGCACCACGCTCGGCGGCCTGCTGGGCGGCATCGGCGGCGGCGGTGGTGGCGGCACGGGCGACACCTTGCTCGCACCGGTCGACACCGTCGTCGGTACCGTGGTGGCCGGCCTCGACGACGGCGTGCTCGCAGACCTCGGCCTGGGTGGCACGCTCACGCCGGTCACTGACCTGACCAACGGCGCCACGGACCTGCTCGATGGCGTCCTGGCACCCGTGCTCGGCGGCGACTTCACGCCGACCAATCCGAACGAGCTCGACCCGATCGACGATGCGGTCGGCCAGATCACGGCACCGCTCGGCGATGCCCTGGCACCTGTGGTGGATCAACTGCTCGGTGCCGGTGCAACGGACGCCGTGCTGGGCGCGGTGACCACCCAGGTCGACTACCTCACGGACGGCGTGGCCGGCCTGCTCGACGGCGACGCATTGGGCGGCGACCTGCTCGCACCGGTGACCGATCTGCTGGACGGACTGCTCGGCACTGGCGACGACAACGGCCCGGCGGCGCTGCTCGACCCGGTCGACGGCGTGGTGGGCACCGTGGTGGCCGGCCTCGACGACGGCGTGTTGGCCGACCTCGGACTGGGTGGCACGTTGACCCCGGTGACCGATGCGGTCGACGGCGCCACGGACCTGCTCGACGGCGTGCTTGCACCAGTGCTCGGTGGCGGCTTCGACAGCGGCAATCCGAACGCGCTGGACCCGGTCGACGACCTCGTGGGCCAGGTCACCGCACCGCTGGCGGACGGCCTTGCGCCGGTGGTCGACCAACTGCTCGGTGCCGGTGCAACCACCGCTGTGGTCGGCGCCGTGACGACGCAAGTCGACTACCTCACCGATGGCGTGGCCGGCCTGCTCGAAGGCGACCTGCTGGGTGGCGACGCGCTGGCCCCGGTGACGGACCTGCTGGACGGCTTGCTCGACATCGGCGGTGGCGGTGGCGGCAATGGCGCCAGCGCCTTGCTCGACCCGGTGGACGGCGTCGTGGACACGGTGGTCGCAGGCCTTGACGGTGGCGCGTTGGCAGACCTCGGACTCGGCGGCACTTTGGCGCCGGTGACCGACGGTGTCGACGGTCTGACGGACCTGCTGGACGGCGTGCTCGCACCGGTGCTCGGCGAAGGTTTCGGCCCCGGCAATGCAAACACGCTGGACCCGGTCGACGACCTGGTCGGACAGGTGGCGGCACCGCTGAGCGACACGCTGTCTCCGGTGCTCGATCCGCTGCTCGGCGCGGGTGCAACCGGCGCGGTGCTGGACGAGGTCATCACCCAGGTCGATTACCTGACCGACGGTGCGGCTGGGCTCCTGGGCGGCGGCGCATTGGGTGGCGACGCGCTGGCACCGCTCACCGACCTGCTCGACGGCCTGCTGGGCACGGGCGGTGGCGGCGGCGGTAGCGGCTCCGCACTGCTCGACCCGGCCGACGGGGTGGTGGGCACGGTGACCAATGGCCTCGACAGCGGCGTGCTGGCAGACCTCGGTCTGGGCGAGACGCTGGCACCGGTGGCTTCGGGCGTCGACGGCGTGACCGATCTGCTGGACGGCGTGCTCGCACCGGTGCTCGGCGATGGCTTCAACGCCAACAGCCCGAACACGCTGGACCCGGTCGACGACCTGGTCGGCGACATCTCGGCACCGCTGTCCGATGCGCTGGCACCGGTGGTCGATCAACTGCTCGGCACCGGCGCCACCAGCGCCGTGCTGAGCCAGGCGACGACCCAGGTCGACTACGTGACCGACGGCCTGGCGGCACTGCTCGATGGCAGCGCGCTCGGTGGTGATCTGCTGGGCGGCGACGTGCTGGCACCGGTGACCGATCTGCTGGGTGGCGACCTGCTCGGCGGCGATGCACTCGCGCCGATCACCGGCCTGCTCGAAGGCGTGTTCGGCGGTGGTCTCGGCGGTGGTGGCGGCAACGGCACGACGGCGCTGCTCGATCCGACCGACACCTTCGTGTCCGATGTGGTCACGGGCCTCGATCACGGCGCGCTCGGCGACCTCGGCCTCAGCGAGATCCTGGCGCCAGTGCCGACGCTGGTCGATGGCGTGACGGACGTGGTCGACGGCGTGCTGGCACCGATCTTCGGCGACAGCTTCACGCCCAACAACCCGAACATGCTGGACCCGGTGGACAGCGTCGTGTCCAGCGTGACCGATGGCGTGGGCGGCTTGCTGAGCCCGGTGGTCGACCAGCTGCTCGGCGCCGGTGCAACGGACGGTCTGCTCGGCGTGGTGAACACCCAGGTGGACTACCTCACCGACGGCGTTGCACACCTGCTGGGTGGCGATCTGCTCGGTGG
>JAZKDL010000534.1:4399-16395 GCA_040387575.1 Pseudomonadota bacterium
GGCGACTTGCTGGGCGGCGACGCGCTGGCACCCATCACCGACTTGCTCGGCGGAGATCTGCTGGGTGGTGACCTGTTGGGTGGCAATTTGCTCGGCGGTGACCTGCTCGCGCCAGTGACCGACCTGCTCGGCGGTGATCTGCTTGGCGGCAACCTGCTGGGTGGCGATCTGCTCTCACCGGTAACCGATCTGCTGGGCGGCAATCTGCTCGGCGGCGATGCATTGGCACCGGTGACCGATCTGTTGTCGGGCCTGACCGGCGGTGCGGGTGGTGTCGGCGGTGCCGGCGACCTGCTGGCCCCGGTGACCGATCTGTTGGGTAGCCTGACCGGCGGCGCTGGCGGTGTTGGCGGTACAGGCGATGTGCTTGCGCCGGTGACGGATCTGCTGGGCGGCAATCTCCTCGGCGGCGATGCACTGGCACCGGTGACCGATCTGCTGTCGGGCCTGACCGGCGGCGCAGGCAGTGTCGGCGGCACGGGTGACATCCTGGCGCCGGTGACCGATCTCGTGTCGAGCCTGACCAGTGGCACTGGCGCGACGGGCGGACTGCTGGCGCCGGTGACCGATATCGTGTCAAGCATCACTTCGGGTGTGGGCGGCACGGGTGACGCCGGTTCCGCGGGCAGCATCCTGACCCCGGTCACCGATCTGCTCTCCAGCGTAACGGGCGGCGCGGGCTCGGGCGGTGCCGCAGGTGGCGTGCTGTCGCCTGTGACCGACCTGCTGGGCTCCGGCATCCTGACCTCGGTCACCAGCACGGTCGACACGGCCGCTGCGGGTACCGGCGTGCAGACGTCGCCGGTGCACAACCTGCTGCATGGCGTGCTGGGCTGAGTCGTTTCATCGAAACCGAAGCGGGCGCCGCAAGGCGTCCGCTTCTCGAACAAAGGACTTGAAATGAGAAGCAAACTTTCGATGGCCATGGTCGTGATGCTGGCCGGCGCACTGGTTGGTTGCGGCACGGCGGGCAAAGACGGCAGCGACAAGGCCACCTACTACTACTCGAACAAGGACGCGACGTCGAAAGTCGCGGCCGTGCGGCCGGTGCCAGTCGCCGCGTCGACCGATCCGGGGCCTGCGGGCGTTGCACGCATCGTCTACTTCGATTTCGACAAGTCGGTGGTCAAGCCCGAGTACCGCAGCGTGGTCGAGGCGCACGCCAACTACCTGAAGACACGGCGCGGCAGCAAGGTCACGCTCGAAGGCCATACCGACTCGCGCGGTGGCCGCGAATACAACCTGGCGCTGGGCCAGCGTCGCGCGGAGTCGGTGCGCCAGTCGCTGGTGCTGCTGGGCGTGTCCGACAGCCAGATCGACCCGATCAGCTGGGGTACCGAGAAACCGGCCTCGCTGGAAAACACGGAGCAGGGCTACCAGCTCAACCGCCGCGTCGAGTTCAACTACCGCTGACCCATGGCGATGTCTTCCCGCAGCGTGTCCCTTTGCCTTCCCGATTTCGATGGAGCAGCCCGATGCCCTTGAGTGACCAGCTCCGTGCGTGCTTCGACCATGTGAGTGCCGAATGCACGGCGCTGCCTGCGCCGTATCCGGCCTATGCGTTGTTCTTCTCCGTGAGCGACGGCTCGCGCCGGGCCCACGTCGTGCAGGCGAGCGGGCCGGACCTGCAGACGGCCTGGAACGAGGGCGTGACCACGCTGCGTGCCTGGCTGAAGGACGCGTCTCTGGGCGCGCTGTGGCTGCGCGTGGACTGGGTCGAGGGAGCGAGGGCCGTCAGTTGGGAGCGGCTGGGAGAACAACTCGCATTGACCAAGCGAAACTACTTTCGCCAGGGGCTGGCGATGGACGAGAGCTTCCGCATCGCATTCACCGAGCAGGAGCTCAACGCCAACGCGATGCTCTACGGCGGCGCGACCATCGACCATGCGATGGTCAACGCCAAGAACTTCCGTGTGTATGCGCGCCAGCGCTTCGGTGCCGACGTGAACATCGACATTCCGCCGGGCGGGCCGGTCTACCTGCTTGCCACACGCGGTGTGTTCTGCAAGAGCGATGGCGTGGTGCACGCGCTGGGCGCCAGTGGCCTGAATGCCGGGCGACGGGAAGTGCCGACGCTCGCCGCCGACGACGTGCTGGACATGGTGCGCAGCGCATCGTCCTTCCTGGCGCGACAGGTCAAGCCCAGCGGGCTCTTCGTGTACGGCTACTTCCCGTGCTTCGACCGCCCGATCCCCACCTACAACACGCTGCGCCACGCGAGCACCCTGTATTCGATGATCGAGGCCTGGGAGCTCACGCGCGAGCCCACGCTGAAGGCTGCGATCGATCGCTCGATCGAGCACCTGACCAGCACGCTCATCCGCATCTACAAGATGCCCGATGGCCATGAACTCGCCTTTCTGGTCGACACCGGCGACGAGATCAAGCTCGGTGGCAATGCGGTCTGCCTGCTCGCGCTGGTGAAGTACAGCGAAGCGATGGACACGCACCGGTGGCAGCCGCTGCTCGAGAAGCTGGCACTGGGCATCCTGCGGATGCAGCACGACAACGGCCGTTTCGACCATGTGCTCAACGCATCGGACCTGTCGCTCAAGCAGGCCACGCGCATCGTCTATTACGACGGCGAGGCGGCCTTCGGACTGATGCGCCTGTATGCGCTCACGCGCGACGCGCGCTGGCTGATGGCGGTTGAAAAGGCCTTCGGCTACTTCATCGGCAACGAGCACTGGCGGGCGCACGACCATTGGCTGAGCTACTGCGTGAACGAGCTGACGCGCTGGCGTCCGGAAGAGAAGTACTTCCGCTTCGGACTGCTCAACGTGGTGGACCACCTGGACTTCGTGCTGGAGCGCAAGACCACCTTTCCGACGCTGCTCGAGCTCATGCTGGCGGCCAACCAGATGGTGCAGCGGCTGCAGCAGATGCCCGAGATGGCGCATCTGCTCGAGATGGTGGACATGGACAAGTTCCACCGTGCGCTGGAACACCGTGCGGGCTATCTGCTCAATGGGTTCTTCTGGCCGGAGTTCGCGATGTACTTCAAGAATCCGCAGCTCATCGAGGGCTCGTTCTTCATCCGGCACCAGTCGTTCAGGGTACGCATCGACGACGTCGAGCATTACCTGTCGGGGTTCGTCAACTACCACCGGGTATTGAAGGCGAGGGCGGTCGCCGCGTCCACTGCGACACCGGCGAAGGGCGCGAGCGGACTGTCCGCACCGGCGTCCGGGTCTGGATCCGTGTCCGGATCTGAATCGACCCAGCGGGCCATCTCCGCGTGAACTCTCCATTGCAGGCCGACCGATGAGCGCACAACCTTTTCCCCATTCCCTTCCGGACACCGAAGCCGATGCAATGCTCGCGGCCTGGCCGGACTCCGTGTCGATGCAGGACGGCCGTGCCCCGCGGCGCTGGTGGGTGACTGCATTGCGACTCGTTGCCGTGTGGCTCGTGCTGATGCTGGTGTGCGCACACCTGGCCCTCGTCTTGGCCGAAGACACGCCGCGTGCTTGCGATGCCAATGCATCGGCGCAGCGCGTGCGTGGCACGCCGGTGTCGTCCGCGCAGACGGCAGTGGACGGCGTGTCCGGCATCGGGAAAAAGGTGCGCGATGCGTATTCGTCGGTGCTCGGTCCATGCGTCCGGCGCAATGGGCGTGCGTGATTGCAACAGTCGACGGCGAGCTTCTTCCCATTGTTAAAACTTAAGGCCTCCTGCCTCTGTCAGCGTTACAAAGAAGCGCGTCGATACAGGGGAAACAAGAGGTCTTCGGCGTAACGGATACGTGACAATTGCAAATGCGGGCCCATGGATGGGCGGTGATCGGCGCTTACTCAATGCTCAAATTCCTCCTGCCCAAGCAACTGGTCGCCGACGTGCCGGCCGACCCCGGTGCCAGTCCTTATGCGGGTGCCTTGCGTGAGGCATTTGCCGCGGCTTATCCGCTGATGCGCAGTGCGGCATGGGGCTCGATTCCCATCAGCCTGTTCGGACTGCTGCCGTCCATCTTCCTGCTCCAGGTATACGACCGCGTGATCTATCGCAGCGGCACGTCCACGCTCTATGTACTGGTTTGCGGCATCCTGACCTTTCTCGTGATCGAGTTCTGGTTGCGCACGCGGCGCTCCCGCCTGTTGCGGGATGCGGGCGCAGCCATCGACCATCGCGTGTCCGGCGCATTGCTCGGCTCGATGCTCAATCGTCCATTGCGGGCATTGGAAGCCCGGCCCGCGTCGGCATGGTTCCTGTTCTTCCGCGACGTCGGCTCGGTGCGCGGCACCGTCACCGGTGGCCTGACGACATCGATCTTCGACTTGCCGATGGCCGTCTTCGCGCTGGTCGTGATCGGCATCGTCGCGTTGCCCGTGCTGCCGGTCGTCGTTGCCTTTCTCGCGATCATTTCCTTCCTCGCCTGGTGGTGGGCCGACGAGGTGCGCGCCGGCCGTGTCGAGGAAATCCATCGCGGCCGCAGCCTCGAGCGGATGACCGCCGAAATCTGCCAGGCGCGCGAAACGCTGAAGAGCCAGGCCAACGATGCGCCGACCATCCAGATGTGGCGCGAGACGTACAACCGCTGGCTGGCCGAGAGCTTTCGCAAGAACGGCGAGATCGAGACTTCGCGCGACGCGACCACGGTGCTGCTCACCATCTTCTCGGTGCTCGTCATCACCGTGGGCGCGGTGTCGGTCATGCAGCAATGGATGACGGTCGGCGGCCTGGTCGCATCGAACATGCTGGCCATCAAGGCGCTGCAGCCGATCGCCGGACTCGCGTCCAACTGGCGCGCGCTGGCCACCGCATCGGAGGCTGCGGGCCGGCTCGAGAAGGTGCTGTCGGAGCCGGTCGAGAAGTCGCCTGGCAACGTCGAGCTGCCGCAGCCTCACGGCCACATCAAGCTGCGCGATGTGTCGTTCAGCTTCACCGAAGGCGGGCGCCCGGTGCTGGAGCGTGTCGACCTCGACATCGGCCCCGGCGGCCTGCATGTGATCGTCGGGCGCAACGGTGCGGGCAAGTCGACGCTGGTCAAGCTGATCGCCGGCCTCTATGCGCCGTCGCGTGGTGTCGTCAGCATCGGCGAGTACGACGTGTCGCAGTTCGCCCGTGAAGAGCTGGCACGCTGGATCAGCTACCTGTCGCAAGAGGTCTACTGGTTCGGCGGCGAGCTGGTCGACACGCTGCGCCGTGCGGCGCCGGGCCAGAGCGACGAACAGATCCTCGCGGCCTGCCGGCTGGCGGGTGCGCACGAGTTCATCTCGCGCCTGCCCAACGGTTACCGCACCGAGATCGGCGAGGGCGGTACCGGCCTGTCGGTGGGTGAGCGGCGCAAGCTGGCACTGGCGCTGAGCTTCCTGCGCAAGCCGTCGGTGCTGATGCTCGACGAGCCCAGCAACGACCTCGATTTCCAGAGCGAGCACCAGCTGCTGGCCACGCTGCTGGCGGTGGCGCGCACGCGCACCGTGATCGTCGTTACGCACTCGCTGCGCATCGTCTCGGCGGCGACGCAGGTCTATCACGTCACCGGCAATGGCGATGTACAGCAAGGCTCTGCGGCCGAGATGGTGCCGCGCCTGTTCGGCGTGAAGAAGGCAGTGCCGATCGGTGCGACGCAGACTGCCCTCGAGGCCGAAGCGGCCGCCACTTCTTCTCTGGCCTGAGGCGATCGATGCAAGTTTTCGCGAAACAGGATCTGCCGCGGGTGCTCCAGGACGAGCGCGATCCGACGCGCCGTGCCGACACCGCCGGCCTGCCGCCTTCCGGCCCGAGCCGGCGGCAATGGATCATCGGTGCGGTCGTGCTGGTGCTGGCCGTGGTGGCGCTCAGCTTCCCGATGGAAACGGTGGTCGTGTCGCAGGGTCGCGTGATCCCGTCGGACCGCGTGAAGTCGATCCAGCATCTGGAGGGCGGCATCGTCAGCGCCGTGCTGGTGAAGGAGGGCGAGAAGGTGCGCCAGGGCCAGTCGCTGGTCGAGATCGACCTGGGCGGCAGCGGCCTCAACCTGGAAGAACTCACCGCGCGCCATGCGGCCACACTGGCCACGCGCCGCCGCCTGCAGGCCGAGAGCCGCGGCGAGGCGTTGACCCGCGCCGCCTTCGACAAGGACATCGACGAGGCGGTCTATCAGGGTGAGTCCGGCGCGTTCGCGGCACGCTCGCTCGAACAGCGCGGCGTGATGGCAGGGGCGGTGTCGGAGCTGGAGCAGGCGCGCAGCCGGCAGCTGGAGCAACAGGCCAAGATCAGCGGCCTGCAGGACCGGCTGGTGCTCATGCAGAAGGAGCAGGAGATTTCCGAGCAGCTGCTGAGCGAGAAGCTGATCGGCCAGGTCGAGGTGCTCGAGAAGCGCCGCCAGATGGAAGCCGTGCGCAGCGACCTCGCAGTGGCGCGGCAGATGGCGATTTCGGCCGGTGGCGCCATTGCCGAGTCGCAGGCCAAGATGGCAGAGGCCGAAGGCCGCTATCGGCGCCGCGCATCGGACGAACTGGCGACGGTGGAACGCGCTCTGGCGAGCTTGAACGAAGACCTGTCGCGTGCCCGCACGCAACGCTCGCGCACGGTGGTGAAGGCACCGTCGGACGGCATCGTGAAGGGCCTGCGCAATTCCGCGCCGGGCTGGGTCGTGAAGCCCGGCGAGTCGATCATGGAGATCGTGCCGGACGAAGACCTGATCATGGTCGAGGCCAAGCTGAGCCCGAACGACCGCGGCTTCGTGCACACCGGCCAGACCGCGCGGGTCAAGGTCACGGCCTACGACTTCCTGCGCTACGGCGCGGTCGAAGGCAAGGTGACGCTGGTAGCGGCCGATGCCGATCGCGACCCGACGTCGCCGACCGCTGCGCCTTACTACCGCCTGCTGGTGAGCACCGAAACCAACCATGTCGGCCGGCCCGAGAACCGAATCACCGCCGGCATGGAAGCCGAGGTCGACCTGGTGGTCGGCAAGGATCCCTTCATCTGGTACATGCTGCGACCGGTGCTCAAGATCAGCCGAGAGGCCTTCAGGGAACCATGAGTTTCGACCGACTGCCTTTGCCCGGCCGCCTGGGACCGGTGGCGCTGGCTGCGGCCATGCTTCTGACCTGCACGATGCCGCAGTTGGCGCGGGCCCAGTCCCAGGTCCAGGCCCCTGAAACGGGTGCTGCTGCCGACGCCACCGCTGTTGCCGATGCCAATGCCGCGGCGCCCTTGAAGCTGTCGCGCGGCCTGTCGACCCGCACCCTGGGCGCCATGAGCTACGCCACGCGCGTGAAGAGCGCGCTGGTGCAGGTGTCGCAGGAACATCCCGAGGTGCAGGCCGCGCAGGCGGCTGCCGACACGCGCGGCTTCGAGCTCGAGGCGGCGGAGCGCGCACGCTATCCGCGCTTCAACGTCGGCACCGCGAGCGGCACCTACAACAGCGGGCAGGAAGGCAGCTCGTCGCAGAGCTACCAGCTCATCACGGCCAGCGCGCGCATGAGTCTGATCGACGGTGGTGCGATCAGTGCGCGCACGCGCGCTGCCGAACGCAGCAGCGAGGCGCAGATGGAGGCCGTCAAGACGACCTCGCAGAAGGTCGTGCTGGACGCCCTCACGGCCTACATGCAACTGCAGCGCTTCGACCTGAAGAAGCAGATCGCACGCAAGTCGACCGAGGTGCTGGACGACCTCGCCAAAGCCGAACAGCGTCGCGTGGCTTTGGGCGCAGCCGGCCAGAACGATCTGCAGATGGCCACATCGCGGCGCGCCGGCATCGCGGCAAAGGAGTCGGACTTCGACGCGCAGCGCGGCGAGGCGCTGGCCAAGTTCCAGACCTACTTCAAGTTCGTTCCCGTGATCGAACGCTTGCCCGTGCTGTCGGTGCCGCTCGCATGGAAGCCACGCTCGCAGTCGGATGCGCTGGCCCAGGCAGAAGATCGCAGTACCGAGATCGGCGAGGCGCGTGGCCGCGTCGAACGTGCCAAGGCGCTGCTCGATCAGGCAGAGGCCAGCGTCTACCCGACGCTGGATGCGGTGGTCGTGAAGACCAAGGACCCGCGCGGCGTGTCGCCATCGGAACCCACGCGCGCGGCCTTCGAACTCAACTGGGCATTCGGCAACGGCTTCGAACAGTCGCTGCGCATCAAGAGTGCCGCGGCCGAAGTCACCAACCAGGAAGCAGCACTGGAAGGCGTGCGGCTCAACCTGTCCGAGCTCACCTCCGCGTCGTGGAGCCGCAGCGTGTCGGGCCTCGAACGCGAGAAGCAATTGCTGAGCGCCGTCAGCGAATCGGGACAGGCCTTTCGCGGTCGACGCCGGTTGCTGGAGTTCGGCCGCGAGACGCTGCCGATCGTGCTCGATGCACAGGTCGAGTACTACACGCTGCTGCTCGACTATGTCGATGCGGTGTTCGACCTGCGCATCTCCGAGTTCCGCCTGGCGCGCACGACCGGCCGGCTGCTGGTGGCGCGCGACGATGCCAACACCTGGATCGACAGCGTGATCACAGCCGCGCAACGGCCGCCGTTGACCGAAGAAAGCCTGCTCGAAACACCTTGCCTGGTCGGTGCATCGACCTGCCGCGAGGACGCGCCAGTGGCTGCATTACAGCCGGTTGCACCCGGCAATGGATTGACACTGCGACGCGCTTCCGCCTTGTCCAGGAACTGAGTTAAGTTGGCGCCAGTACTAGGGGTAGCTCCCCAGAAACTGGTGTCATCTTTCTTCTGTGGACGACCGTTGGATGAGGGTCCACATCGATCCATGCTGCTGTGATGAAGAAGTTCAACGACGCTTTACTGACAGGGGGAATCCAGTTTGCGCTGGAGGTCTTGAGTGCACGTGTTCCGCATCGGTTCACGGCCGCCTATCGCTTCGACGCGCAGATGATGCGCAGCGAAGCCTTCATCGACAAGGAGGGCGGGCCGCCGATCCTGCGCTTTCTCAACGTCGACCTGGGGCACAGCTTCTGCCAGTACACGATGCGCGATGGCTATTTCATCACCGAGAACACGATTGAGGACGAAAGGCTCGATGGCCATCTGGCGCAGGGCCGCATCCTGAGCTACCACGGTGTGCCATTGCTCGATATGGATGGCAAGCCGTTCGGCAGCCTGTGCCATTACGACACCGTGATCCGTGCGCTGCCGGTGCGTGAGTTCGAGTACATGAAGTCGGCGGCAGCGATCCTGTCGACCTTCATGCTGGCTGGCCGCCGCTGACTCAAACTTCAAGCGTCTTCGGGAATGCCCGGTTCGTTGTCGAAGATCTGGTACTTGCGCATCTTTTCCCAGAGCACCTTGCGGCTGATGCCGAGGTGTTGCGCGGTGTCCTGGCGCTTCCAGCTGTTGGCTTCCAGCGCGGCGATGATCTTGTTGCGCTCGGAACTGTTCCAGTTCTTGCGCTCGCCGCCATCGACCGCGATGCCACTGCGCGTTTCGGTAGCCGCCATGCCGGTGACTGCCGGCGTGGTGCCCCGCATCAGCGCCATGGCACGCTGGATCAGCGGCTGGTCCCATGCGCCCAGCTGGCCGACGATGACCGCCACGCGCTCCGCGAGATTGCGCAGCTGCCGCACGTTGCCGGGGAAGTACATCTCCGAGATCGCGTCGGTCAGCCAGTAGGGCATGTCGGCAATCACATCATCCTGGCCCTTCATCACGTCGGTCAGGATGGCTTTGAAGATGGCGATCTTGTCGTCCACGCCGCGCTCTTCGAGACTCGGAATGTTGAGTTCGATGACCGCCAGCCGGTAGAAGAGGTCGGCACGAAACTCGCCATTCGCCACCATCTCGCGCAGGTTGCGGTTGGTGGCGGCGACCAGCCGGAAGTCGAGCCGGATCGGCGTGGTCGACCCCAGACGCGTGACCGAGTTGTCCTCCAGCACGCGCAGCAGCTTGACCTGCTGGTAGCGCGGCAGGTCGCCGATTTCATCGAGGAACAGCGTGCCGCCCGAGGCTTGCTCGAAATAGCCACGGTGTGCATTCATCGCGCCAGTGAACGAGCCTTTTGCATGGCCGAAGAAGAGCGACTCGAAGAGCCCATCCGGAATGGCGCCGCAATTGACCGGCACGAATACGCCTTTGCCGTAAGTCTGATGGCCTCGGTGCAACAGCGCGGCAATGCGCTCCTTGCCGACGCCGGTCTCACCGCGCACGAGCACGTTGTGATCGCAATCGGCAAAAGCCGCCACTTCGGCCAGCAATGCCTTCATCGCCGGCGAATGCGCGATCAGCGTGTCGCCCTTCTCGGGCTGTGCGGCGCGAGCGCGCAACTGCCGCACCAGCTTGGCGACCATCGTGCGCAATTCCGCGCCGGTGAAGTCGAAAGGAAGAACGTGCAGGTACTCGGGCGGATAGGTCCGCGAATCGCGCTCGCGCGACGAGGCCGCCACCCAGATCACAGGCATGCCCTGCAGTTGTTCCGTGGTGACGGGCGACGCGCCGCTCTCGATGACGGAAACGCTGATGACCGCCAGGGAGGCGCGCGCGGAGGTGCGGTCCTGTTCGGGCGGCACGCCGTCGGCACGAATGACATCGACGTCGAAGCTGGACATGCAGCGCTGGATGCGCTCGAGGATGTCGGCTTTGCCTTCCCAGACGTAGAGGTCGAGTTCGTCGAAGGTGATGGGGGGGCTCATGAAACGGATAAGTACAGGCGCAACTACTTGATTGCACTCAGATTCAATAGACCAATTCGACGCCGCTACTGCACGTCAAACGAGCACCGATATCGGCTTGCGCAAGCTGGATGCCTAAGGTGTTTAACAATAGATTGACGATCGGGTCGAGCAATGGTGACAGCAGGTTTTTTACGACGGCTTGGGCGGCAGAAACAGCAGTTTGCACAAGCTGTGTCGCAGTTCCTATCAATGCGCCGAAGTGGTTTGTTGCAGTGCTGCTGTATTGGTAGGTCTGCAGTTGCAAGCCGCTCAATGTAGTATTTAGACTGCTGACTATGTCTGATCCACTGACCGAGTGGTAGATCGGCTGCTGATTGATATTAGGCGGATTTCGGTAGGTGTAGCTGCTGACCGTAGTTGCAATAGAAGTGTTCGCCGCAATCCCAGTGCGAGAGTATGGAGACCAAGGATCACATCCTGTGAGGCCGAGTATGGTCGTGCACTTGCGTGTTTGAATATCAAGCAAGGGAATTGGCGTGAATGCCGTCGTGGATCCTGGGCTCAAAAGAGTGGATTCCGCCGAAGCTGCGACTTGGCCGATTTTAATCTCTGCAACTGATGTTGTGTTGGCAACGGTCAGCGTTGTATTCGCGGACGCTGTGCAATCCACATCAGTTACCTTCGCGCTCGCCGCGCCGACATTCAAATTAATAGTGGCATGAACAGGGTTTTCGGGTATGAGTACCAAGCCTGTCTGAGTACAGCCCAGGCAAAGAATATTCCCTACCAACGCCTGAAGATTCAGAGAAAGAACACTATTTAGAATGCCGGTCACCGGCGCAAGAAGATTGGTGACCGCATTGAGCAAATCTGAAATCGTCGAAAGAATAGGAAGATCGATGGAAAGGACGGTGCGAACCTGGGCGGTCTGTACATATATTCTATTGGGGCCATCTGGATTCAATTTTGCCAGGACGGGGTTGCCAATCGCTGAAATTTGAGCTGGCTCGATGATTTTTAGTTTAAGGGATGCGCTCGCGATTCCCGGCACTGTTATTGGTACGCTGGCAAATATTGCGCTATGGCTGTTTGCGAGCTGCACGATTCCCTGAATCAACTGGAAGGCCTGTAGGCTCGCGTTCAACCCAGCAGCGGGCGTCCCGGTCTGAACTCCAAGCACTTGGCCTAGTTGGAGTGTCAAACTTGAAACGTTTGCAGACGCGCCGATGAGTCCTTGCAGCACAGCGATGGCGCCATCCACACTGCCATCTTTATTCAGCGCATCGATTCCGGCATTAAGAAGCTGGCCGACGGTTGCATTGGATTTAAGTACAGCGTCATATTGCCCTGCAGCTACGCCAGTTCTAACCGCCAAGGCATCAAGATAGCTGAGCAAATTGATGTTGCTTTTTGCCAGGCCATCCCAGCTTCCGGCGGAAAGTGTCAAATTGCCGCCAAGCAATCC
>JAZKDL010000535.1:0-6038 GCA_040387575.1 Pseudomonadota bacterium
CGCGCGGGCGCGGCATGCGCACGGTCGTGGTCGCCGCAATCGGCGTCGCTGTGGCTGGCGCGGCGCTGTGGTGGTGGAGCACAAGCAACCGCAGCACGTACACCACGCAACCCATTGCGCGCGGCGACGTCGAGGCCACGGTCACGGCAATAGGCACGTTGCAGCCACGCCGCTACGTCGACGTCGGCGCGCAGGTGTCGGGCGTGATCCTGAAGCTGCCGGTGCAACCGGGCAGCCTCGTCGAGAAAGGCGACCTGCTGCTCGAGATCGACCCCAGCGTGCAGCAGGCCACGGTCGATGCGGGACGTGCGGCGCTCGCCGGCCTGCGGGCGCAATTGACGGAACAGCAGGCGCAGCAACGCCTGGCTGGCCAGCAGCTCGCGCGCCAGCGGCAGATGGCCGCCGACGGCGCCACGCGCGACGAAGATCTGCAAACGGCCGAAGCCGCGCAGGCCACCACCACCGCACGCGTCGCGCAACTGCAGGCGCAGATCGCGCAGACCCAGGCCACGCAGCGCGCAGAAGAGGCGCGGCTCGGCTACACGCGCATCGACGCGCCGATGGCCGGCACGGTGGTGTCGGTCGAAGCGCGCGAAGGCCAGACGCTGAACGCGACCTACCAGACGCCACACATCCTGCGCATCGCCGACCTGTCGGCCATGACGGTCTGGACCGAGGTGTCCGAAGCCGACGTGCGGCGGGTGAAGCCGGGCATGCCGGTGTACTTCACCACGCTGGGCGGCCTGGCGAATCCGGGCGACGGTGACGAAGCGAGTGCAGACCGGGAGCGCAGCAACGATGTCGGCCAAGCCGGTCCGCGCCGCTGGACCGGCCGGGTGCGTCAGGTGCTGCCCGCGCCGCCCCTGCCCGAAAGCCAGGGCACGAAGGCCGGAACCGGCGCGGCGGCTGGTACGCCGCGCGCCGTCGTCTACACCGTGCTCTTCGACGTCGACAACGCCGACGGCGAGCTGATGCCGCAGATGACGGCGCAGGTCGGCTTCGTCACCGCGCAGGCACGCGCCGCGGTGATCGCACCTTTGGCGGCGCTGACCGCGGACGAGGCCCGCCCAGGCCGCTACACGGCGCGCGTGCTGGGTGCGGACGGCCAACCAGAAACGCGTGACGTGCGCATCGGCGTGCGCAGCCGGCATCTCGCCGAAGTGCGCGAAGGCCTGGGCGAGAACGACGTGCTGGTGGTCGGCGAAACAGAAGCGCGTGGCGTGCGCTGGATCCAGTGGTGATGGCGGTGCAGGAACCACGCGATGGGGCGTCGGCGCCCGTTGCATTGCTTCCGCCGCGTCCGCTGATCGCGCTGCGCGGCATCCGCAAGCGCTACGGCGGCGCGGGCGCAAGCGCAGACGCGTCCGCGGGTAAATCCGGCGCGCCCGAAGTCGAGGTGCTCCACGGCATCGACCTGGACATCCACGCCGGTGAATTCATCGCCATCGTCGGCAGCTCGGGGTCGGGCAAGTCGACGCTGATGCACATCCTCGGCTGCCTCGACCGGCCGAGCGACGGCACCTACCTGTTCGACGGCCAGGACGTGGCCGGACTCGACGCCGACGCGCTCGCCTGGCTCCGCCGCGAGGCCTTCGGCTTCGTGTTCCAGGGCTACCACCTGATCGCGACCGAATCGGCGCGCGACAACGTCGAAGTGCCTGCGCTCTATGCCGGCCTGCCCGACGACGAACGCGCCCGGCGCGCGAGCGCGCTGCTCACGCGCCTGGGCATGGCCGACAAGCTCGACAACCGGCCGAACCAGCTGTCGGGCGGCCAGCAGCAGCGCGTGTCGATCGCGCGTGCGCTGATGAACGGCGGCCGCATCGTCCTGGCCGACGAACCGACCGGCGCGCTCGACAGCCGCAGCGGCGCCGAAGTGATGGCGCTGCTGCGCGAACTGGCCGACGCCGGACACACGGTGATCCTGATCACGCACGACCCCGACGTCGCCGCACAGGCGAGGCGCGTGGTGCGAATTCACGACGGAAACATCGTCGAAGACTCGGGTGCCACGTCGTCTTTACCAGAGACACCGCAGAGCCTGCATCGCAACGCTGCTGGTGCCGCGCCCAAGGGGCAAGCTGACGGCTACGCGAAGCGAGCAAGCCTGGGGGCCAGCAAAGCCGCTACACGCAGCCTGCGCAGCCTCGCCGTGAGCGCCTTCAGAAGCATGCGCCTGAACCGCGCCCGCACCGGCCTGACCCTGCTCGGCATCGTCATCGGCGTCGCGTCCGTCATCGTGATGCTGGCGATCGGCGAAGGCGCCAAGCAGCGCGTCGTCGCGCAGATGGGCACGCTCGGCACGACCATCATGTACATGGGCGGCAGCCCGCCCGCGAGCGGCGGCCCGGCCGGGCTGATCACCGCCGAAGACCTGGAAGCCATCGCCGAACTGCCCGAGGTCGGCCACGTGATGCCCGTCATCGGCGACCCGATCACCGTGCGCCACGGCAACGCCGACCGCCAGGTCTACGTGTTCGCCAGCAGCAATGCGATGCCCGCCGTGCACCACTGGAAGGTGGCGCAGGGCCGCTATTTCAGCGACGCGGAAGACCGCGACCTGGCGCCGCTGGTGGTGCTCGGCCACAAGGCGCGCGCGCACTTCTTCCCCGGTGTGGCCGACCCGCGCGGCCGGCAGCTGCTGATCGGCAACTCGCCCTTCGAAGTGATCGGAACGATGGCCGAGCGCGGCAGTGACTCCGGCGCAGAGAGCTACGACGAGATGGTCTTCATCCCCTACCAGGCCGGCCGGGCCCGCGTCTATCAGGCGCAGACGCAGCCCGACTACACGGTGCTCACGGCGGTTTCGGTGGCGCAGGTGCAACCCGCCGAGGCGGCCATCCGCCGCTTGCTGCTGGCGCGCCATGGCCGCGAGGATTTCCGCATCAGCAACGCCGCCGCCAAGCTGCAGGCCGAGGCCGAGACACGCAGCGCGATGACCATGATGCTGGGCCTGATCGCCGCAGTCTCGCTGCTGGTCGGCGGCATCGGCGTGATGAACGTGATGCTGATGACGGTGCGCGAGCGCACCCGCGAAATCGGCATCCGCATGGCGACCGGTGCGCGGCAGCGCGACATCCTTCGCCAGTTCCTGACCGAGGCGACGCTGGTCACGCTGGTCGGCGGCAGCGTCGGCGTGCTGGCCGGGCTGGCGATCGGCGCGGTGCTGATCGTGTCGAACGTGCCGGTGGTGTTCTCGGTCACGGCGATGGCCGGCGCATTTCTCTGCGCGGTCGCGACCGGGCTGGTGTTCGGCTACATGCCGGCGCGCACGGCGGCCCGGCTCGACCCGGTCGTGGCGCTGGCGGGGGAATGAGGATGGACATGCAACTGACCTCCAACCACGCGAACACGGGACGGAGTTCTCTGGGTGTCGCGCTCGCCGTGTTGATGGCCACGCTCGTCCTCTCGGGCTGCGTGGTGCCTTCTGCACCGCTTGCGGCTGACGATGCGCTGCAACGACCGGACCGCTGGCGCAGCGACATATCGACGGAGGCAGGGCCCGCGGACGCAGTCACCGCCGACTGGTGGCGCGCGTTCGGCAGCGCCGAGCTCGACGCGCTGGTCGCGCAGGCGCAAACGCAAAGCCTCGACATCGCCGCCGCGGTTGCCCGCGTGCAGCAGGCCGGCGCCACGGCACGCATCGCAGGCGCCGCGCTGCAGCCCGAACTTGCAGCGGAGTTCGATGCGCAACGCGAGGGCCGGCTCGGCGGCCAGGCCGATGTCGACGGCAGCAGCTACGCCGCCGGCTTGACCGCGCGCTATGAAGTCGACTTCTGGGGCGGCAGGCGTGCGGCGCGCGACGGCGCACTCGCCGGCTTGCAGGCGAGCACGTTCGACCGCGACACGGTCGTGCTCACCACGACAGCGGCGGTCGCGTCGAACTGGTTGCAGGCGGTGGCGTTGCAGACGCGCATCGAGGTGGCAGGCCACAACCTGCGCGATGCCTCGGCGCTGCTGCGGCTGGTCGAAGCACGTGGCCGCGCCGGTGCGGCCTTGCCGCTCGAACTGGCCCAGCAACGCGGACTGGTGGCGAGCCAGCGCCGGGCGATCGCCGCGCTGCGCCAGCAGGCCGCCGACGCGCAGACGCGCATCGCGGTGCTGCTCGGGCGGACGCCGGCGCAGCTTGCGCTGGGTGCGATTTCGGAGGCGCCGGACGGTTCGTATGGCATGCGCGATCCACGTGATCCACGCGCGCCATCTGCACCCATCGATCGGCGCGGCCCGCTGGAAGCGCTGCACATACCGGCGATCGACGCCGGCCTGCCCTCGTCGCTGCTGCTGCGCCGCCCCGACATCGCGCGCGCGGAAGCACGGCTCGCGAGCGCCGACGCCAACGTCGCGGTGGCGCGCGCCGCGATGCTGCCGAGCCTGTCGCTCGGCCTGGGCATCGGCTGGGACAGCACGCGGTTGCGCAGCGTGTTCGATAACCCGGTCTACACCCTGGCCGCGGGCCTGGCGGCGCCGGTGTTCGACGCCGGTCGCCTGGCCGCCGGCCACGCGTTGGCGCAGGCGCAGCGCGACGAACTGCTGGCCGGCTACCGAAGCGCCATCGTCGCGGCCTTCTCCGATGCCGAGATGGCGCTCGACGCCATCGCCGGCACCGACGCACAGGCCGCGGCGCAGGCCGACGAACTGGCGCAAGCCCAACGTGCGCGTGCGCTGGCGGAAACGCGCTATCGCGCAGGCGCCGACACGCTGCTGACGCTGCTCGATGCGCAGCGCACGCTCTACGCCGCGCAAGACCTGGCAGCGAGCCTGAAGCAAGCGCGTCTGCAGGCGCGCGTCGCGCTCTACAAGGCGCTGGGCGGCGGCTGGCGGGCAACGATGGATGCGCGCCCGGTTGCGGCGGCCATGAAGGGAACGACACCATGACCGAAGCCAACGCACGCCAGTGCCTGGAAGCCGCGCGGCTGCGGCCGACCGCTGCGCGCATCGGCGTGCTGCAGACGCTGCGCTCGGCCGCGCCCGAGGTGCTGTGCACCGAAGCGCTGTTTCGGCTGATGCTGCAGCGCGGCGTGCGGGCGAGCGCCGGCACCGCTTACCGCGCCGTGCGCAAGCTGCTCGCTCACGGCGTGCTGGAGCGCGAATGGGACGACCAGCGACGCGCGGTCTACCGCATCGCCGCGCCGGGTTCGGACGCCCTGCTGCGGCTGGTGTGCCGCGACAGCGGCCAAAGCATCGCGCTGGACGATGCCGACCTGTACGCACGGTTGCGCGCAGCGGCGCAACGCGAGGGGCTGTGGCTGTCCGGCCAGGGGATCACGATCTACATCGACGGCATCGGTGCGTCGTCGTCGGCAGGAGAGCGGCCAAGTCCGCGCCACGACTGAATCGGCAATGCCGTCCATACCTGATTCAGGGGATGAGCACGGCATGCCTGCCCGGTAGTCTCCAACCCTTCAAAAACCAGGGGACACACCATGATCACGACGACCTGGCCGCGCACCGTCGCGGCGCCATTGCTGCTGCTTCTGCTGGCGGCCTGCGGCGGCGGTAGCGACAACGGAGGCACGAGCGCAGCGGGCGCCAGCACCACCGCGGCGACATCGACTTCCACCACCGGCACCAGCGCACCAACGACCACGCCGACGACCGGTACGACGACGCTCACCGCCGCGCCGCTCACCATCTCCGCCGCATCGCCTGCAAGTCTCAACGGCACGCTGAACGTCACGGGCGGCCTGCCCGAGGTCGGTATCTCTGGCGCCACCGGCACCTACGCTTCGGCCGGCCCCAACGACTACTGCCGCGTCGCCATCTACGAAATGGTCGACAGCGGCGACGGCAAGAAGTACGACCTTCAGGTGATCTTCGCCAACTCCGATCGGGCGGCGAGCTTCATCGGCCTGTCGCTCAACGGCAATGCGGCGGGCTACAGCGCACGCGCCGCAGCGCCGATCGCGGGCGTGACGGTCGACATCGCCGCGCGCCGAATCGGCTTCGTCAACGTCGTATTGGGCGCAGGCGGTGCCAACGCGGCGACGCTCAACGGCACGCTCGACTACCCGACCAACAGCGCGGCGGCCGACCGCACC
>JAZKDL010000536.1:0-1550 GCA_040387575.1 Pseudomonadota bacterium
GCCGATGCAGCAACCTCTTCGTCAGAAAGTGGCGTCGGCATCTTCTCGAGCGCAATCTCCAGGACCTTGTCGATCCACTTGACTGGCACGATCTCCAAACCGTTCTTCACGTTCTCAGGGATGTCCTGAAGATCCTTGGCATTCTCTTCAGGGATCAGCACTGTCTTGATGCCGCCACGCAATGCCGCCAGCAACTTCTCCTTCAGTCCGCCGATTGCCGTCACCTCGCCACGCAGCGTGATTTCACCCGTCATCGCAACGTCCGCGCGTACCGGAATACCCGTCAGCGCCGAAACGAAAGCGGTTGTCATCGCGGCCCCGGCGCTTGGTCCGTCCTTCGGCGTCGCGCCATCGGGCACATGGATGTGGATGTCACGCTTTTCGAAGGTTTCGTCCTTGATGCCGAGCCGACGCGCACGACTGCGCACCACTGTGCGCGCAGCTTCGACCGACTCCTTCATCACGTCGCCCAGCGAACCCGTGCGGCTGATGATGCCCTTGCCAGGCATCGTGACCGCCTCGATGGTCAACAGATCACCGCCGACTTCTGTCCAGGCCAGACCGACGACCTGGCCGACCTGATTCTGCTTTTCCGCCAACCCAAAGGTGTACTTGCGCACGCCGAGGAAGTCGTTGAGATTCGCACCATCCACCGTGACCTTCGGCGTGAGCTTCTTCAGCAACAGGGCCTTCACCACTTTGCGGCAGATCTTCGACAGTTCGCGCTCGAGCGAGCGCACACCGGCCTCTCGGGTGTAGTAGCGGACGATGTCTCGAACGGCTTCTTCGGTGACGAGCAATTCGTCATCTTTCACGCCGTTGTTCTTCATCTGCTTGGGCAGCAAGTACTTCAGCGCGATGTTCGTCTTCTCGTCTTCGGTGTAGCCGGAGAGGCGAATGACTTCCATCCGGTCCAGTAGCGCCGGCGGGATGTTCATCGAATTCGACGTGGCGACGAACATCACGTCGCTCAGGTCGAAGTCGACCTCGACATAGTGATCGCCAAAGGTGTGGTTCTGCTCGGGATCGAGCACTTCGAGCAGTGCGCTCGACGGGTCGCCGCGGAAATCGGTGCCCAGCTTGTCGATCTCGTCGAGCAGGAAGAGCGGATTGCGCGTGCCGATTTTCGTCAGGCCCTGGAGCACCTTGCCCGGCAATGCGCCGATGTAAGTACGCCGATGGCCGCGGATCTCGGCCTCGTCACGCATCCCGCCCAGCGCCATGCGCGTGTACTTGCGGCCGGTCGCCTTGGCAATCGACTGTCCCAACGAGGTCTTGCCGACGCCCGGTGGGCCGACCAGGCACAAGATCGGCGCTTTCACCTTGTCGACGCGCTGCTGAACCGCGAGATATTCCAGGATGCGGTCCTTGACCTTGTCGAGGCCGTAGTGGTCCTCGTTGAGCACAGCTTCGGCGTTTGCCAGGTCGTGCTTGATCTTCGTCTTCTTGCTCCACGGCAAGCCAATCAGCACATCGATGTAGTTGCGCACGACCGTGGCTTCTGCCGACATCGGCGACATCAGCTTGAGCTTCTTCAGTTCGCCTTCGGC
>JAZKDL010000537.1:0-10823 GCA_040387575.1 Pseudomonadota bacterium
ACGCGATGATCCTGCTGGCCGTGGTGCTGATGATCATCTGGGGGCTGACGCGCCTTGTCGATATCCGGAAGGAACTCTGATGCGACGGATTCCTTCGGTCCACTGCGGGCGTGATCACGCCGACGGCGTACTCTGCTCCGCGAATGTCCGCCGGCCTGCGGCCTCCTCCTTGATTTCGCTGCGCAGAGCACACCATCGACGCGATCCATCACGGTCGCCACGCGCCAACCGGCCACGACCATCATGAGCAACCGCATCGGCGAGCAACGCAGTCCCGGCTTCTGGCCGCTCGCGATCGTGTTCGCGCTGTTCGTGGTCTTCCTTTACGGGCCGATGATCACGATCTTCGTGCTGAGCTTCCAGGGGCCCGAAGGTGGACTCACCTTCCCGCTGCGCGGCATGTCGCTGCACTGGTTCTACAAGCTGGCCGAAGGGCTGGGCACGGTCGACATCGGCGCTGCGTTCCGGCGTTCGCTGGCGCTGGGCGCGGTGGTGATGGGCTTCACCGTGGTGCTGTCGGTGCTGGCCGGGCTCGCGTTCCGCAAGAAGCTCGCGGGCAGCAATGCGCTGTTCTTCGTGACGGTGGCCAGCCTGATCATGCCGTCGATCATCGTGTCGCTCGGCATCGGCCTGCAGTTCCGCCTGCTCGACACCGGCATCAAGCAGGCGCTGACCGCGATGGACGCGACCGGCACGCTCGAGAACTACGGCACCGCGCTGGGCCTGTTCACCTCCGCACTGGGCGCGCACCTGACCTGGACGCTGCCCTTCGGCCTGCTCATCATGTTTGCGGTCTTCAACCGCTTCAACCCCGCGTATGAAGAAGCGGCGCGCGACCTGGGCGCCACGCCCTGGCAGACCTTCCGCCATGTGGTGCTGCCGCTGATCGGCCCGTCGGTCGTGGGCATTGGCATGTTCGGCTTCACGCTGAGCTGGGACGAGATCGCGCGCACCTCGCAGGCCATCGGCGACGTCAACACGCTGCCGCTCGAACTGCAGGGCCTGACGTCCACGGTGACCACGCCATCGATCTATGCGCTGGGCACCGTGACGACCATCGTCTCGTTCGGCGTGATGGCGATCGCGATCGGCTCCGCCGCGCTGCTGGGCCGCCGCGCCAAACGCCGTCGCTGAATCGACGCGACCGAAAGCCCGCCATGCCCCGCCTGCTCGTGATCAACCCCAACACGTCGACGGCGATCAGCAGCCTGCTGCAGCGGCATGTGCAGGTCGGTGTGGGCGATGCGTTGAAGGTGCAGACCGTGACGGCGCGCTTCGGCTCGCCCTACATCTCGTCGGAAGCCAGCTATGCCGTTGCGAGCCATGGCGTGCTCGACGCCTGGGCCGTGACGATGGCGGCCGAAGCGGGCCGGCCGGACGCGGTGCTGATCGGCTGCTTCGGCGACCCTGGCCTCTTCGCGCTGCGCGAAGGTGCGGGCGTGCCGGTCGGCGGGCTCGCGGAAGCCGCGTTCTCGGCGGCCGCATGGCATGGCCGCTTCGCGATCGTGACCGGCGGCGAGCGCTGGCGGCCGATGCTGTCGCGACTCGCGCATGCGCTGGGCCACACGCAGACGCTGGCCGGCATCCACACCGTCGCGCCGAGCGGGGCGCAGCTGGCGGCCGACCCGGTCGGCGCACGCGCATTGCTGGCGGAAGCCTGCTGCCAGGCGGCCGAACGCTTCAAGGCGCAGGCGGTGATCCTCGGCGGTGCCGGGCTGGCCGGTATGGCGGCCGACATCGCGTCGAAGGTGCCGGTGCCGGTGATCGACAGCGTGCAGGCCGGCGCGCAATGGGCGCTGGACGCCTTGCGCCGCCGCAATGTGCCGCCGCTCGACGCGGGCTTCGGCGTGCCGTGGCAGAACGTGTCTTGGGAGTTGTCGGCGCTGCAGTGAGCATCTTCCGACGCAGCGCGTCGATCCCGAGTGCTGGCAGAGCTTGCGGCGGCGTGCCAACATCTGCGCCATGACTTTTGCCTACACCCCAGAAACACTGGACCGCAGCGCGGCCGACAAATTGGCCGGCGCGGCGGTGATCGACTTCGGCACCAACTGGTGCGGCCACTGCCAGCGTGCGCAGCCGTTGGTCGACGAGGCCTTCCAGGCGCATCCCGACGTGCAGCATGTGAAGGTCGAAGACGGCGCCGGCCGCCAGCTTGGCCGCAGCTACGGCGTCAAGTTGTGGCCCACGCTGATCTTCCTGCGCGACGGCCGTGAGGTCGCGCGCATCGTGCGACCGCTGGAAAGCGCGCCCGTCGCGAAGGCGCTGGCCGAGATCACCGGCGCTACCTGACCGGCGACAGGCCATCGCACGGGCCCCGGCCAGCGCCGCGACGGCCCCTGCAACCCCGCGCGCATCGCCCACTCCGGCCATCGGCCTCGACCTACCGCGCGATGCGGCGGTGCGGTCGTTCGCCCTGCCGCTGCACGCGCCTAGCGTCGGCGTGACCATGATCGACATCAACATCAGAAAAGGCCAGTGGCCGGGCCGATTGGAACGCGATGCGTTTCATCGGCGCTTCATGCAATCCTTCGAAGACCCGGCCTTCAAGGTCGAAAGCGAGGCGCTGAAGCGGCTCGAGGACATCGCCTGGGACGCCTACAAGGAAGGTCGCAAGGCGCCTGTCACACGCAAGGCCGGGCCCGGCTATGCAGACCCCGACTACGACCTCGCAGTCGAATGGATCGACACCCGCGCCAAGCTCGACCGCGCGCAGGCGGCCTGGGGCCGGCCCGAGACCCCGTCGCGTGTTCTGCTGATCAACGGCTCGCCGCGCAACGACGGCACCTGCCCTGGCGAGATCTCCAAGACGTGGCGCCTCACGCAGTCGGCCAAGGGCGAGCTGCAGAAGGCCGGCATCGAGGTCGACCTGCTCGACCTGAGCCTGCTCACGTCCGACTACGGGCTGCACATCCACCCTTGCAAGGGCTGCGTGTCGACCGCGATGCCGCTGTGCCATTGGCCGTGCAGCTGCTACCCGAACCATTCGCTGAACCAGACCGGCGACTGGATGAACGAGATCTACGAACGCTGGGTGTCCGCGCATGGCGTGATCCTGATGACGCCGACCCATTGGTACCAGGCGTCGAGCCCGCTCAAGCTGATGATCGACCGGCTCGTCTGCGCCGACGGCGGCAATCCGGATCCGACCACCACGCATGGCAAGAAGCCCGAGGAGGCGAAGGCGCTGGAGATGAAGGGTTGGGGCTATCCGAAGCATCTCGACGGCCGTGTGTACGGCCTGGTGGTGCACGGCGACGTGGCCGGCGTCGAGAGCCTGCGCCGCAACCTGAGCGACTGGCTCGACTGGATGGGCCTGATCGACGCCGGCATGCAGTCGCGGCTCGACCGCTACATCGGCTACTTCGAGCCCTACGCCACCAGCCACCAGACGCTCGATGAAGACGACAAGCTGCAGGAAGAGGTGCGCAACGTGGCGCGTGCCGTCGGCCAGGGCGTGCTGGACCTGCGCGCCGGTCGCCTGCAGCCCGCGGACCGTGGAGTCCGGCATCCACGGCCGAAGTGAGCGGCCCGAGGCCCATCCGGCCGTTCACGCTTCTTTACGCGGCGACATCGCTGCGTTACCTGCCGCGCAAGCCGTCGATACAGAGCGATTCCACACTACATCTCACCTGCTGCCCCGTGGCATCAGGCTTCTTAGAAAGGAAGCAATCTCATGATCACGTCACGTCAACGCATTCTCTGGGCCGGTCTTCTGGCGACCGCCACCTTCGCGGCTTCGGCCCAAACGCCACCGCCTCCCGCAGCCGCTCCGGCGGGGCAGCCCGCAGCGGAACACCGCATGCACAAGCCCGACCATCGCATGCACAAGCCGGGCGACGGCAAGGGCTTCGAACGCATGCAGGAGCGCCGCGCCAAGCACCTGGCCGACCTGAAGGCCAAGCTGAAGCTGACGCCCGCGCAGGAAGGCGCCTGGACCACCTTCACCAGCGCGACGCAGCCGCCCGCACCGCCGGCTCAGCGTCCGGACCGCGCCGCCGCCCGCGCCGAGTTCGAGAAGATGACCACGCCACAGCGCATCGACCGCATGCAGGCGCGCCAGGCCGAACGCGCGGCGATGTTCGCCAAGCGTGCGGATGCGACGAAGAGCTTCTACGCCACGCTCACGCCTGAGCAGCAGAAGACCTTCGATGCGGAAGCCATGCGGCACGGTCCGCGCGGCCACGGCCCGCACGGTGGCCCGCGTGGTGGCCACGGTCCGGAAGGCCATCGCCCGCCGCCGCCCGCCAAGGGCTGATCCCAAGGTTGCCTGCAGACCAGGCAACCAGGCTGGCGCCGTCGCTTCGACGCCATGAAAAAAAGCCCGCCCCGGGCAACCGGAGCGGGCTTTTTCAATGTCTGGCGCCAGCGTTACTTCGGCAGCGCGTAAGCAATGATGTAGTCGCCGCGGTCCGGCGATCCACGGGTGCCGCCGACCGAGATCACGACGTACTGTCGGCCACTGTCCGGCGACATGTAGCTCATCGGCGTGGCCTGGGCGCCGACCGGCAGCCGGGCCTTCCAGAGCTCGTCGCCGTTGGCCGCATCGATCGCGCGCAGGTAGTAGTCCTGCGTGCCCGCGTAGAACACCAGGCCGCCCTGCGTGGTGACCGGACCACCCAGCGTCGGCATGCCGACAGGCATGTTCATGCCGGTCGCGATGCCCAGCGGGCCGCTGTCGTGCACCGTGCCCATCGGCACCTGCCAGACGATCTGGCGCGTGTTCAGGTCGATGGCCGTGAGTGCGCCATAAGGCGGCTTGTGGCAAGGCACGCCGAGCACCGACATGAACATGTTCTTGTCGGCGCCGAAGGGCGTGCCGGTCTGCGGCGCCAGGCCGGCGTGGCCGTCCGCACCGGCGCGCTTGGCGGCCAGGCGGCGTTCGGTTTCAGCGCGCGGCACGAGCTGCACGACCTGCGGAATGCGCATGTCGTTGACGATGAGCGTGCCGTTGCGTTCGTCGATCGACGAGCTGCCCCAGTTCATGCCGCCGTAGAAGCCGGGGTACTGCAGGCTCTTGGTGATGCCGGGCGGCGTGAACTCGCCTTCGTAGCGCATTTCCTTGAACGCGATGCGGCACAGCATCTGGTCGAAGGGCGTGGTGCCCCACATGTCGGCTTCGGTCAGCGTATTGGCGCCGATGCTCGGCATGCCGACCGAGTACGGCTGCGTGGGCGACAGGAAGTCGCCTTCGGCCGCGCCCTGCGGCACCGGCTTTTCCTGCACCTCGGCGATCGGCTTGCCGTCGCGGCGGTCGAGCATGAAGATCTGGCCGCGCTTGGTGGTCTGCACCAGCGCCGGCACCGTGCCGCCGCTCTTGTCGCGCACGTCGTACAGCGCGGGCTGCGAGGGCACGTCGTAGTCCCACACATCGTGATGGGCGGTCTGGAACTTCCAGCGTTCGCGGCCGGTCTGGATGTCCAGCGCAACGACCGAGGCCGAGTATTCCTCGGCCGCCTTGCTGCGGCTGCCGCCCCAGAAGTCGGGCGTCGCATTGCCGGTGGGCAGGTAGACCAGGCCGAGCTTGTCGTCGAAGGAAGGTGTGGACCAGACGTTCGGCGTACCGCGCGTGTAGGTCTCGCCGGCTGGTGGTTCACCGGTGATCGCCGGGTTGCCCATGTCCCAGGCCCAGACCAGCGCGCCGGTGCGTGCGCTGAAGGCGCGCACCACGCCGGACGGTTCGCCGAGCGCCATGTTGTCCCAGACCCAGCCGCCGACGATCACCAGATCGCGTGCGACGGTCGGTGCCGACGTCTGGAAGTAGTAGCCCGGATCGACCTTGCCCATGCCGGCCTTCAAGTCCACGGTGCCGTTGTTGCCGAAGTCGGCGCACGGCGTGCCGGTGTGGGCGTCGAGTTCCATCAGGCGGCTGTCGATGGTGGTCATCACGATGCGCTGGGCGCATGCGCCGCCGACGGGTGCAGCGGGTGCAGCGGGTGAGACGGGCGCGCCGGGTGCCGGTGCTGCGGCTGGGGTTGCCGTTGCAGTGACCGTCGGCGTTCCGCTCGCAGGTGCTTGCGCTGCGTCGAAATAGCCGACGCCGCGGCAGCGCTGCCACAGCGGCGACTTGGCCTGCGGATCGAACTTCCAGCGCTGCTCACCCGTGTCGGCATTGAGCGCGAAGATCACGTTGTGCGGCGTGCACGCGTAGACCGTGTTGCCGATCTGGATCGGCGTGTTCTGGTCTTCCGTCATGCCCTTGGTGTCGCGTCCGGTGCGGAAGGTCCAGGCCACCTTCAGGTCCTTCACGTTGGCCGGCGTGATCTGGTCCACCGGGGCGAAGCGCGTGCCGTTGGGTGTGCGGCCGTAGTGCGTCCAGTTGGACGCCGTCGGTGCAGCGGTCGGCGCGGGCGCCGCGGCTGCGGCCGTTCCGGACGGACGCGTCACGCCGTGCGGCACGAAGGCAAAGCCCAGCGTGCCCAGCAGGCAGACGAACAGCAGGCCCGCCAGGCCGAAGGCCGGCCTGGTGCTCAGCGAGCCCAGCCTGGGCGCCAGCAGCATGCCGAGCATGGTCAGCACCGCGAGCATCACCAGCCGCGGCAACAGCTGCCAGTAATCGAGACCGACCTCGGCCAGTGCCCAGATCGCCGTGGCGATGAAAACCAGACCGAGCCAGGCCGTGGCCGATGGCCGGCGGCGGACGTACTGAAAGCCTGCGATCAGCAGGCCGACGCCCGCCAGCAGGTAATACCACGAGCCACCCAGGCTCATGAGGCGCGCGCCGCCGACAGCGAGCGCGGCGCCGCACAGCAGCAGGACGATCCCGAACAGCAGGGGCAACCACCCGGGGCTGCGCTGGCGGGCTTTGGATTGAGTCGACAAACAGTTCTCCTTCTATCTTCTTGAAAAACGATGGCGCCGCAGGGGGACATCGTGCGAGGGCCGCACACGCAGGGCTGCGTTGCATGGCCCGTTGTCGGTGCGGAGAAGCGGCTGGCTGCAGGAGCGCTGGCGTTCTTCAGTGCGGAGCGACAAATGGGAAAGTAAAAACCGGCGAGGCATGAAACGGAAGTGCCGAGTCGGTCATGCGCGAACTGCCGGACCGTCAACCCGAAGCGTCGGGTGACGCTGGCGGCGAGTCGATGCCGATGCGCAGCAACTGCAGCGCGCGACGCGCAAGCCCGCGACGCTCGGCCACACTGCCGCCACGCAGCGACGCGCCCAGCATGTTGCACATCAACAGGACATCGGCGATTCGCAGGTCGGGCCGGCAAGCGGCGTCGTCGATCGCACGTTGCAGTGGCTGTTTGAAGATCTTGGCGATGCGTCGCCGGGCGGCTTGCACGATAGGGTCGGTGCGGTCGACCGCACGCCAGAAATCCACCAATGGGGAAGAACTCGCGATGTTCTGTCCGAACCGTTCGAACAACAGAAATAGCGCGTCGCAGCGATCGGCGATCGTCAGCGCATACGTTTCTAGTGCACAGAGCGCACGGTCGAGCAATGCCTCCATCAGCGCGGTCCGATGGGGGAAATTGCGATAGAGGGTGGCGCGGCCAACGCCTGCGTGCGTTACCACGAGGTCGAGTGCGGCCATCACACCATGCTTCGAGAAGACGGCATCTGCCGCGGCAAGCAGCACCTCACGGTGCGCGGTCGCGTCGGCTCTGGGTTTGCGCATCCGGAAATTATCGGACAAAAGTGTCCGCTTTCCGGCGTGTCGTCTCAGGCCCCGGTCGAACGATCGATCATGCAAAACGAAAGAGGCATGCCGTGTGACTCTTTCTCCGCGATTTCAGTCCTACTTCGGCGTGCCGGTGGTGGTCGTCGGATTGGTCGGCACTTCGGGCCTTTCGCCCTTTTGCCCGAACTGCGGTTTGGTCTTCAGCACGTCCTGCCTCACCTCTGCGCGGGTCGTGCCGCTGATCGGCGTAGGCGCCATGTTGGGCTGGTTGTTGCGCATGGTGCTGGCCTCGCCGGCCGGCGTATTGGTGTTGGACATGCTCTTGTTGTGCACGCGCGCCTCGGCCTTCACGGCATCGCGCGAAGCCGGTGCGGTGCCTGCGACCGGCGGCACGACCACGGGCGCCTGGGCCAATGCGGCACCGGCGGCCATGGCGCCAGCAAACAGTGCGGATGCAACGATGTGTTGTTTCATTTCTGTCTCCTTCGATTGGATTGAGGAAAAAACACCGTAGAAGGCTCACGCATCGTGCATGTCAGGCGGTGGCAGCCGGCGCTGTAGGACGTGGTGGTGCCTGCACCGAAGATGGTGGGGCGTCCTACAGAGAACCCACGACCGCCCACCTACAAACGGTTTTTCCCGTTCATCCGTAGTCAGGCCCATCGTGACCGTCGCGCCCACGTCTCTCAAAGTCATGACGGTGAACACCCACAAGGGATTCACCGCCTTCAATCGCAAATTCATCCTTCCCGAGTTGCGCGATGCCGTGCGCACGGTCGGAGCGGACGTCGTGTTCCTGCAAGAGGTGCAAGGGACTCACGATCGGCATGCACGCAAGCACAGCAACTGGCCGGAAGCGCCCCATTACGAATTCCTGGCCGACACGATCTGGCCGCAGTTCGCCTACGGACGCAATGCTGTCTATCCAAAAGGGCATCACGGCAATGCGGTGCTGTCCAAATTCCCGATCGTCAGCTTCACCAACCATGACGTGTCGATCGCCGGCCCGGAGAAGCGTGGCCTGTTGCACTGCACGTTGCGCATTCCTGGCCGCGCGGGCGATGTGCATGTGATCTGTGCGCACCTGGGCCTGGCCGAGGCGCACCGCCAGCAGCAACTCGAGCTGCTTTGCCACATCGTGCGCGACGAGGTTCCGTCCGATGCGCCGCTGGTGGTTGCCGGCGACTTCAACGACTGGCGTGGTCGTGCGCACGACATCCTGGCCGAAGGTGCCTCGCTGCACGAAGTCTTCGTGCAGGCAAACGGCAGCGCTGCAAAGACATTTCCTTCACGCTTTCCGCTGCTGCCGCTCGATCGCATCTATGTCCGCAACGCAGGTGTGCATTCACCCGTTGTTTTACCGCGCAAGCCCTGGTCACATCTTTCGGACCACGCACCGCTGGTGGCGGAGATCGCGTTATGAGCCGCTGGATTGCAGGCAATCGCATCGAGCTGCTGGAGAACGGCGAAGCGTTCTTCCCGCGCGTGTTCGACGCCATCCGCGGTGCCGAGCGCGAGGTGATCATCGAGACCTTCATCCTGTTCGACGACAAGGTTGGGCGGGGGCTGCACCAGGCAATGCGCGAAGCCGCGCTGCGTGGCGTGAAGGTCGATCTGATGATCGATGGCTTCGGTTCACCCGACCTGTCGCCGGAGTTCATTTCCGAGCTGACCTCGGCTGGCGTCAAGGTGCGCGTGTTCGACCCGGGCGAGCGCATCCTCGGTCAACGGCTCAACATGTTCCGCCGCATGCACCGCAAGATCGTGGTGATCGATGGCGTGCGCGGTTTCGTGGGCGGCATCAACTACTCGGCCGACCACCTCGCCGATTTCGGACCGATGGCCAAGCAGGACTACGCAGTCGAGCTGGCCGGCCCGATCGTTGCCGACCTTCATCGCTTCGTGCTGCACGCGATCGCCGTTGGCGGCAAGGGGCCGGGCTGGTTCCGGCGTCGGCTGAAGCGTGCGGACGGCGCCTCGGCAACACCTGTTGGCGATGCGGAAATCCAGCTCGTGACGCGAGACAACCGACGCCACACCAACGACATCGAGCGCCACTACCGCGCAGCGATCCGCACCGCGCGGCATCGCATCGTGATCGCCAATGCCTACTTCTTTCCGGGCTACCGCCTCATCAAGGAGATGCGGCGCGCCGCGCGGCGCGGCGTCGACGTGCGGCTGATCCTGCAGGGCGAGCCCGACATGCCGATCGTCAAGACGGCCGCGAGCATGCTGTATCACCACCTGCTGCATGCGGGCGTGAAGATCTATGAGTATTGCGACCGGCCGCTGCACGGCAAGGTCGCGCTGGTAGACGGAACCTGGAGCACGGTGGGTTCGAGCAATCTCGACCCGCTGAGCCTGTCGCTGAATCTCGAGGCCAACGTGGTCGTGCGCGACCGGGCTTTCAACCACACGCTGTCGGAGCGTCTGGACTATCTGATGCGGCACAGCTGCAAGCAGATCGAGGCCAGCGACATGACCGATTGGAGCGGATGGCGGCTGGTACGCAGCTTCTTCATCTTCCACCTGATGCGCTGGTATCCCTCCTGGGCCGGTTGGCTCCCCCGCCACGCCCCGAGGCTGAAGGATGCGTCGGAGCTGCCCGCCGGCGGAGCCACACAGACGGACGCGGCATGAACGCAGCTGCCGCGCCCGCCCGCTCGACGGAGTCCGGCGTGGCGCCATCCCTGCTGGCCCGCTGGCGCGCGAAGCCGTGGTGGCCGTGGGCCAAGCGCATCGTGCTCGGCGGCTTCTTCGTCTTCGTCGTGGCGCTCCTGGTGATCCAGGCGCGTGCGATCCACTGGGGCGAGGTCTTCGACACGATGCGTGCGTACCCGGTCAGGGTTCTGCTTCTGGCCGCGTTGCTCGCGGCGCTCAGCCACCTCATCTACAGCAGCTTCGATCTGGTCGGACGTCACTACACCGGACACGCATTGCGCCCTCCAACGGTGATGGCGATCACGTTCGTGAGCTACGCCTTCAACCTGAATCTGGGCACGGTGGTCGGCGCGGTGGCAATGCGCGTGCGGCTGTACTCGCGGCTAGGGCTCGACGTGGCCACCATCACACGCGTCGTCGGCATCAGCATGCTGACCAATTGGCTCGGCTACTTCCTGCTGGCAGGCCTGGCCTTCATCTGGTGGCCGCTCGCATTGCCGGCGGACTGGCACGTCGGCATCGGCGTGCTGCGCTTGCTCGG
>JAZKDL010000537.1:10833-15002 GCA_040387575.1 Pseudomonadota bacterium
TGTGTCGCTAGGCTACCTGGCGCTGTGCGCTTTCTCGAAGCGTCGCGAATGGACCGTGCGTGGCCACGAGATCGCGTTGCCCACCCTGCGCGTGGCGATCGTCCAGCTGCTGCTGTCGAGCGCCAACTGGGCGGTGATGGGCGCGACGATGTATGTGCTGCTGCAGGGCAAGGTCGCCTATCCGATGGCGCTCGGCGTGCTGTTGATCGGCGCGGTGGCCGGCCTGCTGTCGCGCGTGCCGGCCGGGCTGGGCGTGCTCGAGGCGGTCTTCGTGGCGCTGTTGGCGGCGCAGATGGCGGACTCGGCGCTGATCGCTGCGGTGCTGCTGTATCGCGCTGTTTATTACTGGACGCCACTCGTGGTGGCTGCATTGCTTTATCTCGCGATGGAGGCTTCGGCGAAGAAGCTCGCGGTCCATGGCGCGGGCGCTTCCGCTCCAGCGCGGCCGGGCGGATAGCCCTGCTGTCGGCATGGGTCGCCGACAAATCGGTGAGTGAAACTGTATATTCATACAGTGAACATCCATAGCAAGCTGGCGATCCTCGCCGACGCCGCCAAGTACGACGCTTCCTGTGCGTCCAGTGGCACCCGACAGCGCGACTCGGTCGGTGGCCGCGGCATCGGCTCGACCGAAGGTTCCGGCATCTGCCACAGCTATGCGCCGGACGGACGCTGCATCTCGCTGCTCAAGATCCTGCTCACCAATTTCTGCCAGTACGACTGCCTG
Organism: Pseudomonadota bacterium; assembly: GCA_040387575.1. GTDB lineage: Bacteria > Pseudomonadota > Gammaproteobacteria > Burkholderiales > Burkholderiaceae_C > Variovorax. The sequence goes on from JAZKDL010000537.1 coordinate 11,561, forward strand.
TACTGCGTGAACCGTGTGACCAGCAACGTGCCGCGCGCCCGTTTCTCCGTGGACGAAGTGGTGGCACTCACGCTCGACTTCTATCGGCGCAACTGCATCGAAGGCCTGTTCCTGTCGAGCGGCATCATCCGCAGTCCCGACTACACGATGGAGCAGGTGGTCGAGGTCGCGCGCGTGCTGCGCGAGGAGCACGACTTCCGCGGCTACATCCATCTCAAGACCATTCCCGACGCTTCGCCCGAACTGCTGCAACTGGCTGGCCGGTATGCGGACCGCCTGAGCATCAACATCGAACTGCCGACCGTCCAGAGCCTGGCCGCACTCGCGCCCGAGAAGGATGGTCCGGCAATCCGCCGCTCGATGGCGCGGCTGCGCGTGCACATCGACGACGCACGAGGCGAGGCGCGCGATGCGGGCGTCAGTCAGGCCGTGTCGATGCCGGGGGCGTCGCCGCGCCGCGCCAAGGCGCCGCTGTTCGCTCCCGCTGGTCAGAGCACGCAGATGATCGTCGGTGCGGACGCGACGGACGACCGCACCATCCTGTCGACCAGCGCCGATCTGTACGGTACCTATCGGTTGCGGCGCGTCTACTACTCGGCCTTCAGCCCGATCCCGGACGCGTCCGCGGCGTTGCCCCTGCGCGCGCCGCCCATGGTGCGCGAGCATCGCCTGTATCAGGCTGACTGGTTGATGCGCTTCTATGGCTTCACGCACGACGAGATCGTGCCGCCCGCGCCGAGCGGGAGTGCCGGAGCCGGGTCTGGCGGCATGTTGTCGCTCGAGCACGATCCGAAGCTGGCATGGGCGCTTGCACACCGCGAGCGCTTTCCGGTCGATCTCAACACGGCGCCGCGCGAGATGCTGTTGCGCGTGCCGGGGCTGGGCGTGAAGTCCGTCGACCGGCTGCTGGCGGCGCGACGCGTGCGCGGGCTTCGCAGTGCCGATCTCGGGCGCCTGCACCTGCCGCTCGCCAAGGTGATGCCTTTCATCCAGTTGCCCGACCATCGACCCGGCCGTGCGCTCGATGCAGTGGACCTCGCGGCGCGCCTGCGGCCTGCGCCGGTGCAGGCCTCGCTCTTTTCAATCTGAAGGCCTACACGGCACTTGCAGCGTCTTCGCAAGATCGCTCACATGCCTGCTCGCACCATCACCAACGTCACGCTGGATGGCGACACCGATTGGTCCGGCTTCCGACGTGAAGCGCGGGAGTTGCTCGCGCACCAGGTGCCGCCGGACGATGTGGCCTGGCACACGCGCGCCAGTGCGAGTGCAGACCTGTTCGCATCGGCCGCAGCGCAAGCATCGGCTGACCCATTGCCTGCGTTGCGCTTGCAGGCCCCACACGTGTCGCCAGGAAATTCGGCGGTGGTGCCACCCGCATTTCTGCGTTTGTGCGAGACGGTGATCCTGCATGACGACCCAGGTCGCTTCGGCCTGCTCTATCGGCTCTTGTGGCGGCTGGTGCTCGAGCCTGGATTGAGGCGCGACCCGCTCGACGCCGATCGGCTGCACGCGCAGCACATGGCCCAGGCGGTCCGACGCGACATGCACAAGATGAAGGCCTTCGTGCGCTTTCGGACGGTCGCGCAAGCGGACGGCCAGCCACCTCTGCACGTGGCGTGGTTCGAGCCGGACCATCACATCGTCGAGGCCGTGGCGCCCTTCTTCGTGCGCAGATTCACGCAGATGCGCTGGGCCATCCTCACGCCGGAGCGTTCACTCGAATGGTTGCCGGGCATGACGCAGGCCGGCGATGCAATGTCTCCAGACGTGCATTCGGATATCGAACGAATGGAACACGGCGCCTTGCGCTTCGGCCCCGGCGCACGCCGCGAGGACGCGCCGCCAGCCGATGCCGGCGAAGCCCTCTGGCTCACCTACTACCGGCACATCTTCAATCCCGCACGGCTCAAGCTGGCCATGATGCAAAAGGAGATGCCGAAGCGTTATTGGCGCAACCTGCCCGAGGCCGAACTCATCGGCGCGCTGTCCGCCGAGGCAAACACGCGCAGTGGCCGCATGATCGATGCGCCCGCCACGCAGCCCAAACGACGCATCGCGCCGATGTCGCGAACGTCGCCCGATCAGAACCTGTAGGCGTAGCGCACGCGCCAAGTGTTTTCGCCCGGGTTCGGGCTCTTGATACCGCCGTTGGAGATGTGCTGGAAACGCACCGACAGTTCGTGTTCCTGCCGCTCGCCGAAGCTCCGGCCGACGCCCAGCACTTCGGTGAACTGGAAGGCCGTGCTGAATTCGCGTGACGGCGTGCGGTAGACGTTGTCCATCAGCAGCGCCCCGATTCCGGCTTCAGCAAACCACGGGGAACGGCCGGCATCGAAGCGGTAGCGCCATGTCGCGATCGCACCGAGTTGGGTGTAGCTGTGGTGCCCATTGCCATTGCGTTCATCCGCCTGCCAATGCGCCGCGAATACGTCCCAATAGGCTGACTGTGCGCCGCCTGAGGGCAGGAACGAAGGAGACCACGGCAGCATGACGCCAACTGAAGCAATGTGCGTGGTGGCTTCCCCGTGCGGTGCCGAACCGCCCTCCGCATAGATCGCCATGCCGGTCGTGTCCAACGCAAGGGCAGCCTGGGGCGCGGCGTAGAGAGCCATCAGGGAAGCGCTCGCTACAAGCGCACGGAAGAACGGGATAGACATACGGATGACGGTAGGGATTGGTGAGGAGATACGTAACTTCCGGGAAACGCGAAAGCGTAACAATTGGCAAGCCACCCTTCCGGCAGTAGGACACTCGCTCGCAGCTTTGCTGCGGTGCAGCATGAAGTGCGCGATCAGCTTACAGTCGGTCGCACGCCTGCAACTTCCCCGAAAGATCCATGAATGCCTCCCTCTCGAGCCGCTTCTTCAACCCACTGATCCTGTGGCTGGATGTCGCGCTGACCACGCAGGAAATGTGGGTGTCTTCCGGCGAAGTGATCCGCCTGCGTACGGAGCAGTTGGCACGCGCCGGGCTGTCGCCGAATGCGATCGATCTGGCGGAAATTCGATTGATGGGTGAGGAAAAGCTGGCCGCCGCCAGCGAGTCCGGTGCGGCGATCACATCGCAGCTCAATGCATCCGGCGTGTCTCTCGTCAACCGCGCCGTTCAACATTGGTTCGGCAGCGCGGCGGCACTGATCGGCCTCGCAACCAGTCTCACGCCGGCGCAGGCGGCCAGGCACGGCAATGCGCTGATGGAAGTCGGCAAGCAGGTGGTCGTCAACGCCTCGCATGTGTCCAGTGCGGGTGCGCGGGTCGCGCAACGCGGCCTGAAGCCGATCCACGCGAAGGCGACGTCGAATGCGCGCCGGCTCGCTAAGCCCGTATCAGACGCAACAGCGTGATCTCCGACGGCGCGCCGAAGCGTTTCGGCGGGCCCCAGTAGCCGGTGCCGCGGCTCGTGTAGACCCACATCGCACCCAGCTTGTGCAGGCCCGCGA
>JAZKDL010000538.1:0-8215 GCA_040387575.1 Pseudomonadota bacterium
CTGCAGCCCGACGCGCGGGCGCGCATCAACGCGGTCTACATGACGAGCTACTTCGCGGGTGCCGCGTCGGGCTCTGCGCTGGGCGCGGTGGCCTGGCGCCATGGCGGCTGGCCGATGGCCTGCGCGCTGGGTGCGGGGCTGGCGTTGCTGGCGGGTCTGGCGCTGCTCAACGATCAACGGCTGGCGCGGCACTGAAGCCGGGTTGTCCGCATTCGCGGTGCTGCGATGCTGCGTCCGGTGGCCTGAGGTCGCCGTCGCCATCGCCATCGGCCCGCCAGGTGAAGGCGGCTCAAGTCGTCCACGAAGTCGTCGACAGCCCGGGCTCCTCGTGCTGCGGCATGCACCGATTCAGCAGCATCCACACCTCGCCATGCAAGGTCTCGAGCGCGGCGAAGAGTCCGGCGAGCTGCGGCAATGTCAGGCCGGCCGCCGATCGGCAGGCCATCACACTGGCGTGGAAGCCTTCCTTGGCGGTCACTGCGATCGGGGCCATCGCATCATGGTCGCGCAGCAAGCGGTCGACGCAATCCAGCTGTCCTGCCAGGTCCATCAGTCGCATCTGCAGCCTGGGTGTCTGCCGGACCACGTCGCCGCTGCCGGACTGCACGCCCTGGTCTGCCGCCAGCGCATGGATCGCCTTGATGTCTCGCATCGCGTGGTACAGCGCGTCGACTGCCGTGAACCGTACTTCCTGGCGCGACTGCGCGATTTCCCGGCTGGCGCGTGCCATGGTCGGCGAGAGCTTTCCGTTGTCCCGATCGGGATGGGCCTGATCCCGATTCAGTTCGTAAACCGCCTGGACGTAGTCATCCAGGCGGTCTACGTAAGCCGCGATCAGTGCGGGATTGGCCAAGGTGGGCGTCAGCGCAGTGCGTTGGTGATTGTTCAGGCCCGCGTCATTGTTGGGGCTCGCCAGGATGGTTCGCATCTCGGTCCAGAGACTTGCAATCAGCGGCTGCAGTCGTGTGCCGTCTGCCGACATGCCGGTCTGGGGATTCGCGAGGAACTCCTCCAATGCCGACGACAGCTCGGCCGCCAGACAGCCAAGCTTCGTCCGGGCTGAAAGCACGGCTTCCTGTTTCTTCTCTGCGGCGAAATCGCCGGGGGACGCGACGGCTTTTTCAGGCAGCTGGCCGAACTGTGGATGGGCACTGGCCATTGCGCTCGTCGCGGACCGGTGGGTGTCCGGCGTCTCGGCGGGCGGCGCCGGTTCTTTCAATCGAAGGTCGTTAAGGAACCGTGCGGCTTCGCCTCGCGGCGATCCGAAGGATGTCATGGCGGATGTCATGGCGGATGTCGTGGTGTGACTTTGGGGCGGGTGCTGAATGGTCCTTCGGCCACCGACGCAATCGCGATGGCGTGCGAATCACAGTGGGGCTCGACGAACCCTCGGCGTCCCGGCTGCCGGAGCTCCCGTGCACGCTGGTTGAGTGCTGGCGAGTGCTGGCGAGTGCCGGTGAGCGCCGGTGAGTTGCGGGTAAGCCTGCGGCCCGACCGCCGCCTCACCGTCTTAAAGTCGCCGAATGATCGACCTCTACCACTGCGTCAGCGCGCGCTCCTTCCGCGCGCTCTGGATGCTCGAGGAACTGGGCGCACCGTATGCGCTGCACATGCTTCCCTTTCCGCCGCGGGCACTGGCACGCAGCTACCTCGAACTCAATCCGCTCGGCACCGTGCCGCTGCTGGTCGACGGCGACACCCGCATGACAGAGTCCGCCGCGATCTGCCAGTACCTCGCGCAGCGTTGCGACCCGGACAATGTGCGCGGCCTGGCGGTTGCGCCCGGCGAGCCTGCATTCGGCGCCTGGCTCAACTGGCTGCACCACGGCGAGGCCACGCTCACGTTTCCGCAGACCATCGTGCTGCGTTACGGCCGCTTCGAGCCGCCCGAGCGCCAGTTGCCGCAGGCGGCCGACGACTACGCCAGGTGGTTCATCGCACGGCTGCGCGGCATCGACGCGGTGTTGGCGCGGGAGGCCTTCGTATGCGCCGGTCGCTTCACGGCGGCGGACGTGTCGATCGGCTATGCGCTGATGCTCGGGAGCTTCCTCGACCTGGTGCCGCGCTATCCGCCGGCCGTGGCCGCGTACTGGCAGCGGCTGCAGCAGCGCGATGGCTTCCGCCGCGCGCTCGCCGCCCAGCAGGCCGCGGCGGAGGCGCAAGGCGTGTCACCGCGCCCGGCGACGAGCGAGCCGGCCGCCTGACCGGTGCCACGGGCAGAATGGACCGATGAAAGCACCTCCCCGACTCCAATCCCTGATCGACGAAGGCCTGATCGACACCGTCGTTCGGCAGCTGATGAGCGGCAAGGAAGCCATGGTCTACGTGGTGCGCTGCGGCGACGACACGCGCTGCGCGAAGATCTACAAGGAAGCCACCAACCGCAGCTTCCGCCAGGCCGTCGACTACACCGAGAACCGCAAGGTCAAGAACACGCGGCTGCAGCGCGCCATGGCCAAGGGCACGAAGTTCGGTCGTGAAGCCACCGAGGCCGCGTGGCAGAGCGCCGAGGTCGATGCGCTCTACCGCCTGGCCGCGGCCGGCGTGCGCGTGCCGGTGCCGCACAACTTCTGCGACGGCGTGCTGCTGATGGAGCTCGTCACCGATGCCGAAGGCGACGCCGCACCGCGGCTCAACGACGTCGTCTTCACGCCCGAGGACGCGCGCCGCCACCACGCGTCGCTGCTGGTCGAGGTCGTGCGCATGCTGTGCGCGGGCGTGGTGCACGGCGATCTTTCTGAATTCAACGTGCTGCTGGCCGCCGATGGCCCGGTGATCATCGACCTGCCGCAGGCCGTCGACGCCGCCGGCAACAACCACGCGAAGCGCATGCTGCTGCGCGACGTCGCCAACCTGAAGAACTTCTTCGGCCAGTTCGCGCCCGAATTGCTCCATACGCGTTACGGCGAGGAGATCTGGCAGCTCTACGAGCACGGCGAACTGCGTGTCGAGTCGCCGCTGACCGGCCGCTTCGCTGGCGCGGCCGGCCCGGTCGACCTGGGCGGCGTGCTGCGCGAGGTCGACGATGCACGCGCCGAAGAGGCCGCGCGGCAGTTGCGCATGGCCGGTCGCTGACACGAATGCCCGCACGCGCTGCGCGGGCATCGCACGAGCGCCGGAACCTTTGCGCGCCGGCGCGGACGAATGGGGCCAGCCACTCCGAAAAAGAGCCGACGTGACCGCTTCCGAAACCCGCGCCATCGTGACCCTGAGCCTGCTCGCAGCCTTCGCCGATGGCGACAAGCACGCGCGCGAACGCGCCGAGATCAAGCGCATTGCCGAGGGCCTGTCCGGCGACGACGGCCTGCACCTGCCCACGCTGTACCAGGACGTGCTGATGAAGCGCGTGACGCTGGAGTCGGTCGTGCCGTTGCTGGAAAGCACCGATGCGAAACACCTGGCCTACGAGATGGCGGTGTGCGTGTGCGACGCCGATGGCACGCAGTCCGATGCCGAGCAGCGCTTCCTGGAGGAGGTGCGCCAGACGCTGGGGCTGGACGCCGGCGCGTCGGCGCAGTTCGCCGGGCAGGCCGACGCGCTGGCCACCGCACCGCTCACGGCCGGCGACTGGGGCCGCACCGCCGCACCAGCTGCGGCCGTGGCAGCAACGGCAACCGCCGTGGCCGTGCCGGCCGCTTCGGATGCACCTGCACCCGTTGCTGCCGTCGACGAGGCCGAACTCGATCGCGCGATCCTCAACGCGTCGATCGTCAACGGCGCACTCGAGCTGCTTCCGGAAACCCTGTCGACCATGGCGATCATTCCGCTGCAGATGAAGCTGGTCTACGGCATCGGCAAGTCCTACGGTTTCGAGCTCGACCGCGGCCACATCAAGGATTTCCTGGCGACGGTCGGCGTCGGCCTGACCTCGCAGTATCTGGAGCAGGCCGGCCGCAAGCTGCTGGGCGGACTGCTCGGCAAGGTCGGTGGCGGCCTGCTGCGCGGCATCGGCAACCAGGCGGTGAGCTCGGGCATGAGCTTCGCGAGCACCTATGCGCTCGGGCACGTGGCCAAGCGCTACTACGCGGGCGGGCGCACGTTGTCGACGCAGATGCTGAAGGACGCCTACGCGAACGTCACGCAGGAGGGCAAGAACCTGCAGACGCAGTACCTGCCGGCGATCCAGGAGAAGGCCCGCACGCTGGACGCGGGCAAGGTGCTGGCGATGGTGCGCGGCGCCTGAAGTTGCCCACCTGCAGCGGTGGCGCGCGCGGCCGCGCGCCTTGCGGCATCATCGGCGGATGCCTCATCTCATCCTCGAATACACGCACGATCTCGTGGCCGGCAACCCCATGGCCGAGACCCTGGACGACATCAACGCCTCGCTGATCGCGAGCGGTTCCATCCTCAAGGAGACTGACCTGAAGTCGCGCATCGTGGTGCACGACAAGGTCCGTGTCGGCACCGGCAGCGGTGCGCGCGGCTTCGTCCACGCCCAGTTGCGCGTGCTGCCGGGCCGCACGCCCGAGGTTCGCGCCGACCTTGCGCAGCGCATAGCCGCGGTGCTCCGCGTGCGCTGCCCGCGGCCCGAGGGCACGCTGGTGCAGCTCAGCGTCGAGGTGGTCGAGATGGACCGCGGCTCCTACGTCAAGGAAGCGCTCTAGGCGTTTCGGGCATTTCGGTCCCGCCCGCGGGTTCCGCCGTTTCTGCTGCCGAACCACGCGCCCGGAACTCGCCGGGCGTGAGTCCGGTCCAGCCCTTGAAGGCCCGTGAGAAGCTCTTCTCGTTGCGGAAGCCGACGGCCAGCGCGACCTGCTTGATCGGGCGCGCGCTGCGCCGCAGCTGGTCGACCGCCTGTTCGTGGCGCACCTCGTCCTTCAAGGCCTGCAGCGTCAGGCCTTCCTCATGCAGCTGGCGGTGCAGCGTGCGGCTCGACATGTTCAGCAACGCGGCCAGCGCATCGGCGTTGCCGGCCTCAGCCGCGCGGGTCCGCAGCAGCTCGCGCACGCGCTGGCCGAGCAGCCGGTCGCGCCGGTACTGCAGCACCGTCAACGGCAGCGCGCGCTTGAGCATGGTCCGCAGCGCGCGTTCGTCGCGCTGCAGCGGCAGCGCCAGGTAACGCTCGTCGAAGCTGTAGCCCGCATGCGCCGCGCCGAAGCGCAGCTCGCCGTCGAACATCAGCGGATACGCGTCGCGGTGCGGCGGCGGCGCGAACGGAAAGCGCGCACTGCGCAGCGAGATGCGCGAGTCGATCGCCCAGCTCGCATAGCCGTGCAGGAAGCGCAGGCTCGACACCAGGCAGAACTCGCGGGCGTCGCCGAGCGGCCGGTGCTCCTGGATGCTCACCGTCGCGACGCCGGCACGCACCTGCAGGTCGAGCGTGATGTCGTCCGTCAGCAGCCGGTGATGCCGGCACCAGCGCTTGATCGCCACGCCCAGGTCGGGCGAGCCCAGCGAGGCGCGGCACAGCATGCCGTAGCTGCCCCAGGGCAGCCGGCGCGAGAACCAGCCGAGCGCCTCGTCGTCGAGTTCCTGCATCGCGTGGGCGTTCAGCGCCTCGAACTGCGCGGCCGTCACGCGCGCGTCGGGTTGCTGCAGTGCCTGCGGCGTGATCTGTGCCTGCCGAAGCGCCTCCGTCGCGTCCATGCCGCGGCGTGCGTAGGCCTGCACGATCTCCAGCACGAAGGCCATCGGCGTGGCGGCACGGCCGGGGCTCAGGAAGGCAGGCGATGGCATCCGGATGTGACAGGGTTGTGAGTCTGCAAGCGCGATTTGAGTGGCACGATTTGCAACCATTGTGGCGCCAAATGCGGACGCACCGGGCGTAAGCTGCACCTTCGGCCGCGCGCGTCCGGCCGTTCCGAATTGACGAATTCCCGAGTTCCCGATCCACGAGGAGACAACATGCACGATCCCGGCCTGAATTTCGACCTGGGCGAAACCATCGATTCCCTGCGCAGCGCCATCCAGGACTTCTGCGCCGCCGAGATCGCGCCGCGCGCGGCCGAGATCGATCGCGACAACCTGTTTCCGCACGACCTCTGGCAGAAGCTCGGCGAGCTCGGCCTGCACGGCATGACGGTGAAAGAGGAATACGGCGGCACCGAGCTTGGCTACCTCGCGCACATCGTCGCGATGGAAGAGGTGTCGCGCGCATCGGCATCGGTCGGCCTGTCGTACGGCGCGCACTCCAACCTGTGCGTGAACCAGATCCACCGCAACGGCACCGCCGCGCAGAAGCAGAAGTACCTGCCCAAGCTGGTGAGCGGCGAGCACGTCGGCGCGCTGGCGATGAGCGAGCCCAACGCCGGCTCCGACGTCGTGAGCATGAAGCTCAAGGCCGAGAAGAAGGACGGCTACTACGTGCTCAACGGCGGCAAGATGTGGATCACCAACGGCGGCGACGCCGACACGCTCGTGATCTACGGCAAGAGCGAACCCGAGATGGGCGCGCGCGGCATGACCGCCTTCATCGTCGAGAAGAACTTCAAGGGCTTCTCGGCCGGCACCAAGCTCGACAAGCTCGGCATGCGCGGCAGCAATACCTATCCGCTGTTCTTCGACAACTGCGAAGTGCCCGAGGAGAACGTGCTGGGCGGCGAGGGCATGGGCGCGAAGGTGCTGATGAGCGGCCTCGACTACGAACGCGCGGTGCTGTCGGGCGGCCCGCTCGGCATCATGGCCGCGAGCATGGACGCGGTGATCCCGTACATCCACGAGCGCAAGCAGTTCGGCCAGAGCATCGGCGAGTTCCAGCTGATGCAGGGCAAGATCGCCGACATGTACTCGACCTGGCAAGCCACGCGCGCCTATGTGTACGCGGTCGGCAAGGCCTGCGACCGCAACGACCACGCGCGCACCTTCCGCAAGGACGCCGCGGGCGCCATCCTCTACGCCGCCGAAAAGGCGACCTGGATGGCCGGCGAGGCGATCCAGACGCTGGGCGGCGTGGGCTACACCAAGGACTTCCCGGTCGAGCGGCTGTGGCGCGATGCCAAGCTGTACGAGATCGGCGCGGGGACGAGCGAAGTGCGGCGGATGCTGATCGGGCGCGAGCTGTTTTCGGAGACTGCATAGGTTTTTCTCCCTCCCCTTCGGGGGAGGGCAGGGGTGAGGTACGCAGCCTTCGAGCACGCGCAGCGCCCGCCGCAGCCCCCATCCCAACCTTCCCCCGAAGGGGAAGGAGCAAGACCAAGGAGACACGCATATGAATGCAGCATTGCACGAAAGCTACGCCCGAGGCGCCACCGACGTCCCGCTCATCGAACAGACCATCGGCGACTTCTTCGACGACATGGTCGCCAGCCAGCCCGAGCGCGAGGCGCTGGTCAGCCGCCATGAAGGCAAGCGCTTCAGCTACCGCGAACTCCAGGCCGAATCGAACCGGCTCGCGAGCGCCTTCCTGAAGCTCGGCCTCGGGCCCGGCGACCGCGTCGGCATCTGGTCGCACAACAACGTGCCGTGGGTGCTGATGCAGCTCGCGACCGCGAAGGTCGGGCTGATCCTCGTCAACATCAACCCGGCCTACCGCACCTCCGAGCTCGAATACGCGCTCAACAAGGTCGGCGTCAAGGCGCTGGTGACGATGGCGCAGTTCAAGACCAGCGACTACCTCGGCATGCTGCGCGAGCTCGGGCCGGCGCGCCTGCCGCTGCTGCGGCACACCGTCTGGATCGACCAGCCGGGCGAGGGCGCCGATGAGCCGGGCATGCAGCGCTTCTCGGCACTGCTCGCGAGCGGCGACCCGGCCGACCTGCGCGTGCCGGCGATGCAGAAGACGCTGAAGGCGACCGACCCGATCAACGTGCAGTTCACCAGCGGCACCACCGGCTTCCCCAAGGGTGCGACGCTGACGCACCGCAACATCCTGAACAACGGCTTCTTCATCGGCGAGTGCATGAAGCTCACGCCGGACGACCGCCTGTGCATTCCGGTGCCGCTGTACCACTGCTTCGGCATGGTGCTGGGCAACCTGGCCTGCCTCACGCACGGCTCGGCCATCGTGTACCCGAACGACGGCTTCGACCCGCTCACGGTGCTCGAAACGGTGCAGGCCGAAAAATGCACGGGCCTGCATGGCGTGCCCACGATGTTCATTGCCGAGCTGGACCATCCGCGCTTCAAGGAGTTCGATCTGTCGACGCTGCGCACCGGCATCATGGCCGGCTCGCCGTGCCCGACCGAGGTGATGAAGCGCGTGGTCGACCAGATGCATCTGAACGAGATCACCATCGCCTACGGCATGACCGAGACCAGCCCCGTGAGCTGCCAGAGC
>JAZKDL010000539.1:0-4772 GCA_040387575.1 Pseudomonadota bacterium
CCAGCAATGTGCTTTACGCGATGAAGCTGGGCTTGCTGCCGCTTGGCACCATGGCCCATGAATATCTGCAGGCCTGCCAGGCGCTAGGACCTCGGCTGCGTGACAGCCAGGTCTTCGGCTTCGAATCGTGGGCGCGGGAATACCGGGGCGACCTTGGCATCGCACTGTCCGATGTGTACGGCATGAGTGCCTTCCTGCGCGACTTCGATCTCTATTTCTGCAAGCTGTTCGACGGCGCGCGACACGACAGCGGGGACCCGTTCCAGTGGGGCGAGCGGATGCTGGCGCACTACGCGACGAACCGGGTGAATCCGCGCACCAAGACGCTGATCTTCAGCGACGGTCTCACCATTCCTCGCACCATCGAGCTCTATCAACAGTTCCGCGGACGCTGTCTGCTGGCGTTCGGCATCGGCACCAACCTGACCAACGACCTGGGCTACGAGCCGCTGCAGATCGTGATCAAGATGGTTCGCTGCAACGGGCAGCCGGTCGCCAAGTTGTCGGATACACCGTCGAAGAACATGTGCGACGACGAGAAGTACCTGGCCTATCTGAGGCAGGTGTTCGAGATCGAGTCGCCGGCATCCGCTTGAGCCGCTGGCGCGGCATCGCATCAATGAAAAAAACTTCCCTTCGTTTACTTTTTGCCACGGCGTTTCTGGGGCTTACGCCAGCGCTGAGCTTTGCTGCCGGATTCGATGGCGGCGCATTGTCTCCGCTCTGGGGCGTGCCGTTTGCGGGCCTCCTGCTGTCGATTGCGCTGATGCCGTTGCTGGCAACGTCGTTCTGGCACCACCACTACGGCAAGGTGACCGCAGCCTGGGCGCTGGCCTTTCTGCTGCCCTTTGCCGCAATCCACGGGCTGCCGCTGGCCGGCACGCAGCTCGTGCACGCGCTGCTGGAGGAATACATACCGTTCATCCTCCTGCTCACCGCGCTCTTCACCGTGGCGGGGGGCATCCACATCCGCGGCAATTTGCACGGCGCGCCCGGGCTCAATACCGCGATCCTGGCCATCGGCGCGGTGCTCGCGAGCTTCATGGGTACCACCGGTGCATCGATGCTGCTGATCCGTCCGCTGATCCGCGCGAACGACAACCGCGTTCACAAAGCGCATGTCGTGGTGTTCTTCATCTTCATCGTGTCGAACGCCGGCGGCTCCCTGACGCCGTTGGGCGATCCGCCGCTGTTCCTGGGCTTTCTGAAGGGCGTTGATTTCTTCTGGACCGCGAAGAACATCCTGCCGGACACCTTGTTTGTCGTGGGCATCCTGCTCGCGTTGTTCTACGCGATCGATCGTTGGTACTACCGTCGCGAGGGCGTGCTGCCGGTCGACCCGACGCCGGACACGTCCCGCATCGGTTTCGATGGCGCGGTCAACTTCTGGCTGCTCGCGGCTGTGGTGTGCTTCGTGCTGCTCAGCGGCTTCTGGAAGTCGCCGGTGAGCTTCTCCGTCGCCGGTACCGAAGTCGGCTTGCCCGGCTTGGTACGCGACATCGGATTGATCGCCATCACCTTGCTGTCGTTGAAGATCACCGCGGCCAAGGTGCATGCCGCCAACCAGTTCGAATGGGGCCCGATGGCCGAGGTCGCGAAGCTGTTCGCGGGCATTTTCCTGACCATCATTCCGGTGATCGCGATGCTCAAGGCCGGCGCCAATGGTCCGTTCGGGGCAGTCGTATCGGCCGTGACCCGCGCCGATGGCCAGCCCGATCCCGCGATGTACTTCTGGGCCACCGGCGCGCTGAGCTCGTTCCTGGACAACGCGCCGACGTACCTTGTCTTCTTCAACACCGCCGGGGGCGATCCGGCCACACTGATGACGACCTATGCCTCCACGCTGGCCGCCATCTCCGCGGGCGCCGTGTTCATGGGCGCGAACACCTACATCGGCAACGCCCCCAACCTGATGGTGAAGGCGATCGCGGAAAGCCGCGGCATCCGGATGCCGAGCTTCTTCGGCTACATGGCGTGGTCGGGCGCGATCCTCGTGCCACTGTTCATCGCCACCACGTTCGTTTTCTTCCGCTGAGATCGCATCCATGAGCAAGCACAGGATCCTCGTCGCCCGCGCCATCTTTCCGGAGACCATCGCGCGACTCGAACAGCACTTCGACGTCACCTCGAACCAGGCCGACGAGATATGGAACCAGGCCGAGCTGATCGAACGGCTTCAGGGCGTTCGGGGCGTGCTGACCACCGCTTCCGAGCGCATCGATGCCACGCTGCTCGATGCTTGCCCCGACCTCCGGATCTGCGCCAACATGGCGGTCGGCTACAACAACTTCGACATCGATGCGATGGTGGCGCGACAGGTCGTTGGTACCAACGCGCCCGATGTGCTGACCGAAACCACAGCCGACTTCGGCTTCGCGCTGCTGATGGCGACCGCGCGACGCATCACCGAGAGCGAACACTTCCTGCGCGCGGGCAAGTGGCAGAAGTGGGCGTACGACATGTTCTCGGGCAGCGACATCCACGGCTCGACGCTGGGCATCATCGGCATGGGCCGCATCGGGCAGGGCATTGCCCGACGTGGCGCGCATGGCTTCGGCATGAAGGTGGTCTATCACAACCGTTCGCGTCTGTCGCCCGAGCTGGAAGCCGCGTGCGGCGCACGCTACGCCGGCAAGGAAGAGCTGCTGAGGACGGCCGATCACGTCGTGCTCGTGGTGCCCTACACCGCCGCGTCGCACCACACCATCGGCGCGGCCGAGCTCGCGCTCATGAAGCCGACGGCCACGTTGATCAACATTGCGCGTGGCGGCATCGTCGACGACGCCGCGCTGGCCGCGGCGCTGCGCGACAAACGCATCGCCGCAGCCGGGCTCGATGTCTTTGAGGGCGAGCCGAACGTCCATCCCGATCTGTTGGCCGTACCGAACGTCGTGCTCACGCCGCACATCGCCAGCGCCTCCGTGCCGACCCGCCGGGCGATGGCCGAACTGGCAGCGGACAACCTGGTCGGCTTTCTCGACGGGCAGGGCGCGGTGACGCTCGTCACGCCTACGACACCGGCGCCATCGGACGCACCATAAGGGCCGCGGCCGCCCATCGCCTCCATGCCCCAGTTCCCCATCGACATTGCCTGGCTTCTCCTCGCGCTCTGCACGCTGAATGTTTTCCTGATTGGCTGGCTGCTGCTGCGCCGCGCGCGACCCGCCGACCATGCTGAACTGTTCACGGCGCTGGACAACCTGGGTGACGCGAACGAGCGCATCGAGCGTGAGCTGCGCCGCGAGATCGCCGAATCGTCCCGTGGCGCGCGGCAGGAAACGACGCAGGCCTTCGCCGGATTTCAGCGCTCTTTGTTGTTGCAGAACGCAGAAGCCACCCGCACGCAGAACGCGCAGATCGATGCGTTCGCGCAGCAGTTGACGATGCTGCAGAAGACGCTGGCCGACACGCTCAATACGCAGCTGCAAGGACTGAGCGAATCGAATGCGCGGCGGCTGGCCGAGATGCGCGCAACGCTGGAAGCCCAGCTCGCGCAACTCCAGCAGAGCAACGCCGCGAAGCTCGACGAGATGCGCCAGACGGTCGACGAGAAGCTCCAGACCACGCTCGAGACGCGGCTCGGCGAGAGCTTCAAGCAGGTCGCCGACCGGCTCGATCAGGTCCACAAGGGGCTGGGCGAGATGCAGACGCTGGCGGTCGGTGTCGGTAGCCTGCAGCGGGTGCTGACCAACGTGAAGACGCGCGGCGTGTTCGGCGAGGTGCAATTGGAAGCGCTGCTGGAGCAGGTGCTCACTACCGAGCAGTACGCCAAACAGGTCGAGACCAAGCCACGCAGCAACCAGCGCGTCGATTTTGCGGTTCGCTTTCCGGGGCGCGGTGACGATGGCTTGCCGGTCTGGCTGCCGATCGACGCGAAGTTTCCACGTGACGACTACGAGCGGCTCATCGATGCCCACGAGCGCGCCGACGCGGTGGCCGTGGAGGTGGCCGGCAAGGCGCTCGAGGCACGCATTCGCAGCGAGGCGCGCTCGATCGCCGAGAACTACCTGGCTGCGCCGCACACCACCGATTTCGCGATCCTGTTTCTGCCGGTCGAGAGTCTCTATGCCGAAGTGCTGCGCCGTCCCGGTCTGATGGACGCGGTCCAGCGGCAGCACCGGGTGACGCTCGCCGGGCCGACCACGCTGCTGGCGATGCTCAACAGCCTGCAGATGGGCTTCCGCACGCTGGCGCTGGAGCAGCAAGCTTCTGAAGTCTGGAAGGTGCTGGGTGCCGTCAAGACGGAATTCGATCGTTACGGCGAATGGGTGGCACGCATCAAGGAACAGGTTGCCAAGGCGTCGGACACGCTCGACAAGGCCGACACACGTGCCCGCCAGATGCAGCGCGCGCTGAAGGGCGTGGAAGCGTTGCCCGAGGCGCAGGCACAGGCACTGCTGCCACCGAACGACGGCGACGATGACGCCTGAGTTGCTCCGGCTGATCGCCGCGCAAATCTGCCTTCATGCCGCGATGACCGGCACGCGCCTGGCCGCACCGTTGCTGGCGCTGCAGCAGGGCTACAGCGCTGCTGCGGTTGGCGTGCTGCTGTCGTTGTTCGCTCTCACGCAGGTGTTCCTCGCGCTGCCGGCAGGGCGCTTTACCGATCGTCATGGGCTGCGCCTGCCGTTGAAGCTTGCGGTCGGCGCGTCCAGCCTGGGCGCTGCACTCGCCACGGCCTGGCCCGTGTTCCCGGTGCTGTGCCTGGCGGCCTTGCTCACCGGTGGCGCCACGGGTGTCACGGTGATCGCGCTGCAGCGTCACGTGGGCCG
>JAZKDL010000540.1:0-6185 GCA_040387575.1 Pseudomonadota bacterium
ACAACTACGAAACCGATTTCGAGTACCTGGGCATGATCAACGACGTGCCGATGACGCTGATCGGCAAGCCCCAACTCGAAGCCAAGAACTTCGGCGAACTGCGCAGCTGGATCACCAAGAACTCGGGCAAGGTGAACCTCGGCAACGCCGGCATCGGCTCGGCATCGCACCTGTGCGGCCTGCTGTTCCAGAGCGAGCTGAAGGCTGAAATGACGACCGTGCCGTACAAGGGCACGGCCCCGGCGATCGCCGACCTGCTGGGCGGCCAGATCGATCTGTTGTGCGACCAGACCACCAACACCACGAGCCAGATCGAGGCGAAGAAGGTCAAGGCCTATGGCGTGACCACGATGAAGCGCCTGACCACGCCAGCGCTGAAGGACCTGCCGACGCTGGACGAGTCGGGCCTGAAGAACTTCCAGGTCACGATCTGGCACGGCCTGTACGCGCCCAAGGGCACGCCGGCGCCGGTGCTGAAGGCGCTGAACGATGCGCTCAAGGTTGCACTGAAGGACCCGGAATTCATCACAAAGGAAGAAGGCCTGGGCGCGGTGATCGTGAACGACAAGCGCGTCGAACCCGCCGAGCACAAGAAGTTCGTGATGTCGGAAGTCGCGCGCTTCGGTCCGGTGATCAAGGCCGCTGGCGTGTACGCGGACTGATCCACAAGCTCGCTGCCGTGAATCACGGCCAAGGCCGCCGCACTTCGGTGCCGGCGGCCTTTTGCTTTCCGGCCGGCGATGGCGCCCGGCGCGACGTGCGAGTCTCAGGCCGCGAAGCCACCGTCGATCATCAGGTTCGCGCCGGTCACGAAGCCCGCCAACGGGCTCGCCAGGTAGGCGACCATGCCGGCGATCTCCTCGGCGCGGCCGAAGCGCGGCAGCGCCATCAGGGAGCGCAGGCCTTCCGCATTGGGGCCGTCGGCGGGATTCATTTCGGTGTCGACCGGGCCCGGCTGCACGTTGTTGACCGTGATGCCACGCGGCCCGAGGTCGCGCGACAGGCCTTGCACCAAGCCCTGCAGCGCGGACTTGCTCATGGCGTAGACGCTGCCGCCGGCGAAGGGCATGCGCTCGGCATTGGTGCTGCCGATGTTGATCACGCGTCCACCGTCGCCCATGTGCGCCACGGCGGCCTGGGTGGCAACGAACACGGCGCGGATGTTGACCGCCACGGTCTGGTCGAAGTCGGCCAGCGAAAAGTCGCCGATGGCGCCGAGCCGCAGCACGCCTGCGTTGTTGACGAGGATGTCGAGCCGGCCGAAGCGACGCGCCACGTCGTCGATGCCGGCACGCAACGCAGCGGCGTCCGCGCTGTCGACGCGCAGAGCCAGCGCGCGGCCGCCCTCGGCCTCGATGCTGCTTACCAGCGCATCGGCGGCCTCGCCGGAACTGCTGTAGCTGAAGGCGACGGTGGCGCCGTCCTGCGCGAGGCGACGCACGATCGCAGCGCCGATGCCGCGCGAGCCGCCGGTCACGAAGGCGATCTTGCCGGTCAGAACGGTGGGGAGAAGAGTGGAAGCGGTGGTCATGTGGAAGTCCTTGGTTGGTGGTTGAAGGCCTCCAGTCTCGGACTTTCATTGCATCTTCGGTAGCCACGAATTCCGTGAATCAGATTCAACCAATGGTTGAAAATAGGATGCATGGAACCGCTCAATCATCTCGAATCCTTCGTCCAGAGCGCCGATGGCGGCAGCTTTTCCGCCGCGGCACGGCGACTGGGCCTGACACCGGCGGCCGTGAGCAAGAACGTGGCGCGGCTGGAAGCGCGGCTCGGGGTGCGGCTGTTCCAGCGCAGCACGCGGCGCCTGACGCTGACCGAGAGCGGCGAGCGCTTTCTGCAGCAGGTGGGCGGCGCGCTCGCGACGCTGCAGGAAGCGGTGGCCGGCGTCGACAAGGACGACGGCCAGCCGGCCGGCACGCTGAAGGTCAGCATGGGCCAGGCCTTCGGGCGGGCCTACCTGGTGCCGACGCTCGCCGACTTCTTGACCCGTTACCCGAAGGTGCTGCCCGACTGGCATTTCGACAACCGCCAGATCGACCTGGTCGGCGAAGGCTTCGATGCGGCGATCGGCGGCGGCATCGTGCTCACGCCCGGCGTGGTGGCGCGCGAACTGGCGCGGGTGCATGTGGTCGCGGTTGCATCGCCGCGCTACATGGAAGGCCGCGCGATGCCGAAGCGACCGGCGGACCTGGCCGCGTTCGAAGGTATCGCGCGACGCTCGTCACCGACCGGCCGGGTGCACGCCTGGACGCTGCGCAATGCGCGCGGCCAGGAGGGCACCGTCGAATTTCGGCCGCGCGCGATCTTCAGCGATCCGGAAGCGCAGCGGCAGGCAGCGCTGATGGACCTGGGTGTGGCGCTGCTGCCGATGCCCTTTGCGGCGCCCGCACTGCAGAGCGGCGCGCTCGTTCGGCTGCTGCCGGGCTGGTACGCGGATGCGGGTGCGCTGTCGCTCTACTACCCGAGCAAGAAGCTGCTGCCGGCCAAGACCCGGGCCTTCGTGGACTTCGTCGTGGAACGCTTTCGCTCGGACGGCTTCGCGGCAATGGTCGACGGGCGCTGAGGGGCGCGGCAGGTCGTCGCGTCTGCGCAGGTCACCGGCGCACCGAAACCGGGTTACTACCGGCGGAAAAGCGGGCGCTGCGCCTGTACAACGGTCTCCACAGAAAACGGAGACACACCATGAGCGAACACATCCATCGCGGTCGGCGCCGCGCACTCGCCGCACTTGCCGCGGGCACAGCCAGCGGTGCCGCCGCACTGCTGCTGATGGCCGGCCCCGCAGCCGCCGACACCGGCTGGCCCAACAAGCCAGTGCGCATCGTCGTGCCCTTCGCGGCCGGCGGCACCACCGACATCCTCGCGCGCGCCATGGCGCCCGAACTGTCGAAGGCCTTCGGCCAGCAGTTCATCGTCGACAACCGGGCGGGTGCCGGCGGCAATGTCGGCACCGACATCGTCGCGAAGGCGCCCAACGACGGCTACACGCTGCTGATGGGAACGGTCGGCACGCACGGCATCAACCGGGCGCTGTATCCGAAGCTGCCCTTCGATCCGATCAAGGATTTCGTGCCGATCACGCTGGTGGCGGCGGTGCCGAACGTGATGGAAATGAACACCGAGAAGGCCAAGGCGCTCGGCATCCGCAACGTGGCCGACTTCGTCGCTTACGCCAAGACGCATCCGGGCAAGCTCAACATGGCGTCCAGTGGCAGCGGCACGTCGATCCACCTGGCGGGCGAGCTCTTCAAGAGCATGACGGGCAGCTTCATGACCCACATTCCGTACCGCGGATCGGGCCCTGCGCTGCTCGACATGGTGGCCGGCAACGCCGACGTGATGTTCGACAACCTGCCCTCGTCGATGCAGCAGATCAAGGGCGGCAAGCTGATTGCGCTGGCCGTGACCAGCGCGCAGCGCTCGCCGGCGCTGCCCGATGTGCCGACCGTCGAAGAAGTCGGCGGCCCTGCGTTGAAAGGCTTCGAAGCCAGTTCATGGTTCGGCCTGCTGGCGCCGGCCGGCACCTCGCCGGACATCGTCAACCGCATTCAACAGGAGGTGGCGAAATCTCTCGGCACGACGGCGATGAAGGAGAAACTGGTGGCCCAGGGCGCGATTCCCAGTGGCAACACCCCCGCCGAATTCGTGAAACTCATCGACAGCGAACACACCAAATGGGCCAAGGTCGTGAAGGACTCCGGCGCCAAGGTGGATTGATGCGGTGCGTCAGACGCTCCAGACGATTGCTTTTTGATCTTCCAGCGACCGCTTGATCATCTCGATCAGCGGCGCTGCGCGCTGGTGCAGGCCAATATGCTCGCGTTCGGCCTTGGTGTCGTGATCTTCCACCGCATGCGGGTCATGGTTGTGGGGGCCGGCGGAAGCTTCCTGGCCAATGGCGGCTTCCAGTGCGGACAGCGCGGCAGGCATCTGTTCCACGGTGATGACGCCTTCGGGCGCCACCGGCTTGCCGATGATATTGAAGAGTTGCCGCGCGTTGGTTTCGAGCATGACGACGTCGGCGGTGGCTTGCGATTTGAATCGATAGAGCATTGGATTATTTGTAGATGTAGTCCCGGGTGAAAGGGTACACCGATTGCGCGCCCCGCAGGGAGCGGGCCGCCACCTTGCCATCCGGCCGGGTCGACAGCATCTGATGCAGCGAGATCCAGCCCTGCTCGAAACTCATCGCCGAGCCGGCCAGATAGAGCCGGTAGGCGCGCAGCACACGCTCCGCCTGCGTGGCGTCGCTGCTGCGCGTGAGGACTGCACGCGCTTCGTCCAGCTGCGCCTCGAGCGCATCCGACCACGCCCACAGCGTGCGTGCGTAGTGCGGTCGCAGGCTTTCCGTGTCGACCATCTCCAGGCCGGACGCGGCGGTTTCGCGCAGCACGTGCGTGACGTGCAGCAGCTCGCCGCCCGGGAAGATGTATTTCTCGATGAAGTCGCCCATGCCGGCGCCCAGCTGCTGGTAGTCGAGTCGGCCCGAGGTGATTCCGTGGTTCAGCACCAGCCCGCCGGGCTTCAGCAGCGAATAGATCTTGTTGAAGTACACCGGCATGTTGGCGCTGCCCACGTGCTCGAACATGCCGACTGACGAGATCTTGTCGAAAGGCTGCGCCACGTCGAGTTCACGGTAATCGCGCAATTCGACGCGCACGCGGTCCTGCAAACCCTTCTCCGCGATCAGCTTCGTGACGTGCGCGTGCTGGTTCTTCGACAGCGTGATGCCGGTGGCATCGACACCGTAGTGTTCCGCCGCCCAGAGCAGCAACCCGCCCCAGCCGGAGCCGATGTCGAGAAAGCGCTCGCCCGATTGCAGCTTGAGCTTGCGGCAGATGTGGTCGATCTTGGCTTCCTGCGCTTGGGCCAGTGTCATGCTGTCCTCGCGGTAGTAGGCGCATGAATACACGCGGCGCGGGTCGAGCCACAGCGCGTAGAAGTCGTCGGAGACGTCGTAGTGGAACTGGATCTGCGCGGCGTCCTTGCGCAGGGTGTGCAGGCCACGCGACTTCGCGTGCGTCATGAAGCGACCCCAGAGGCCGGGCCGCGCCTCGGACGGGTTGTCCGGTAGCAGCCCCACCGTGGCGTCGATGATGTCCCGCATCGCGCCTTCGATCTGGACGCGCCCTTCGACGTACGCCTCGCCGAGGGTGCCGACCTGCCTGGCCGCCAGCTTGGCCAGCGCCGACCATTCGCTGAACGCCAACGTCACTCGTGAGTTTGGCTGTGCCACTCGCCTGCCATCGGGCAGTTGCAATGCGATGGGAACCGGCAGCGCTGCCAGTTGAGACTCGATCTTGGGGATCAGGCTGGTCATGTTGTCAATATAAGCCTTTGGGGAATTCGGATTTTTGCGAGTGGAAAAAGACTCGTCAACCGTCCTGTCCGGATAACCCCATGCCCATTGACACCAGAATGTTTATGCCTAAACTATTTATTCATGAATAACCTCGCATCCAAGCTTCAGCGCATTCTCTGTATCGGTGGCGGCCCCGCGGGGCTCTACTTCGCGCTGCTCATGAAGGCGCGGCACCCGCAACTCGAGATCACGGTGGTCGAGCGCAACCGGCCGTTCGACACTTTCGGCTGGGGCGTGGTGCTGAGCGACCAGACGCTCGCCAACCTGGCCGCGGCCGAATCCGGCACCGCCGGGCTGATCGGCGAATCGTTCCACCACTGGGACGACATTCAAGTGTTCTACAAGGACAAGCAGGTGCGTTCGGGCGGCCACGGCTTCTGCGGCATCGGCCGCAAGCGGCTGCTGAACATCTTGCAGGAGCGCTGCATCGCGCTCGGCGTGAACCTGGTGTTCGAGACCAACGTCACCGACGATCAGGCCCTGGCCGCGCAGTACGACGCCGACCTCGTGATCGCCAGCGACGGCCTGAACAGCCGCATCCGCGAACGCTATGCGGACGTCTACCAGCCCGACATCGACCTGCGCAAATGCCGCTTCGTCTGGCTCGGCACGCACCAGACTTTCGAGGCCTTCACCTTCGCCTTCGAACAGACCGAGCACGGCTGGTTTCAGGCGCACGCCTACCAGTTCGATGAGGACACCTCGACCTTCATCGTCGAGACGCCGGAAGAAGTCTGGAAGGCGCACGGCCTCGACGCGATGGAACAGCCCGAGGCCGTCGCCTTCTGCGAGAAGCTGTTCGCCAAGTACCTGGGCGGCC